>JAGVYD010000009.1 GCA_018303405.1 Candidatus Woesearchaeota archaeon | reverse complement strand
TGCCATTGCTTTACTATCCAAACTCTTTTTTCAAATGTCAATTTGTACATAAACATCACCGAGTGATGTTTATGTGTAAACTAATAATGGGATAGCACAGAGAAAAAGGGATTGTACTATCCAAAGCCGATTGGCATATAAGCACGCCGCACCGGTAGTTTCTTGTATGCATCTAGCACAATTTCCTCGGCCTTCCTTAATGGTATATGAGAATGCTTCGAAACAGATTGTATAAAGTGGTGCAAATCATGCAGAAGAAGCGAAACTGCACCTGTCTTTTGGAATCTTTCAAAATCGCTCCAGTATCTCTTGCCATTGTGGATGAATGCATTATAAACAGATGCCCCGCCGTGCATGCCAAAATCATGGATGCCCATTAAGCCTTCTGTAAGTCTTGCTATTGTTTGTTCCTGGTCCTGCCCCCTAAGATTTTCAACAATAGGTGTATGTGCCAAATAGAGCGTGGTGACAGCCCCTTTTGCGTCGGAATACACTAATTCAGGCACATTCAATCCTTGTTCATTGAGATATTCCAAAATATGCTTTTCATATTTCAGTCTTGATTCATTGTCCATAAATTCAGCAGGCAAACCATGGAAGATTAAGTTTATGGTTTCCAATTTGAATAAAATTTCAGAGAGCTTTTTGCTTGTTTTTACTACTGCCTTGCCAGAGCCATAATTGGCCAATTCCAAATGATTTGTAAAATGCGGACCCAAGGGACCATTTTCCCGTAACGCCCATATTTGAGAGGCTCTCTTCTGTATCTGATGTACATTGCTCTCAAATTCTTCTTGTTCGGAAAGTGTTAGGAGGTTCATCATTTTAACAGTATATTAAGCACCTTCAATTGCAGTGCCCCAGAAGATGTGCTTTCCCAGGGGTGTTCGCAATTGCCTTTCCAGGTTAAGTATTTCAATATAGCTAAGAGGGGTATTCTCATGATTCACGGGGCCGTGATAGTCAATTACTACATCCCCGGTGCCACGTATTTCTGGATGCCGGACCATTGCCTCTTCAAGTGTCATATTTATTAGCTGTACCTTGTTTGAAATGACAAGATTTTGCCTATCAAGGACCTTTTTTAGGCGATGCCGCATTAACGGTGTCAAATCCTTTGTCAATGTGCCTTCGAGAATTATTCCCATTGTAATGTAGTCAGCTGGATCGATAATTATCGGCAATTTTTCCGGATTTGATGCTGCAATAGCTGTTGTTAATTCGCCCAAGCCTGCCCCGATTTCAATATATTGTAATGAAGGATCGGGCTTAAAATTTATTAAATCCGGGTGTCGATACATATTCAAATCCCTGTCTGTGACCACTTTGCCATCCGGGGATCTGAAACAAACACTAACAAAGGGCGGGACTCTTAAGGGGAGTAGCTCTAGATGATAGCCGGATGATGATTGATGAATTACAAAATAATCAGGTGTTCTCCTTTCCACTGTGATTCCATTTACATTTTGTCCCATATTTCAGCACCTTAAATTGGATAATGCCAGAATCACCTTTTTTAGAGAGAAATAATAAATAAAATCAAAACTTCTTAAACGCAGCTGCTTCCTTTATCAGGTCTACATGCCCCAGGAAGGTCGATCTGCAGCAGTACCTATCCATGCCCAGGGAATCAAGGACAGCTTTTGTATCCGCTCCTGACTTGACTTTCTCAGTGTATTCTTCCCACAGGTGGCCAATTGGCTTTCCGCAACTGAAACATCTTACTGGAATTATCATGGTGTATCACCTTCAATTTTACCTGTATGATTTCTGTCTCTTTGCTCTGGCCTTTGAGTCATTTGGCTTTCTTGTTTCCTTTCTTCTGACATCCGCAACCAGCAAATGCCTGTCATAAGCAAGATATTTCTGCTCAAGCTGCTTGTCCTTTGAAAACTGGACAAGGCTTTTTGCAATTACGAGCCTTGCTGCCTCGGCCTGGCTTGTTGAGCCGCCGCCTGCAACTGAAACATCTATGTCTACCTGCGAGGATAAATCGCCCGAGAGCATCAATGGCTCAAGCAGCCTGTTCCTTACAAACGAGGAAGGTATGGCCTCGAGCAGAATCTTGTTAATCCTGATTCTGCCTTTTCCGGGCTTCAATGATGCCCTGGCTATTGCCCTTTTTCTTTTGCCGGATGTGATAACGACTTTCATATTCGCCCTCCAAGGAGCTTGCAGACTTCTCCCAGTTTCATGTATTTTAGGTTGGACATCTTTGAAATATCAGCGCCCTTGACTTGCTCGAACTTCCTGTCCTTCAGGTGCTCTGGCACGCCAATATGACATTTTATTCTCCTGTAGGCGCTCAGCCCCTTTTCCTGCCTTCTTGGAAGCATGCCCCTTATTGTTCTCCTGAACATCATATGGGATTGCCTCCCTATATATGGTCCATGGAAGGGGTCGCCTCTTGAAGTCTTGGCCTTGTACCTGTGCATTATGTTGACTTTCGTGCCTGTTATAACAGCCTGGTCACAATTAACTATCTCCACGGTTTCTCCTAAAAGGGTTTTCTTGGCAACAAAGCTTGCCACCCTTCCCAAAACATGGTCTGTTGCGTCAATTATCATAGTTATCATCCTGAATTATCATCCGATTATCCTGGCATTTTTGCCTCGGGGATTCTCCCTGAGCAGGTCCATTATGGTTATGGCCTTTCCTTTCTTTGTGATCTTGTCCATCGCCTGCTTGGAAAATTTGAAAGCCGCAATGGTTACCTTTTGGGTGAGCTCGCCGCTTGCAAGCACTTTTCCCGGCACAATGACAATCTCATTTTCATTTGCAACCCTGCTGATTCTGGACAGATTTACTGCCCTTCTTTGCCTTGAGGGCCTTTCTAGGTCAGCTGCCAGGGCTTTCCAGAGCCCCACGTTCTCAAGCGTTGACACTTTCTTGAGCTCGTGTATCAGTGCATTCAGTTGCATGTTTGATTTTTCCATGATTATCACTTAAATTGTTCTGTTCAATGTTGAACTGAGCTGGGTTTGAAATGCATATTGTGAGGCATTTTGCGCCTTTACATTGTCAATGAGCCTTTGGATATATGGAAGGTATGATTCCGGCTTCCTTATGTTGTCAAGCTTTGCCTGCTTTTCTGGCAAACCTGAAAGCTCAAACTCAATTTGACCCATGCCAAACAGTTTCTGCTCGCCCTGGCTATCTGACCTTACGCTTACGATATTCATCAGCGGGACAACAACCCTGCCCACATTGAATATCATGAAGTTCTTGTCTGCTTCCAGCCTGTCCGGGTAAAAGATATATTGTCTTTTGCTCACAGACAAGTAGCTGACAACGAAAGTCAGCAAAGACGCCAGCAAAATCCCCATGACAAAATTGGCGACTATTGTTTTTGTGTCCGGAAGGCTTTCCGTTGATAGCTCAAAAGCTTCGACAAAAATGCTTATGTCGAATAGGTACTTTGAGTAGGTCACTGCTGCTACGATAATCGCTGCTGCGGCCGCGACCTTGATTACATTGACTGCGCAAACCCTTTTCACGTCTGGTTTAATGATAAATACAGGCTGCATTGAGCGTGTAATTTGCCAGTTTCCCCTTTTTTTGTTCTGTATGTATGCGATCCCCGTTAGCGACGTTATCAAGTTCTGTAAATCGCGTTTGGGAAATTTATGCTCCCAAATTTTTCCCAGTTTTTTGTTAAAAAACTGCGGGGGACGGGGTTCGAACCCGCGCAAGCACTAAGCTATACGGCCCTCAACCGTACCCGTTTGGCCACTCCGGCACCCCCGCAAAGGTTTCGCCCTTTGAAGACGACATTAGTCTTGAAGGGATTTCGCATTGTTCAATCCCTTGAACTCCATGCCAAGCGTGGATCGTACAGTGAAGGCGTGCATGATTAGCCTTGCTTGATTGCCTTTGACAAATCCTCTGTCTGTTCAGTGATGATGTCAAAAGCTGATTTGACCATGTCTTTGACAGCAAGTTGCCCCCAGCTTTCTATGTTGAGGACAAAATTATTGGGCTCCAATTCAACTTTGATGACATCTTCGCAAATGCCATCAACTGCGTCCACCAGGTTGAATCTGGTAATGAGCTCCTTGTCAACTTTGCCGTCCTTTCCAAAAATTTGCGGCGGCAATTTGCTCTTGCATTCCTCGAGCTTGCTGCTGTTATTATTGACTGTGATAATCGCATTATGGTTGTAATAAACCAGGCCCGGGCTCCACTTTGCATGTTGACTGCCCGTGCCCAAGACTGCTGTTGCTTCCAGCTCAAGTTCCTGGTCGTTCAGCAAAACTGCTATTATTGTCTTCGGGAACACCGGCTTCACAGCCGGGTCTTTTGACTTGAGGTCTGAGGCATAAACTGTGCCTGGGCCTTTTGCCTTTAGGACCATTTTTACAGAGTTCTTGGCATTATATTCAATCTCTCCGTCCTTGGATTCAGGAAGCTCATAGGATTTCAGGTCTGTTGTAAGCGCGACCAGGCCAAGCCTGTGTGCAATCACCTCATCATAAAGTGCAGAGCTGTTCTTCCGGAATTCAACTTCCTCAATGGCCATTGTTGGTACACTGTTCATGATGGTCCTTCTCAGGAGATTCATCATTGAAGGTGTTGTGTCCTTAACAAAAAAAGACAGCTGGGTTTTTTCCTTGTCCTTGCTTAGCATTGTTATTTGCATTTATACTCGCCTTCCTCTTTTTCCTCCCTTTTTCCTGCAGCCATCATGTGGCATGGGAGTAACATCCTCAATAATTCCAATTCTCAGGCCAACCCGGGATAATGCCCTGACCGCGGCCTGGGCACCTGGCCCTGGATTGGACGGCCCGTTATGGCCGCCTGGAGCCTTTATCTTGACATGGATTCCTGTGATGCCCTTCTCCATTGCAATTTCAGCTGCCTTTTTTGCAGCAATCATTGCAGTTGTTGGGCTGCTTTCCATTCGGTCGGATTTGACAACCTGGCCGCCGGATGTCCTTGCAATGCTTTCAGAGCCTGAAATATCAGTGATGTGTATGATTGTATTGTTGTAAGATGAGTATATGTGTGCAATCCCCCATCGGATGTTGTGCCCTGCATCATAGCTTTGTTCCTTTTCCCTTCTCATTTCTTATCTTCTCCTTCCTTGCCCTTGCTCGCCTCATGGGCTCCGCTCCCGTGCCTTGGCTGTGATTGTCTTGATGTGTTATGGCCTGTTTTCCTGTAGCGATTGTTACCGCCTCTCCCTCTGGCGCCGCCGTGCCTGGAATCTCTCCGGCCCTGGTCCTGCCCACTTTTTTTTGCCGGTGCTGATTCAGGAGGCGCATTCATTGCTGCAATTTGCGCTTTTGACTGGACTCTTTCAGGATGCTCAGGGTCAACCAGGGTTGACGTTGGCATAAAGATGATTTGCGCCTCTTCTGCCTTGTTAACCAGGTAGGAAGGGCTTGAAATTTTCTTGCCTGCCACTACAACATGGCCATGGACAATAAACTGCCGGGCCTGCTGAGGGGATTTGGCCAAGCCTTTTTTCCAAACAAGTGTCTGGAGCCTTCTTTCCATGATAGACTCAATGCCGAGGCCGAGAATATCCTCGAATTTGGAGTTTTGGTCAATCAAGCCAAGCCTGAGCAGCTTCTGCACAATCTGGTTCCTCTCAATT
Organism: Candidatus Woesearchaeota archaeon; assembly: GCA_018303405.1. Taxonomy (NCBI): domain Archaea; kingdom Nanobdellati; phylum Candidatus Woesearchaeota; species Candidatus Woesearchaeota archaeon. The sequence goes on along the minus strand of JAGVYD010000009.1, from coordinate 317,343 downwards.
TCTGACTGCGCTGTCCTGCTGGCAATAAGGAATTTGGCCCTTTCGGCAAAATTCTTGCGCATTGAATTCATCTTCCAGATTTCGCGCTTTGTCTTGACACCATAAGTATTTCTGACCTTGGTTTCCTCTTCCATCCTTGCCCTTTGCCACGGGTGACTTGGCATGGTGTACTTTTTCCTGGTTCTTTTTGGATCTCCCATATAGCATCAGTTATTTCTTGCCTTTATCGCCCTTGTCAGGCGCTGCTCCGGGCGCAACCTTGGCGCGCTTGACTCCCATAACCTTGCCCTTGTTCTTCCTGAAGTTGGACTTGGTCTTCTGGCCACGGGTAGGCTGGCCAAGCATGTGCCTTATGCCCCTGTAAGCCCTTATTTTCTTAAGGCGCTTTATGTCATTGTCCCTGGAATAATCAAAATCAGCTGTAAGAAGGTGCTTGTCTGTTCCGTCCTCGTAATCCTTTCTCCTGTTCAGCATCCATACCGGAATGCTGTATTTGAGCGGATTGGAAATGACTTCTTCCAGTTTTGCAATTTCAGCGTCTGTCAGAAGGCCTGTCTGTTTCCTTGCGTCTATGCGCGCAACTGTGCAGACAGCATTGGCATACATGAACCCTATGCCCTTGATTTTGTGCAGGGCATGGCCAATTGGCTTTTCGCCCAAAAGGTCTGTATTCGTGATCCTGACTAGGTGCCTGAAATCTTTTGGCACTTCAGCCTTGGGTGCTGGAGTTGGTTGTTTTTGTTCCATTTTAAATCAGTATTGCCTGGATGCATAATGCCCTGCTGGAGAATATAGTAGAATATCCATCCAGCCCTATTAAACGCTCGATTACGAACTCGGGCTAATGCTTTCTGGGAGAAATGGGGGCTTTATAAAGGTTTTTATTGTATATGCCCACTGTATATTGTGCAAACATTTATATCCGATATACTTTATCTTTTTCGTCATGGCGACCATGGTGTAATGGTAGCATGAGAGCCTGTGGAGCTTTAGGCGCGAGTTCGATTCTCGCTGGTCGCCCTATAACCTTCTATTATTGAAAACCTGAGAATTAAGTAACTGGAAATTAAGGCAAAAGCCTCTCTATTTGTTTTTTTATATTGTCATAAGGTTCTGCCAGTGATGATTGCACAACTCTGGCATAATCATCTACTGCCTTTTTTTCAGAATTGCCAACGGTGGTGCTATTAACTGTTAAATCATATGTAACAGCAAATGATTTACCTCGACTAGAAAACAATTTGTTTATCCCTCGCGCCTTTTTTCTGGTGGTGTCAACAATTGTTAGGCGCACGAAATAATAAGGAGAATCGCGGTTTTCTTGGCTTGCATTAATCATGTCAGTATGCATAACTTTGTCACCTGCATATTCACCTGGCGTGAAAATTGCCTCGTTTTCAATCAAGTTGAGGATTATGGAATCAATATTATTGGCTTCGGTGATGTGTATCGATCTTTTATCAAGCTCTGCGCCATTTTTCAGCTTAAAAGTGCCATAAATTTTTTCCCTAGTAACCCCCATAAAAATTTCAAATCCAGGTTGCATGGATGAAAAGCCCTCGCGGTACAACCCTTGCCTGCAGTTGAATAAGGAAACCAATGCGCCTTGCAGGGAAAGTTGATCTGAATCAAGTGCCGGATATCTACCATCAATTTTAAGTTTCATATTTGCTACCTGTTGATTTTTATCGATTTTTTATTTACTAAAAAGTAGTATAATCTCCTAAAATAAAGACTTTTACCCGGAAATATTCGGGTTTGTATCTGTATTAATAGAAAAAGCCGAAACTATTCGGTTTGATTTTTCATCTGATATTCGATGATTATTGGCAAAAGTTTATGCTCTGCGCGCCTAAGATGCTCCTGGAAAGTTGATATGCCTATATTTGCCAGTTTAGCTAGCTTGGACAGCGAAACTTTGCGCGGGTATGAATAATATCCATTATGGTATGCCAGCTCCAATGCTTTTTTTTGTTTTGATGACAGCTTTGGCATGACATTTGGGAAATAAATATCAGTGAGCGGGGAATTTTCCATTCGCATTATGATGCACACGTTCATATGCTTTTTCAGGTCTTCTATGAATTTCTGGAGAGTCTCTTTCTTCCAGGATGCAACTTCCCAGTATTCGTGGCCGTCATAATGATTTACCACTGGCTTAACAAAGAATATCTGCTTTGTATGGTATAGCATGACATGCTCGCCGTCAGGGGCAAGCCTGATTTCATAGGTGAAAATATCCCCTGACGTTTCAATGCTGGAAATTCTCCTGTCAGCCTTGAGGTCGTCCATGAATTTTTTCTTCCGGGCTTCGTCCTGGCTCTGGAAGAAGCAGGTAGTTGTTGCAAATTTCCTGCCATTTTCCCCATACCATGTGCTGGGATAAGAAAGAACAATCAGGCTGAATTTTTGGCATCTGCTGACAATGGGGCAATCATCATGCCTTAGCTTTAATTTGGTTATCCACATCAGGTGGCATAAATGAGCATCTAGTATAAATAATTTAATCTGAAGATGAGTTATGGCGGAATCTATTGTGAAATCTGGGAATAGTATATATATGAGCATTTTTTCAGGATTATATGAGAGGATGATGAAAATGAGCACAGAAAAAAAAGATAAAATGCCCAAAACAGAGGAAGAGTGGAAGGAAAAGCTTACCCCTGAGCAATACAGGGTCTTGCGGCAGAAAGACACGGAACTGGCATTCACAGGAAAGTTCTGGAATACAAAGGACAATGGCACTTATATCTGTGCAGGCTGCGGTACCCCGTTGTTTGAATCAGGGACAAAGTTTGACGCGCATTGCGGCTGGCCGAGCTTTTATGCCCCAAAGAATGCTGGAAATATCGTGGAAAAACCGGATGACAGCTCACTGATTCCTGCAACCGAGGTTCTTTGCAGGAGATGTGGCGGCCATTTGGGCCATGTTTTTGATGATGGGCCAATGCCAACAGGCCTTAGATATTGCATTAATTCTGCCTCACTTGAGCTGAAGAAGAAAGAGTAGCCATAGCTGCATTCAGGATTCAGATTAACTTAAATTTAAAAGCGCGCGTTTGTTAACGCACTGTATGTGCAATGACTGCAAAAAATACCGAAACCCGGGCAATATTATTGGAAGGATACTTAATAGGCTGGGGAACATAACAAGCCTCAATGACTACATTGAATATTTAAAAATAAAGAAAAACCTGCGGATGACCAGTGAAGAGCTTAAGCAGTTTCAGGATGACAGGCTGAGAAAAATAATAAGGCATTCGTATGAGACAGTTCCTTACTACAAAAAACTTTTTGATGGGCATGATATAACACCTGAAGACATAAAGTCTGTGGATGATCTGGCAAAGATACCCATTACTGAGAAAAGGACATTTCAGAATGCAGATAACAGGGAATTTTTGTCTACGTGCTTTGGCCAAAAAGACCTGACCCTCACAACAACCGGAGGCTCAACCGGAACCCCGCTGAAAATCTATATGTCCAAGAAAGGGCTGAGGCGCAGGCTGGCAGAAGGGAGGAGGATTTTGTTCCTGCATGGCTTTTCGGCATTTGACAAATCACTGTTGTTTTCTTTCTATTCCTATCCTGAGGAATTAATAGGCCTGCTTGGCCTTTTCAGGCAAAAGCATGTGCCATGGGAAATTAGCATTGCTGAGCAATACAAGATTTTCAGGGAATATGATGCAGACGGCATCAGGGGATATCCAAGCAGGGTCAATCTTCTGGCTGAATATATATTGGACAATAATTTGGATGTCAAGAAACCCAGGACAATTTTGATAAGCGCTGAGTTCCTGGATGATGATGTCCGCAAAAGGATAGAAAAGGTTTTCGGCGCCAAGGTTACCAACACATATGCATGCGAGGAATATGGGCAGGCTGCATGGGAATGCAGGATGCATGATGGACTGCATGTTAATTCAGATTCACTGGTCATCCAGATAATAAAAAATGGCAAGGAAGCCAGTCCTGGCGAGGAAGGGGAGGTCATTTGTACTGACCTGAACAATTATGCAATGCCGTTGATAAGATACAATCTAGGGGATATTGCAGCAATGTCAGGGAGAAAATGCCCATGCGGGATATCCTTTCCATTGATTGAGAATCTGAAAGGCAGGGCTTCAGATTATTTTGTCCTGCCGTCTGGAAACAAATTCTCTTCAACATTTATTTACATCCTGCCCAGGCTGGGAGGGGTGCTTGAGTACCAGATTGCCCAGAAATCCCTGACAAGGCTTGATGTCAAGATAGTCAAATCCAGGGACTGGACCCCTGAGCACACAAAAAAGATCTGGAATTTCCTGAATAAATGCAGCACGCTTAAGGATATAAGGATAAGTTATGTAAAATCTATAAAAAGAACAAAAAGGGCAAAGCTTAGGAGATTCATTCCCCTGAAGAATTCCAAAAAGGTGTAAAGGTCACACATGAAGTGAATGGTCTTTCTTTGACTCTTTCTTCGCCAAGGAAATTGTGTAAGGCAGCAAAAAAACAAAGGAATAGACAAAAGACGGCATGAATGGGTCCTGGTATTTCAGCATGGACAGTATTTGCGCAATCTTGTTCGAGACGCTGACCATGATGAATATGTTCATGACTGCCAGCAGCGGTATGAAAATAATGGCAAATATATGATGCCCCGGTTCTATGTGCTCAATGTCCATTATTAGCAAATTAAAAAGAAAGCCAAAAATCAGCGCAAAAAAGATTATGAGTAAATAGAACTTGAACCCTGAAAGCACTATAATGAATGGTATGAGGACCACTGACACAACAAGGTTGCAAATCAGCAACAATAGCAGGGTTGACCAATAGACAATATTATTAGGAGTCCTGGCGAAGTCAACTTTGCGGGATGCCCTGAGGACATTGATTTTCGACAGTGCACGTTCAGAAATTTCATTCGCAGGGACGCTGGGGCCCGACATTGCTTTGGCCTTTGGCGTGCGCCGGCCGGCCAGCCTCGTGCTTCCGCCAGCCTTTCCTCTGCTTTTTAACCCCTTTTTTCCTTTCATGCATCATCATGAGCATCTCGCCTTTTTTAATTTTGTGGCTCCGGGCCGAAGAAGCTTGAATGAAACAGTAATAAAACTACAGAAATGGCTTAAGGCTCAAAGAATGTTTTCCTTGAGGTAGAGGAGGAATTGAGACGCCTTGTCATAATATCCGTGGATTGTATCCATGGTGACATCCACAATTTCGCCGGATGGAAAAACAGCGGTCATTGTGACATGCCTTCGGTATTCATTCTTCTTTGTATATTCCGCATTGTTTAGCCGCCTAAGGAATATGTAAAAATCCATGTACTGCAATATCTGCTCATCGTTGCTGTAAAGCTTTTTGACGATTTCAACCCGCAGTGTCGGTGAAACAGGCATGGAAGGGATTTTCTTTTTGTCCTGTGCAATATGCAGAAGGCCTGCAATAGATGTGTCAAAGCATGCGATTAGGCGCTCAAGAATGCTCTTAAAAACATCTACTGTCCGGGTGTATTTCAGGCTGACGTAGATAAGATGGTCAACCCTCTTAAGCTCCTCTTTGGAGTCATCCAAAAACTCGTTCATGCTTAACATTTGAAGTACGGTTTTCTTCTATAAATAGCTTTGCCTTGCCAATGTAATCCCTGAGAATTTGGGTTGAAATTTTTTGCATGTTATAGTCATTGTCTGCAATCACAAAAATGTCCTGCCTTGAAAATTCCATTGGGCTTGACTTGTGCTGCTTGAGTGCATTCCTTGTTTCCTCCAAAATCCTCACATATTCCTCGCTTATCCTGTACCGCCTTTCGCACCTTGCCTTGAAAATCCTGATCATGTTGTCCTCATCTGTGTCAAAGCTTGGTATTTTGCCCTGCTCAAAGTCCCGGTACAGGTAGAAAAGCATCATGCTTTTGTAGGCATTGTACACATTCTGAAGAACTGCAAGAAGCATTCGCGGGTCCTTTACCACCGGGTATGTTTCGGTCAATAGATGGTCTGCCCTGTCTATGAATTTCTTCGCATTTTCAGCGTGTTCCCCGTATGCCCCCATAGGGGCAATTATAGGGTTTTAAGTATAAAAAGATTGGGGAAATTTAGCTTAGTAGAAAACTTCGCCTGAAGGCTCAGGTTTTGCCATCGGCTCGCATGAGATACTTATTCATGAGAGCAGTTTTCTCCCTGGAACTTCGAAAACTGCTGTCTGCCTTATTTCCAGATGCTCGCAAAATTGATGGCAAAACGTAAACTTTTCTACTAAGCCGAAAATTTGATTTTAGAATTGGAAAAAAACTGGTTGTATTGGGCTACTTTTTTAGCTCCATGATTGTCTGGGCCAGGTCTCCATTATGCTTCTTAATTGCAGCGGATGCCGTTTCTTTGTCCACTTCAGCCTGCTCCATCACGGTCTGTATGTCATCCTCGTTTATTTCCAGCTCGGATGAAAGTGCCCTTGTTGTTTCAGGCCCTGAAACCTGGTATGACGCCTGACCCATCATGTTTATCTTAGCGACACTGGCGGGGGAGATCACAATTTCCTTGTCTTTTAGCCGGATAATGACTTCCTCTGCCTCAAGGTCGTGCTGCGAAACGCCCATGCGCTTCATGGCTTGTTCCATCTGCCGTTTGTTGATATTCGGAAACAAGTTACCACCTATAATCCAAAAATAGCATTGCCGTATGCATTTAGAAGGATCATCAAGATTGCGACAAGGATGGTAAGGATAATAACCGTGCCTGGGCTGATTTCAAGCTTGCTTTTGTATTCGTCAAAATACCGCACCAGCCCGCCCATGCCGGATGGCATCTGAATCTTGTTGTCTTTTGACATGCAAATCCAGAATGCATATTGGTTTAAAAATGTTTGTGATAATATGCAGGCAGAGATGATTATCAAAGCTGTTTATAATTGAATAAAGAATAGCAATAGGGTGATTAGAAGCGCATTGCGTCGCAAGACTGAGCAAAGCGAAATCTCCCTTGTTTTCTGTCAAGAACTGCCTGCTAAAGCAGGCAGCGGGGTTGGATACTGCCTAAAAAGTGAGCAGTTCTTGATCATCATGAGGATGCTGGAAATCGAAGATTTCCATCATGCTCAGAAATCGATATTCTTTCACCGAGCTAAAGCTCGGAGCGTGCGAAGTCGATTTCTGACATGTCAAACCTTTATTAAAAGATTTGTAGGGCAGCTGTAAGCCGCCTTTTGTCTTGCCCAAAAAGCAGGTGTTGACATCATTTCTGCTGCCTTGCTGCTTCGATGGCAAGTCTTGGCATTCAACTAAGCGTCCTAAGGACTTGCACAAGCCAGGGCTCACCGTTTAACCATTCCCGTGAAAAACATCTGCCGGTTAGCTCAGCTCCCTCGCGGAAGCCTTCGCGGCATCATCTTATCCCACGGATGTATCGTTTCTGAGTGGTTGCCGTCCGTTTAAGGACCTTTCTTGTGAAAGTGGCCTTTTCGAGTGTGGGCGGACTTTCCTCAGCATTGCATTGCTGCAACACCGTCAGCCAAGCGCTGCCCTACGTGAAAATAGAAGGAATAGCCCTTTAAAAAGGTGTAGGGAAAATAAATGAGAATTTCAGATACTCAGCAAACGCCTGATTTTCTTCAGCCCTTCGCTATAGATGGGCGGTGATGTTCTAATCAAATGAAGGAGATAATTATTAACTTTATCAAGTATTTTTGGAGAGGGATAAACCCAAGCATCAAGCACGTCTGCATTTATAACCTTATCAAACCTGCCCAAAGTGGAAAATCCTCCCTTATTGCGGAGAAGAACGCCCCTTCATGAAAAGCATTTTTTGCCATGTTGATGAATATAATTTTTATCATTAAAAAGTTTGCTATCTCACAAACCTGCTGACAATCAGCTTCTCTTTGCCTTGCCAAACATGGTTTTTCCTCATTTTGATTTCAACAAAGCCTTTGTTTTTTTTAATAAATCCTCAGTTGAAGAAATCGACGACTTTGCATCATCAATGCTTATTCTCTTGCCATAATAGTTTATGCTGTTTCTCAGCATTCTAAGGGAGTCGAATTCCCTAGCAAAAACTTCATCCTTGATTATGGCCATAAGAAATGATGTGTAGCACTCATGATTGTATATTTTGTAGCCATGCTTTATTGCCAATGCCTCAAGCAATTCCCTCAGGACATCATACATAAGGGAAACAACTGTTTCTTTTGAAGTTTCATTTATAGGGAGCATTTTTGCAGTTGTTTCCCTGTCCTTGGCAGACTCCAAAATGGATTTGATCTTTCCAAGATCGGGCTTAATTGGTTTGGCCAGCAATTTAGCCTTACAGCCCTGCCAATCAATATTGTGCTTCATCTTATTATTATGCCCTCTTCGATATTTTCCTTGAGATAATTGTTTTTCATGGACTTTTTGAAATGGAGCTGGATTTCCCTCTTCAAAACCCCCTTCATTTCTGAAACATCAACTTCCCTTTCATCGATATCCAGATACAAATCAACATCCGACCCCGATGTATTTTCCGCCTTCGCCAGAGAGCCAAAAAGGATTATGCACCTATATAATATTTTTTCATGAAGGCTTTTGGTCAGAGGATAAATAACAGAGTACCAATATAATTTTGCTAAATTTCTAAATATGTAATTTTCTCTGTTTGCCCTAAAGTATATATAAATTCCTTTTTCATCCAATATAAGCAAATTTTCTTTTTCATAATCTTTAAGCATCTTAGAAGCTGTTGGCGGGCTTATTTTTATTGCCTTGGCATATTGCCTTACAGAGACCTCTTTGTACACATCCTCAAAAAAAGGCTTCAAATCATTAAATATTTTTAACATATGTTAAATAATATTAACAGTTGTTTATAAATCTTTCTGTTATACATGGTTAAGTTTTCAGTTTTTTATCTCACAAACCTGCCCACCAACAACCTTTCCTTGCCTTGCCATATGTCAAATTGCTTATCCAGCACAAACTTGAATTTCCCTGCGTCCTTTTTCATGTCGTCAAACGTGTTGCATGCCACAACAACCACAGCACCGTCTTTCTTCATCACAAAATCCAGCTGGAACCAGAATTCAGAGTAAATCTTGTCCAGGTATTTGGCATTTGACATCCTGGTTTTTTCAGGCAGGTCAGTCACAATGAAGTCAATTGAGCTTTCCTTGAATTTTGTGTCAAGCCATTCTATGTCAATCCTGTTCAGGACCAGCCCCTTGTGGATTCCTGCTATCTTCGCATTCTTGTTGGACGCATTGACAGCGGCAAGGAGGGCATCCGACCCAAACACATTGACCTTGGCCGGAAACTTGGATTTTCCGTCAATCTCCTCGAAGAATTTTTTCTGGTCAAAGCCCAGCTCCATCCTGGCAAACGCCAGCTTGTCCTTGCGAAAATGGTTAATTGCAACGCCTGTCCTGTAAAATGCGGCTTCTATGGGGATTGTCCCTCCGCCGCAGAATGGGTCAAGCAACCCCCCTTTCTTGTCCCAGCCGGCAAGCCTCACCATTGCATAGGCAACTGTGCCGTTCAGGCTGTCCCTGTGCGCAAAAATTTTGTAGTCCCGGCTTGAAAGGTCAATCCCCGCAAAGTCTATTCCAAAATAACATTCATTGCCGGATATGTAAATGAGAAGCCTGACATCCGGGTTTTTCAGGTCAACCTTTAATTTTTCGCCAGGCGACTCAAGTGCCGCCTCACCAGCTGCCTTTTCCACATCAACGCTGCTAAAATCATGGTTGCCGCGCCTGATGCACTCCGCCCTGAAGCTGGTTTCTGGCTTTATCCAGTCCCTTATTCCGGACTTCGCTATATGCCCGGCCAGGGAATCAAAAAAATTTTCCCTGAACTTGAACTTTCCGAGAAGTTCGCCAGTTCTCCAGATGCTTTGCCCTGCATAAGCCAGCCTGCATATGTCCTGGTACTTTGCCGCATTGAATAGAACAATCCCGTTTGCAGTCTCGGAATCTGCGCCCAGAAGCTCCTTGATTTCAGCTGCGCAGCAATTTTCCGTTCCATTGTTTGTTACTGCAAATGCTTCCATAGAATCCATAAGGCCATGCCAATTTATAAGGCTTTGTCGAGAAATTGCCCTGAGCGCTATTGCGGAGCTGGCGCCACTGTGCCCAGGCCGTTTCCATTGTCCTCATTGATGATGCTCGCTGCTGCAACGACCTTGTCATTGTCTTCCAGCTTCATGAGCCTCACGCCTTGCGTATTCCTGCCAATGACCGAGATGTCGCCTGCAAGTGTCCGTATTATGATTCCATTCTTGCTTATGAGCATGAGGTCGTCCCTGTCCGCAACAGCCTTGACAGCAATGACATTTCCGTTCCGCTCATTGCATTGGATATTGATCACTCCCTGGCCGCCGCGCCTGATGATGCTATACTCGTCAATTGCCGTCCTCTTGCCGTATCCATTCTCTGTGATTGTCAAAAGGGTTGTTTCCGGCCTTGCGATGACCATGTCCACAACCTCGTCCTCTTTTTTCAGCCGCATGCCAATGACACCCATGCTTGTCCTTCCCATTGGCCTGACATCCCTCTCGCTGAAATGCACTGCGTTGCCGAACCTGGAAGCTAGTATGAGATTTGAATTTCCATCAGTCAGCTTTGCGCTTACAAGCGTGTCGCCCTCATCGAGATTGATTGCGCGTATCCCTCCCTTTCGGGGATTGGAATATGCGGTCATGCTGGTTTTCTTGATTATGCCTTTTTTTGTTGCCAGAACCAGGAAATGGTCATCATCGAACTTTGCCACAGGCACAAAAGCAGTGATTTTTTCCTTGGAATCCAGCTCAAGCAGGTTTACAATTGCCTTTCCTGTAGCTTGCCTGCTTGCTTCTGGAAGCTGGTAAACCTTTAGCCAGTGCACCTGGCCCTGGTCTGTGAAAAACAGGATGTATGAATGAGTATGCGCAATGAAAAGGTGCTCGACAAAGTCCTCTTCCTTCTTTCCTGCGCCAATGACGCCCTTCCCTCCCCTTTTCTGCTGCTTGTAGGTGTCTATGGGCAGCCTCTTTATGTAGCCTGAATGGGTTATGGTTACGGCCATTGTGCCTTCTTCAATCAAATCCTCAATGTCTATGTCTATGCTCTCCCCGCCAAGCACAATCTCTGTTTTCCTGGCATCCCCGTATTTTGCCTTTAGCTCCTGCAGCTCTGACTTGATCATGCCCAGTATTTTCAGCTGGCTTGCCAAAATTGACTTAAGCTCTGCTATCAGCTTGATTGTTTCAGCATGCTCATTTCTGATCTTGTCCTGCTCAAGGGACGTGAGCTTTGAAAGCCTCATGTCGAGAATTGCGTTTGATTGCTCAGTTGAGAGCCTGAAACTCGCGACAAGGCCTTGCCTTGCAGTGTCAACTGATTTTGACCCCCTGATGAGCTTGACAATGGCATCAATGTTTTTCAGCGCAATTATCAGGCCTTCCAGGATATGCGCTTTTTTCTCTGCCTTTCCCAGCTCAAACTGCGTTCTGCGCCTTATGACATTTTCCCTGTGCTGGACATGGTGGCCGATTACTGACTTGAGGCTGAGGGTCCTTGGCTCGTTGTCAACAAGAGCCAGCATGTTAATCCCGAATGTTGTCTGCATCCTTGTGTGCTTGTAAAGCTGGTTGAGCACAACATCTGAGTCAGAGTCTTTCTTGATTTCAACAACAATCCTCATGCCTTCCCTGTCTGATTCATCCCTTATGTCTCCGATGCCTGTAATTGCCTTGTCCCTGACCAGGTCTGCTATCTGCTCTATAAGCTGCGCCTTGTTGACCATGTATGGGATTTCAGTGATGATGAGCCTTTGCTTTCCCTTATTTTCCTCAGTCCGGGCTCTTGCCCTGATAATCACCCTGCCCCTTCCATAATTATATGATTCCAGGATTCCGGATGAATAGATCATGCCGCCTGTTGGAAAGTCAGGGCCCCTGATATGCTTCATGAGCTGCTCTGTTGTGATGTCTGGATTATCGATATATGCAATTGTGGCATCAGCAACTTCGTTCAGGTTGTGGGGAGGGACGTTTGTTGCCATGCCCACTGCAATCCCTGAGCTTCCATTGAGCAGGAGATTGGGCATTTTTGATGGAAGCACAGTCGGCTCGGTCAGGCTGTCGTCAAAATTAGGCTGGAAATCCACAGTTTCCTTGTCTATGTCCTGCAACAGCTCTTCTGCGGCCCTGGACAGCCTTGCCTCGGTGTACCTCATGGCTGCAGGATTGTCACCATCAACTGAATTATGGACAAACACTCCTGCTGCCAAGGCAAAATTATGAGTTTTATCAACAGTCAAATCATAAACATCTTCTGTATAGCCCAGAGTTTCGGTGTATGCAACTTGATGATTTTTACATGCTTCATTGACAAGGTCCAGCACTCCCTTTTCAGAGTAATATTTTTCAAATCCGGTTTCCCAGTTTGGTGCATGGCCATATGGATATATTACAGACCTGTAAACCTCATAGATATATTCGTTCAATGTTCCTTCTTTTTCAAGGACTGCCTTGCAAATGCTCAGGAATTTCTTCTTTCCCGTTTGGTTGGTTGTATGGTTTTTATTTCCTTTGATTATATTTTCCCGCATAAATTCCCGATATTCTGGGTCCTGCCAGAGTCTTTTCAGAGTCTTGGTGGCTCTTGTGCTAAATACCTGCTTCAATTGGGGATTTTTCCTGAAATGCTCTTTATTTACCCTAGAAAGAGTCTCTGACATTTTTTTCCTATAAGTGTCATCCTGCCAGTTTTTCTTGTTTCTCTTAGAAAGCCTCTCTGAATAGAGTTTTCTATTTTCTCCTTTTTTCCAGAATTCTTGTCTTCCAAGCGCCAGTTTTTTCACATATTCCGTATCTGTGGCATGTCTTTCCTTTGCAAGGCTTGCATGAAGCCTGAAATGTTCGGCCCAGTGCATCCTCTGTATGTTTTCAGGATTGTTGTTTAGCTTGTTATGGTCTATATGATGCCTAACTTTCCCTCTTGATCTTTGATAAATTCCTTTTTCAAGGTTGTATGCATCTGCAATAACATGGGCAAAAGTCCACTTCTGCGTAGCGGGTTGCATAATCAAGTTGTATCCTATCAAGTCTTTGGAATATTCTTCTTTATCAGAAATTCTTGCATAAAAGGGCATCAAGGAATCCCCCTGCTTGAGATCTTGAGCTTCTACATATTCTCCTGTCTTAAGCATGAATCTGTGATTAAGAGTGCACCTCACTTTTTCCCCGTTGTCAAGCACCACTTTCATTATTTTGGAGTCTTTGATGGTAAGCCGAGGATTGATTATTTTGGCAATCTTTATTTTTCCAGACTCATCAAGGGTATATGTATAATTGGATTTGCCTAAAGTGTCCTCCGTTATAAGTTCCCCAAATGACAGTTTTCTGCCATCTGCAAGCTGGACTTGGGTATCTTTTGTGAAGCATCCAAAATTTCCTTGCCCGTCAATCAGGGCATAGCGCATGGAAAAGTCCTGCGCCATCCTTACAAGCGTATCATAAACTGCAGTGTCGCCGTGGGGATGGTATTTGCCAAGGACTTCGCCAACTATCCTTGCTGACTTCTTGAACGGCCTGTTATGCAGCATGCCGAGCTCATTCATTGCAAAAAGAATCCTTCTGTGCACAGGCTTTAGTCCGTCCCTTGCATCAGGCAGTGCCCTGCCAACAATGACTGACATTGCATAATCTATGTAGGAGCGCTTCATCTCCTCTTCTATTATTTTTGGCACAATTTTTTGGTCCCTATGCGGGCTTTCCGGAGAACTTTCCATCGTCGGTAAAATGAAAGAAATTTCGCTTTAAAAGGGTTGTGGTTTTGGGATGGTAAAATGTTGCTTATTTTGAGCCAGAATCCTCTTCCTCATCATCTTTTTTGGGCTTCTGTTTCTTTATATTTTCATCAAGGTTAGGCATGCCTTCCATATCCAGCTTTTCATCATAATCCTCATCCCTGTCCTCCTCTTCAAAGCCCTTTTCCTCTTCATCCTGGAATTGCTCTATCTGCTTTTCAAAATCACCCTCATCAGCGCCTGTCCTGGCATTCTCCTCTGTCTCTGCCTTTTCCACATCCTTCTCAAGGTCAGCTTCAGTCACTGCCTGCGGCTGCTTGGGATTTTCCTCTGAAAGTCCAGTTGCTTGCTCTGATTCCGGCCCTGTTTCCAGCTGCCTGTCAATCTTGTCCAGGAATGCTTTCTCATTGATTTGCTTAGTTTCCTGGGCCTTGGCTCGTTTCATGTCAGCATCAGCTTTTTTATGGGCATACTCCTGTATTTTTTGCTCTTCAAGCTCCTTGATTTTCTTGAAGGCTTCCCTTATGTCGTCATGGCCTGAAAGCTCGAAATAATTGAAGAATTTCTCGGTCAGGCTGACCAGCTTTGTCCTGCCGTACTTTTTCCTTGTGATAAACCCCATTCGCTCGAGCTCATTAAGGTGGTCATATCCCTTGTTGCTCCTGATGTTTATGATTTCAGACTGCTTGACTGGATTTTTCCATGCGACCATGGCAAGGGTTTCCATCAGGGTCTTGCTGAGCTCCACATCCGCAACAACTTTCTTTACAACAGGAGTGTACCTTTCCCTCACAACAATCTTCCATTGCGTTCCATCATTTACAACAATCATTGGTGACTGCCTTGAAGCATAGCCATCCTTGATTTCCTGCAGGACCGCGCTCAATTGCCCGATTTCCTTGCACCTCAGAAGCCTTGCCATGTCATTTATGTCAATGCTTTTTCCTATTGAGAACAGTAAGGCCTCGGCCTTATTTTTCAGCTCATCATCTGACAAGGGCATACTTGTCTCCCTCTTTGCGGATTTTCTTGTCTTCTGCCAATGACGCCAGTTTGTTCTGGAGCACTTCAGCGCTTATTCCGGTGAATTTTGCTATTTCGATTGCGGTCCGTGGCCCATTGGCAAGGCTGAGCATTATTGAGTTTGCCATCATCTTGAAAAAATTGTCAGATACAATGGCCTTTTCTGTCTGGGCGGTCTTGGCGAGCATGTCAACATGGTGAAGTTTTCCCTGCAGTTCGTTCAGGTAGGCATTCAGCCTGTGCACCTGGAAGACAACCTGTTCCGGCTTGATAATCTCCACGCTTGATGGCATGTAGTCAAAGCCTATCCCGAACAGGGTCGATAGGTCTTTTGCCCAGAATTCAACCTCTGCAAACCTGGAAAAAAGCTCCCCGTCTTTTTTTGTTTTTGATATTGTCTTTTTTGTTATGCAGATATCCTTTTCATCTGAGAACTTTTTTAGCAGGTCATTGAAAGTGGCTTCCATGTGCTCCTTTGGCTTGCCTATCATTTCCACTATGATTCTGGTCTGCAGCTGCCCAGCCTCTATCCTATCGCTTTCAGGCATGCTTGCCTTCACGCCAGCTGGCCCTGCTTCCTTGGCCTTTTTCCCGGAAGCCTCCTTTTTCCTGCTGAAGAAACCCATGAAATGCCGAAATTAGGCTCTCTTAAAAAGCTTTTCCACTTCAAGTTTTGCAACGCTAGCCCGGCCTGAACTTCTTCCACACAAGAGTCGAGGCTGCCAGCGCAGCAGTGCCGCCGAGAATGTAGGGTATGGTTTTCCCTGCTTTTGATTGCCCGGATTCATACACAACGCTTCCGGTTGGCATCTTGGCAGGCAATTCTGATTCTGCAGCCAGCTTCTGGCCTGCAGTTTCTTGGGCATTGGCCGCTGAGACTGGCTCATATCTTGCATTGGACTCTGTTTTGTGCAGGAGCCTTTCTTCGCCGGATTCTGCCCCGGCAGAATTGCCAGTTGTGTCAGGCTGGTTCCAAAAATAAAGCATGGAAAGGTCATCAAGATTGGACCCCTTCTGGAGCATTAATGCAAATACATTTCCTCCTGATGTCAATTGCGCTGTTAAATTGCCTTTTGAGTTTCCATTCTGGCCTGCCGTGCCTATGCTTATATTCTCAAGGAGTTCCAGCTTGTAAAGCAACAGCCTGGAATCCGGATTTGGGTTCACATTGTAGTATAGGTTTATTTCCTCATCTGGGGTTTTGGCCCGCGTATAGAAGCTGTTGATTTTTCCCGGCTTTGCCTGGCGCGTTGCATTCAACACAGGCTGGCAGGCAAGAACCGAGCCTTGCCCACCACCGCAGTCGCAATCAGGTTTTGAACTGCAGCCTGCGCCTTTTACAGGGGGATTGTAAGTTCCCGACTTGAAGATGATAATTTTTTGGGCAATGGCCGAATTATTGTCAAAAATCTGGCAAGCCACCTCCAATTTTGCCTTGATCACAATCACCATATCATTTTCATGTGGCTTTGGTGTGAACTGCTTGCTGTTTGTATTGGTAGTTGCCACGGGCTCCTTCAGGATATTCCCAAAAAGGTCTTCAATCCAGTAGACAATTGAGTAATTTTCAATTTTTCCTGATATTTCATGGCTGAATGTGATTTTCTCGTCCTCAAAAAGATCCTTGGGTGTTTTGATTTGCAGGGTCATATTGCATTTGACAGAAGAATTTGGTGTTGTCCAAGTTACATTCAGGCTGGCATTAAGCGTTGTGTTTCCGGCTGATTCATTCAGGGAAACATTGCCGGTTTCGTTGATTGAGATGTTGATGGACTGGTTAAAAGTAATATTTATTGGGCTTTCATTCAATTCATCACTTTGGTTAAGGGAGATGTTTGAAGGCAGGTGTGCGCCCGCGATAACAGTCAGTTGGCAAGCTATATTATTGCCAGGGTTTGGGTCAAAAACCGAGGCATTGGAAATTTTGCCGCAGATTGTGTAATTTCCCGGCTGCGTAAAGTTATAATTTCCAGTGCCTGCGACCTTATAGCTGTTGATTCCGGTAAGAGTGAACTGGGAGGTATGCAGCATGGTTTCGCCAGTGCTGACATTATAATCAACAGTTGCATCAATTGAATCAGTAATGCCTGGCATTTTGCCAAGGTTGGTGATACGGAACAGCCGGTCATAATATAGATAGCTTGAATTGCCCAAATCCAATTCAGCTGGCAGCGTGGCTTCAATGGCCAAATCACGCTCATCAGCCTGTGATAGCCCCATGGGCATTGCCATGAATGTTGCTGATAGGATGATTACGATGCTGAAAAAAGAAGAATAATCCGGCAAAAGCACATTCAGGGCAGCATCCCGAAAATTTCTCCTAGGATATTTAAGATATTTAATCCCATGCTTAATCCCGTGCCTGAGAATTTCAACAAATTTTTTCATTGGAAAGGTAGGTCCGGCAAAATTAAAATGCCTTTCCAGGCAAAAGCCACAGAATAACCGGGGAATCCGCTGAAAAATAATGAGAAAGCCCAGGAATTCCAGGTTTATGTTAAAAACCCAGATTTATTTCACTTATTTCGAAAATTAAATTTGGCTTTCAGCTTCTTTTCAACATTCGGCGGGACAAGCTTCTCCAGCTTTCCTTGTTTCCTTGCAACATCCTTGGCCAGGCCGCTGCTTAAATAAAAAAATTCCTTGTCTGTCATCAGAAAAACAGTTTCTATGGAGCCGTCCAATTCCCTGTTCATGATTGCCATCTGGAATTCAAAGTCAAAATCAGACACAGCGCGTAGTGAGCGTATTAGCTTATTGCACCCGTGCTTCCTTGCAAACTCAACAAGCAGGCCGCTGAAGCTTTCAACGCTCACATTCAGGCCTATTGTTGCTTCCTGTATCATTGAAGTCCTTTCCTGCATTGAAAAAAGCGGTTTTTTGTTTGGATTTTCGCCAACAGCTATTATCAATCTGTCAAACAGCTTAAGCGCCCGCCTGATGATGTCAATATGCCCATAAGTAATTGGGTCAAATGATCCTGCATAAATGGCCAGGTTATTGTTTTTTGCCTTTTGAGTTATTTTTTCCATGGTCTCAAGCCAGTTTGATTTGCTTCATGCCTTGCATTTTGCGGATAGCAATGGCAACTGATTTAACATCCTTATTCAGTGCCGATAATGAGGAGTTATTATGTATTATAAAGTCTGGCCTTTTTGGCTCGCTCTGGAATTTTCTTCTCCGGAAAAATGATTTTGAAAGCCTTTTCCGTACTGCCTCGTCTTTTGCCTTTACAAGCACAACAACATCCGATATCCTGTCAAGCTTCAGTTCCTTAAATAGGGCTGCGTCAATGATGCTGATTTTGTTTCTTCTTGCCCTATTCAAAATTCTTTGGATCATGGCAGGGTGGCTTATGGAATTCAGTTTGCTGAGTGAATTTTTGCTTTTGAAGGCTGCATTTGCCAGGCGCCTCCTGCTTATTTTGCCCTTCACGATTATTTGCCTGCCAAAAGCCCTGGCCAGCTTTTTCCTGAGGTCAGGTTCTGAAAGCAGCCTGATGCCAATAATGTCAGGTCTAATCACATTAGCATTCATGAGATTGGCTTTAAGAATTTTAGAAACTGTAGATTTGCCATTCCCTGCCTTGCCGGTTACAGTGATTATCATGACAAGCCTTAAGCGATATTGTATTTATAAGCAATGCGGACAAATGGATTATGCATCCAGTGTATCAGAGCCTGCGTGGACCAAAAGCCTTCTTTGCGCTGCAAGGTCCTCGAGGTCCTGCATCCTTCCCATGATTTCTTCCTTGGCCCTAAAAGGCTCTGGCTGCGTCAGTAAATTTCCATACAAATTCAAGAGCGCATCGTAGGGAGCTGGAGTGTCAGGCCCCTGCATCAATGCAGCGACATAATAATGCTCGGCAGTTTCAAATTGCCCCTCAACGTCGTGCATCGAGCCATGCACAAGCAGATTAACCGGCTGCGCATGGTCAGCAAGGAGCCTATTCTGTTCCATAAAGGGTGTCACTGTTCGATACCATTCTGCCATTTGCATCCCTCCCTTTTTAGGTTAATGCCGTATGAGGATATAGATTATTATTTGTGGCTGGCTTTTTTCCTCAATAATTCCACCTGGCCTGCTGGGTCGTTGCTTTTGAAAACAAATGACCCTGCAACAAACAAATTTGCGCCTGCCCTGGCGCAGTCAGCAATGGTCTTGTCATTGACTCCGCCGTCAACCTCTATGTCCCCGTCCCATCTTGCCCTGATTTCCTTGACTTTGTCAAGGCATTCGACGATGAATTTCTGCCCGCCCCAGCCAGGATTTACTGTCATTACTATGACCTGCTCAAGGTGTGGAAGGTATTCGAAAACACTGCTTGCCGGCGTTTCGGGATTGATTGCCATGCCTGCTTTTTTGCCAAGGGCTTTTATCTGCCCAATCACTTTCATCGGGTCCTTTGCTGCTTCAACATGGAATGTGATGATGTCTGCGCCTGCATCTGCAAAGTCCTTTATGTACAGTTCCGGATTTTCGATCATCAGGTGCGCATCAAGCTTCAGTTTTGTCCTGATATCCTTCATTACAACTGTCCCAAAAGAGATGTTTTTCACAAAATGCCCGTCCATTACATCAATCTGGATCAAATCAGCATTTGCAACCTTGTCCACATCCTCCTGAAGCCTGCCGAAATTGGCTGATAATACTGACGGCACAATCTTGATTTCATGCTTTCCCATGATATGCCACAGCCTCCTTTGTCAATCCGTGTTTCAGTCCTGTCCTATTTTTCCATTAATGCCTTGCAGATCTCTGCTGCCTCTGCCTTTATGTTCTTGGCATTGTATATGGCCCTTCCAATAATTGCATGCCATCGTTCGCCTGCTGCCTTTGCTGATTCGCTTAGCTTCCCTCCCTGGCTTATCAGGCCAGGCGAATAAAGAGTGGGCTTGACAACAAGGGACTCCAGAAGATGGCGGTAGTACATTATTCTTTCAGGCTTGTTTCCGGGCACGACAAAATCCAGGACTCCATTCCTTGCGGCAATTTCGTATATTCTCCTGGGCGCATCATCGGAAATAAACCCTTCATCCGATGCCATGTATTTGGGGTGCGTCATTTCCCCGCCAACAATAACCGGCATGGCTTCCTCATTTGCAGCCTTAATCCATTCAAGCTCAGTTGCCGGGCCTGATTGCGGGAAAAATATGACCGCATCTGCGCCAGATTTCTTGCAGGCCTGCACAAATTTTAATCCGGTGTCGGGTATGTCGGTTGCCGCTTTTTGGTGGTCATATATTATTGGGATATCGGTGATTTCCCGAATGGTTTGTGTGACTTGCTGCATGCCATAGGGGATCACGAGCTCGAACCCAATTTTATAAGCCCCTATCCCGTCAATGGAGCATGTTTCCTCAACAATCTCCCTCATCCTTTCAATAGTGTCAACATCAAGTGAGGGGATTACACTTTTGTCCTGTTTGATGATTTTCATTGTCATGCCCTGCTTTTCTGCATTGCTTGTTATTATGCTAATTAAATTTTTCCGACCATGCTTTTGGGTCAGCGTGCCATTCCAGGAGTGTTTTTTTCTGCATTTCGTCTATGTAGCCTGTGCTTACTGCCTGCTCAACAAGAGTATTAAAGTCTGATAGCGCATGCAATGGGCAATCTGCATCAGTGAAAAGCTGCTCTGCCTTGGGCATGCTGTAGGTAAAAATGGCCATGCATGCAACAACCTCTGCGCCTGCATCCTTTAGCGCATTCACTGCATTTACAGAGCTTCCGCCAGTGTTGATCAAGTCTTCAATAACAAGGACTTTTTGCCCCTTTTCGAGCTTGCCCTCGATTTGGTTCTGCTTGCCATGGTCTTTTGCCTCAGACCGCACATAAATCATCGGCTTGCCCATTTCCTCGGCAAGCAGGGCTGCATGCGCAATTCCTGCTGTTGCTATGCCTGCAACAATATCAAAATGATGGAATTTTTCTTTTGCCATGGCGGCAAACGCCCGGATTATCTCCTTTCTTTTGTCAGGATAAGACAGGATTAGCCTGTTGTCGCAATAAATCGGGCCTTTGCTCCCGGATGTATAAGTGTAGGGCCTGTCAGGGCTGAGCGTGACTGCCTTTAATTCCAGCAAAAGCTTGGCAACCTTTTCTGCGGTTTTTTTATGTTCCATCTCCATCCTCCCCGTTCATGCCCCTCATTTTAACCAAAAGTCACTTCTTCACTCATTATGTGGTGAATCTCTCCATTGTCATGAACAACCTGGCCGTTCACTATTGTCATCACGGGCCACCCCTTGAGTTTCCAGCCATTGAAGGGGGACCATGCGCACTTTGTAAAAAGCTTGCTGTTTTGCACTTCCTTTTCCATATCCATGTCAATAACTGTAAGGTCTGCAAAATAGCCTTTCTCTATGCGGCCCCTGCCTTTGATTTTAAATATTCTTGCTGGATTTTCTGATGTTAGCTCCACAAGCCTGTCAAGGCTGATTTTTTTCTTGTTAACAGCATCCAGCATCAGCGGAAGCACAGTCTCAAGGCCTGGCACGCCGTAGACAGTCCCCAATTCTTTTTCAGGCGCTGTATGAGGGGCATGGTCTGTCCCGATTGTGTGAATCAGCCCTTTTTTGATGGCCTCCCACAGGGCATTTTGGTCATCCTTGGGCTTCAGGAAAGGCTTCATGGTGTTGTACTGGTTCGCGTCCGCGCTTGTCAGGAAAAGATGGTGCGGCGTTGCCTCTGCAAAAACATTCCTCATTTTGTGCCTGTGCAGCATGGCCATTTCTTCCCTTGAGGATAGGTGGCAAAGATAAAGCATTGTGCCTGTTGATTTTGCAATGGCCATTGCTGTTTCCACATTCTTGCCCTCGGCATGCACGGCAACGGCTTTTGAGTTTTCAAAGACCTGTTTAATCTTTTTGTGGTCAGTGACAGTCATTTTGCCTGTTGACTCATCCATGAATATTTTCACAGATGCAATGTTTGACTTCCAGGCTTGCTGGATTTCGCCGATATTGTCCCCGTCTGTGCCAAAATGAAACCCATAGTTGACAATTGATTTTGTCGCAAGGTTGCGCTTGACATTTAGCGCAGCAACAGAGGTTATAGGCGGCCTGTTGTTAGGCATGTCAAGGAAGGTTGTAATGCCTCCTGCAGCTGCAGCTTTTGACCCTGAGAAAAAATCCTCCTTGTACTCAAAGCCAGGCTCCCTCATGTGGACATGGGGGTCAATCAGGCCAGGCAGGACAATTTTGCCTTTCACATCTATGATATTTTTGCGTGCTGTGAGGCTGTTGGACACTTTTTTTATTCTGCTGCCTTCAACAATGATGTTTTTTTTTGTGAGTTTGCCCTTGGACAGGACCCGGGCATTCTTGATTACTAGCATTTTGAAATTGCGCCAATTATATGGTTTATCAGTTGGATGTTTTATCAGCTGATTTTTCCAAGCACCAGGGCAAGCAACGCCTGCCTTACTGGTATGCCGTTCCTTGCCTGCTGGAAATAGAGTGCATAGGGCGTATCGTCAAGCTCAGGGCTCAGCTCATCCACCCTTGGCAAGGGGTGCAGTATTTTCATGTCTTTTTTTGCGAATTCAATTATCCTTTTGTCCACGACATAGACCCCTTTGTGCTTTTCATACTCAGCAGGGTCAAGGAACCTTTCTTTCTGTATCCTTGTATCATACAAAATGTCAAAGTGCTTGAGGGTGCCGTAGAAATCATCTGTTTCATGGTATTCTATTCCCTGTGAGTCCAGTGTCTTGATTTGCTCAGGAGGCATTGCAAGCGACCTGGGCGAGACAAAATAAAACCTGGGCTTGAAATGTGAGAGAGCTGTTACCAATGAATGCACAGTCCTCCCGTATTTGAGGTCTCCGAGAAAGCCGACAGTAAGGTTGTCAAGCTTGCCCTTTGCTTTTTTGATTGTGTACATGTCAAGAAGGGTTTGAGTGGGGTGCTGGTTTGGGCCGTCTCCTGCGTTTATTACAGGCACATCAGCATTGTCTGCAAATATCTGCGCTGTCCCGGGAGTCGGGTGCCTCACAGCTATCACATCACAATATGTGCTGGTTATCCTGGCAGTGTCAGCAAGGGATTCGCCTTTTGTCATTGATGTCAGGCTCGCATCCCCAAAGCCCAGGACTTTCCCGCCGAGCCTGTACATTGCGCTTTCAAATGAAAGCCTTGTCCTTGTTGACGGCTCGATAAAAACAGAGGCGAGTATCATCCCATTAAGGAGTGTTGGCCTGGGCTTGGTTTCCAGGCCATGCGCAACCTCGAGGATATGGAGTATGTCTTCTTTCGACAGGCTGTCAATTGAAATTATGTCCCTTCCCTTGAAACTCATTCTAACCCCCTTTAGCCGGGTATGCTGCCCGGGCATGGTTATGCCGAACTGGCTTATAAATTTTAGTCTAATTTTGCCAAATTTGCTTAATTGTGACAGTGTTTGGCCCAACACAGCCCTGAAACGTCGGTCAGCCATGCCCGTCAGTCATATTCATCCCATGATTTTATTGCCAGGTCCTTTGGCTGCTTCTCATTAAGAGCGTCCAGGAAGGCCTTGGTCAGCTGGATATTTGTGAGCAGCGGGACTGAAAAGTCCACTGTCATTCTCCTGATAGTGTAATCATCATCTATCTCCACATTTTCAAGCTCCTCCGGCGCCTGGTCAGGAACATTGATGACCATGTCCAGCTTATCCTCCTTAAGGTAGTCGAGAGTGTTGGGCTTTTTCTGCTCATGGATTTTGTATAGCATGGTATTCTTGATGCCGTTGCTTGCCAAAAACTTTGAGGTGGACTCTGTTGCATAAATCTTGAATCCTTTTGTATAGAGGCTCCTGATGCCTTCCAGGATCTCAAGCCTGTTTGCCTCGCCTGATACGCTTACCAGCAGCGATGATTTCGGCAGCTCAATGCCTGTTGATATGATGGACTTCAAAAGAGCCTCTTGCGCATCGTCTCCGATGCATGCCACCTCTCCTGTTGATGCCATCTCTACATTCAGGATTGGGTCAGCGCCGCGCAGCCTGGAAAACGAGAACTGCGGCGCCTTTATCCCGACATAATCAATGTCAAGGAGCGCGCTTTGCACGGCCTCAACCGGCTGCTTCATGATTATTCTTGTCGCCATGTCAATGAAATTATGCTTCAGCACTTTTGAGACAAATGGGAACGATCTTGATGCCCTTAGGTTGCATTCAATTACCTTCACGTCATTATTCTTGGCAATGAATTGGATGTTAAACGGCCCGTTGATTTTCAGTGCGCCTGCTATTTTCCTGGCAATTCGCTTGACCCTCCTGATTGTTTCTATGTAGAGCTTTTGTGGAGGAAGCACCATTGTCGCGTCCCCTGAGTGCACGCCGGCATTTTCTATGTGCTCTGTTATGGCCCAGATCAGGATTATGCCGTCCCTGGCAACAGCATCAATCTCAATTTCCTTTGCATTTGTAATGAATTTTGAGATTACAACAGGGTACTCTTCAGAGATTGTGGCTGCATTCTTGAGGTACACCTCAAACTCCTCTTCATTTCGCGCAACATTCATGGCCGAGCCGCTCAGGACGTAGGATGGCCTGACCAGGACAGGATACCCCACTTTCTGCGCAAATGATTTTGCATTAGCAAGGTTCTTCAGCTCTTTCCATTCGGGCTGGTCCACTTCCAGCTTTTCCAGCAGGCTTGAGAATTTCCCCCTGTCCTCAGCTGCGTCAATCCTGTCAGGAGGCGTGCCCAGGATTGTCAGGCCGGCGTTGTGGCATTTCAGGGCAAGGTTGTTTGGAATCTGCCCGCCCATGGAGATTATCATGCCTTTTGGGTTTTCCTTTTCATAGATGTCCAGCACTGTTTCAAAGCTGAGCTCGTCGAAATAGAGCCGGTCACAAATGTCATAGTCAGTGGAGACAGTCTCAGGGTTGTAGTTTATCATCACAGTGGTGTAGCCCATTCCTTTTAGCGATAGGACGCTGCTCACGCAGCACCAGTCAAATTCCACGCTGCTTCCGATGCTGTACGGCCCTGAGCCCAGCACAATCACTGTATTGTCCTTCTGCACCTGTATTTTTTTGTAATCAAGGTCATCTTCCACCCCGTTGTATGTAAGGTACAGGTAATTTGTCTGCGCAGGGTATTCAGCCGCCAGGGTATCAATCTGCTTTACGCACGGCAAAACCCCGAATTTCCGCCTGAGCTTTCGCATGTCTGCCTCGGAATTCCTGAAGATTATTGACAGCTGCTTGTCAGAAAATCCAAGCTGCTTTGCCTCCAGGATATCTGATTTTGTCAGGGAATCATGCCTTTTGCCTGACAGCTTTTTCTTCAGCTCAACGATATTCCTGAGCTTGTAAAGGAACCATTTGTCAATCCTGGTAAGCTCATGGATTTCATCAACTGTTATCCCCTTTTCCATGGCAACTTCAATGGCAAACAGCCGTTTGTCAGACGGGTTCTGCAATTCTTCCCTGACATCCTCAAAGTGCATATTATTGCAGACAACCCCGTACATCCCGACCTGCAGCATCCTTATTGCCTTTTGCAGGGCTTCCTCGAATTTTCGGCCAATGGCCATGACCTCGCCGACAGATTTCATCTCTGAGCCGATTTTCCTGGAAACCTTCCTGAACTTATTGAGGTCCCATCTTGGGATTTTCACAACAATGTAGTCCAGCGCAGGCTCAAAGCATGCCATTGTCTTTTTTGTGATGGAATTCTGGATTTCAGAAAGTGAGTAGCCCAATGCAAGCTTTGCAGCAACAAAGGCCAGTGGATACCCTGTTGCCTTTGACGCAAGCGCAGAGCTCCTGGACAGCCTGGCATTGACTTCGATTATCCTGTAGTCGTCGCTTTTTGGGTCAAGCGCATACTGGATATTGCATTCCCCGACGATCCCAAGGTGCCTGATGACCCTGATTGCGATTTCCCTCAGCTTGTGGTATTCATGGTTTGTAAGGGTCTGCGAAGGCGCAACCACAATGCTCTCCCCTGTATGTATTCCCATGGGGTCAAAGTTTTCCATGTTGCAGACAGTGATGCAGTTGTTGTATGAATCCCTCACAACTTCATACTCGATTTCCTTCCAGCCATGCAGGTATTCCTCAATCAGCACCTGGTTTGTGAATGAAAATGATTTCTGCACCATCTCGACAAGCTGCGCCTCGTTCCTCGCAACGCCTGAGCCCCGGCCGCCGAGTGCATATGCAACCCTGGTCATGACAGGATAGCCAATCTTCTTTGCCATTTCTTTTGCCTGCTGGATGTTTGTAACAGCCCCGCTTCTCGGGGTTTTGGCTCCAATCTCATTCAGCCTGTTTACAAACAGCTTCCTGTCTTCTGTGTCAATTATGGTTTGCACCTGGGTACCGAGCACCTTTACATTATGCTTCTGGAAAACTCCCTGTTTGTGCAGGTCAACTCCGCAGTTCAATGCTGTCTGCCCGCCAAAGGAAAGCAGGATTGCCTCGGGCTTTTCCTTTTCAATGACCTGAGCGACAAACTCCGGGTTCACCGGGAGGAAATACACCTTGTCTGCAAGGTGTTCGCTTGTCTGGATTGTCGCAATATTTGGGTTGACAAGGACTGTCTTGATGCCTTCTTCCTTCATTGCCTTGATGCATTGGCTTCCGGAGTAGTCAAATTCGCCAGCCTCGCCTATCTTAAGAGCGCCGCTGCCAAGTATCAGGACTTTTTTTGGCCTAATGATTTGCTTGGTTTTTTTGTCGGGGCCCGGCATTTTACAACAGCCTCTCCTTGCTGAATTTTGCAAAATAATTGAAGGTTGGATAGTGGATTTTGTTTTTCCTGCCAAAGCCTGCTATTTTCTCCCTTGGCAAAGTCATGAAATCAGTCACTTCTGATTTTTGCAGCTTGTACTTCCCGTCGTAAGTTAGACTGTAAACCTTGACAAACAGGTTTTCTTCGGGGATTTCAATTCTCACTTTTCTTATGAGCTTCAGGTTGGGATCTGTAATACCAAGCTCCTCCTTGATCTCCCTTTTGGCTGCTGCGAGGTAAGTTTCCCCGGGCTTCACTGCCCCGCCCGCACCCAGTTCCCAGCAGCCTGGAAAAACAATCTTGCTTTCAGTGCGCTTGAGCAGGGTAAACTCCCCTGACTTGTTTTTTATGAAAATCCTGACTGCCCTGAAATATTTCCTGTTTCTGATCACGCTTTCCCTGTCTGCCTTGCCAATCAGCCTGTCATTCCTGTCTACAACAGCAACCTCTTCTTTGGCATCCTTTTTTGCCATGGTTTTTTGCATTGATTTTGTTTTTCTCTTATTTCGCATTTTTCCTGACCTTCTCTGTGAATATGTCAAAAAGAAAATTTGTGTCAACGGGGCCCGGCGCGGCCTCGGGATGGAACTGGACTGAAAAAAACCTTCCGCTTTCGTGCCTTATCCCCTCATTGGTTCCGTCATTTGCATTTTCAAACCAGGGGTGCCATCCTTTGGGAAGCTTGTTTGTGTCAACTGCAAAGCCATGGTTTTGTGTTGTGATGTAGCATCTTTGCGTGCCAATTTCCTTGCAGGGCTGGTTCTGCGATCTGTGGCCGTACTTCAGCTTGTAGGTGTCTCCGCCTGCGGCAAGCGCCAGCAATTGGTTGCCCAGGCAAATCCCAAAAGTTATGATTTTCCTGTCCAGCAATTTCTTCACATTGTTGATTGTGGCCTTGCACATCTTTGGGTCGCCTGGCCCGTTTGAGATCATCACACCGTTGAATTTCATGCCAAAGAAATCATAATCCCATGGAACACGTATGACTGTCACGTCCCTCTTTATCAGGCTCCTGATGATGTTGTATTTTGCGCCGCAGTCAATCAGCACAATCCTGGTTTTTTTGCCCTCGTTGTAGACAACCGGCTTTTTTATGCTGACCTCGTCAACGAGGTTGCGCTTGTTTGGGTCGTCGAATGCCACGGGCCCCTGGTTTTCAATCTTGCCGAGCATCACTCCCTTTTCCCTCAGCTTTTTTGTCAGCATTCTTGTGTCTATGCCATAAAGCGCCGGAATCCCCTCTTCCTTCAGCCAGTCAGAAAGGGATTTTGCCGCATGCCAGTGGCTGTGGTTGAATGAATAATCGCTTATTATCAGCCCTGCAATGTGTATCCTGTCCGACTCCAGGCTTTTCAGCAGGCCGTTTTCCATTTCATGGTCAGGCACGCCATAATTGCCAATCAGTGGATAAGTCAGGACAAGAATTTGGCCCCTGTATGACGGGTCTGTAAAGGCCTCAGGATATCCCACCATGCCTGTGTTGAATACAACTTCCCCTGCAACAGACCCGGTGGAGCCAATGGATTTGCCATAATAAATTGAGCCGTCACTGAGAATTAAGCTTGATTCCTGTGAAGATTTATTGTCCCCCATTAAAAAAATATGGTGCGTGCCCGCCCTATTTAAAGATTGTCTTTTGAGCTGGGCCCACCCCCTATAAAGGCACCATAAAGGCAGAAAAATTAATGCGGATAAATAAGCCCGGCATCATGCCATACTGTTGGTGCCATTGCCAATATGAAAAAAAATTATTTGGAATTGTTCCATGGGTGTTGTTGCCATTTTTGAATAGTCCTAAATCTTTTAATAATGTCTTGATTATTTTATTACTCGGTGGGGTGAATGGCTTTTTTAGGGTTTTTAAAGAAAACGAATAAAGGGGTTTCAAACCAAGGCGAACTTGATTTACCGCCGCCTCCGCCATTGCCAGAGCATGGCGATTCTTTCCCGGACATGCCTCCTGCAGCCAGGCAGGCAAGCAAAGGCATGCAGGCTATGCCGCCGCAGAGGGATTTCCCTCCGCTGGGTCCGCCACCAGGTGGATATCCAGATGAAGCAGGGGCACCGCCTTATGCGCAGCCGCCGAGAATGGCTGACAGGGATATCATGGGAAAGCCGTTTTCTCCGGAGATAGATTTGCCCCCTGACAATTTCCAGTTTGATTCTGCTCCAGGATTGAAAAGCAGGGAAGAGCTTGGCCTTGAGCCTGAGAAGGATGATTGGACAAGTGATTCCGCACAGATACAGGAGCCTCCGCAGATCAAGGGCATGCTCCCTGAGCAGGAAATGGAGCTGGAAGCACCGCCTCGCGCAGCATCAGGTCCTGAAAAGTCGCCGTATGTTCCGGAGCCCATTGATTCTTCTGACAATGCATTCTTCGGGCAGGAAAGCCAGGATAGTGAGCTGGAGCCTCCTCCAAGGCCAGCTGCGCCTGCAGCTTCTTCAGCTGACTTTTTTGCTGCTGAAAGGACTGATATGGAGGAAGGCAGGAGGAAGAGGCAGGCCAGGGGCCCGCTTTTTATCACCATGACTGATTACAAGGACATACTTGAAAAAAATGAGTTTGTCAAATCAAAGCTGAAAGAGGCAGGCGATACAATTGAGAGAGTCACCGGCATAGAAGCCAATATGGACAGGGAATTCGAAAGCTGGAGGCGCAACATAGCAGACCTGCAAAAAAGATTTTTGCTGGTGGACAAGAAAGTTTTTGAGCTCAATGAATGAGGGTGATAATGCATGAGAAAAGAAGGGGCCCAGATTTTTGTGAAGGTGGACGAATACAAGGACATACTGGAGCTGGTTGGCACCATCAAGGCAAAGCTTGAGGATGCAAAGGAAACCCTCAACAAGATTAATGAGATGAAAAACGATGAGGATTCAGAGCTTGACCTTTGGCATACTGAAATTGAAGAGATTGAAAAGAAGGTTGAGCATGTTGACAAGGTCCTGTTTGAGCCCGAGTCACTTTAAGGTTGATCTGCTTGGCGACTAAAAACAAATCTGAGGAGGAGAATTTCTTTGTCGGGATAGAAAGCCCCCTGGAACTGCGCAGGCAGCTCCTTGAAGCCTCGAAAAAGATGGTGGATGTCCTGAAAAGGTATGAGATGTTCAGGGAAAAAAGGGAAATGAAAAGGCTGATGATTGAAAAGCTGAAAAAGAACATGGCTGACATCGCCAAGATGAATGCAAAGCTGAAAAGTCTCCTCCCTAAGACCAGCATCAGGCTGGGCAAGCCAATGCAGGGCCAGGAAAGGCCGTCTCCGAGGGTTTCTGTGGAAGAGGAGAAGTCGCCTGCAACAGAGATGGAAAGGCTTGAGCTTGAACTGACCGACATTGAAGGGAAGCTGCACAAGCTGGGCAGATAATATTTTCTAAGATAGTTGTGAATTCCATGGCAAAAAAAGTCAAGGCATCGCATATTCTTGTAAAAACCGAGTCAGAGGCAAATGTGGTTTATTTTGACGTGACGCATGGAAAAAGCTTTGAGGAAGTTGCCCGTGAAAAATCAATCTGCCCGTCCAGGAAGCATGGCGGCGATTTGGGCTGGTTTGGAAGGGGCCAGATGGTCAGGGAGTTTGAGAATGCCGCTTTTTCAATGGAAAGGGGCCAGATCTCAAAGCCAGTGAAATCCCGGTTCGGCTGGCATATAGTCAAGCTGGTTGATGCACAGTAAATCTTAAAATTTATTAAGGCATCCGCCCCATAGTCAGATATGATTTCCAATGTCAGGTATATCTGGTGGGATTTGGATGGAACTCTCTACAAGATGCCGCCTGAATTTGAAAAGGTGAAGTATCAAAGGAGATTTCAGTTGTATTCTAAGATAACAAAGAAGCCTATTGGTGAAGGATTGAAGTCTGAATATATGGGGCTTTATAGAAAACATGGCAGCCATTCATCAGTATTCATGACTCTTGGGAAATCCAAGGATTTTTGGCAGGAGGAGCATCAAAAAATTGATTTGATGCCTTTTATTCATCCGGACAAAAGGACTGTTGACATGTTTAGGGCATTTGAAACCATGCGCATTGGCCACTCCATATTCACCAATAGAAAGAAAGCTTTTGTGAAAAAAATATTGTCGCACTTGGGCATTAATCCAAAACTGTTTCAGCATATTCTGACAAATGAGGATGTAGAAAGGCCAAAACCTTATCCTGACGGGTTCAGGAAGATGGTAAAGCTGACCAGGCCAATTCCGCCTCAAAATATTCTCTATGTCGGGGACAGGGTCGAGGCTGATATTATTCCGGCAAAAAAAGAGAAACTTCTGACCGCATTGGTTTGGTCAGCTCAGAGAAAAACAAAGGCAAACTTGACATTCAGGCATGTTGCTGATGTTATTTCGTTGTTCAGGTGAATTCTTTTTTGGAAAGTGCTGAATTTGATAATTAAACAGAAATCCTGAAAATATTTTGCAGGTTAAATTTCCACCGATTTCAGCGGGACTGGCTCAGCACTTGGCCGCGATGGTCAGACTCAAAATTGACAATATAGTTAACAGCAGACAAAGGCATTTCATATCTTCTGATGATTACATTCCCGCGCAACCCTTCCGAAGCTTTAAGCATCTCATATTTATCCTCAGGTAATCCGTCCCTTGTGTCTATTTTGGGCAGTGTCGCCAGTGCATCTATGGTGCTCCGCCCGTCAGGGTCAGCAAGAGTGATATACTGCAGAGTCCCATCTCCAGAAGGCGAAACATTTTCAATTAAAACATCCTTTAATGAAATTCTGTCCAGATAGCTAAACACATGGCCTGCAAGATAATCATTGAGTTCATGGACATCATCAAAATGATACATCCTGTTGTTAAAAAGAAGCGTCAATGCGTTGAATACCAATCTTTGGGGCAAGGTAAATTTAGGTATATCAGTTTTGGAGTTTGAACTCTTACTGCTTAATGGGATTAATATTCTCTTGCGCTCCATAGAGCATATAACTGATATAAAATTTAAAAAGCTTGGCAAATGAAAAGCCAAGAAAATGTCAGGATGATAGTAGGCAAGTATAACCAATTTGGTAGTCTGAATATAAAAACCATAAGGCAGAAATCTGCTCATTTCTTGATAACTGTCACAACGATAGATTTTTGAGAATGGTCAATCTGAATTTGAGTTGGATATCTATGGCATGCTTCAATGTACTTCTCAAAAACGTCATGATAATTAGAACCATGCAGTATATATTTATTGTATACCTGATCTGCAGGAACCGCACTTTCAAATATGCCTTCAGCTGGCAAAATAATTGTTAATCTGGAAAATTTTCCCCCATTCTTAACACACCACGCCAATACATCCTTAAATTCTGTCAAATGACAGTTATTAAGCTCGCCGCCCATGACTATGAATTCTAATTCAATATTGCTTAAAGGTGATTTGCCAACATTTTGTGAATTATTGTTAAATCCTAAGTGTTGAAGCAAGTTAAATCTTTTTTGATTTCTGTGAATAATATTCAGCACTTGCTGTTCAAAATGACAATCTCCATCTAGGTAAGTTCCAAAAGATGTAATTGCCCTGGTAATTTTCGGAAATACAGGTTTACTTTTATCCAATAATTCGCTTATTGTATTTTCTTTGTTTTTCTTGATTATTTTTTTAATATACCTGACCCAGGCATCGCTTTTCTTTCTCTCTTTTTTCCCATGGATTTCAGTGTGTCTGTATACGCCTGCCACATGTATGAGAATCGGAATTGTAATCTTTTTTGCCGGCATGTTTACATTCATTATTGTGCTCTATTTATTTTTATCGCTAATAAACTTAGAGAGATGTATGCGGAGGGCAGGATTTGAACCTGCGAACCCACTAAGGGAACAATTGTCTTGATTCGAACACATATTTAATAAGTTTGCTGTTACAAGTTTCTCGACGTATTTAGATATATTTATTCGCTTTCTTTTCAGCAAATTCACAAGCTGATTTTCGATTGTGAGATTGATTCGAGTTTTCATTTTTATGCGTATGAACGATGTATATAGTATGCACATTATTGAGGAGATATTAGTATAAAAGGTTTGGTAGCCTCGACAGAGTGGAGATTAATAAACTTTAATAATATAAATAAATTATAATAGATTTGTAAGTGTTTTTAAGTAAGAATCTATTCGATTTGACTATGGGGGGGTGGTAATATGACGAGAAGAAGAGTGTCATTTTACGTTCATAAAAAAGGAAGCAGAAAAAGAAGGAAAGTATCCTTTTTTGCGTGGAGATGAATTTATGGTATCATTCTATCATTCCACAGTTCAAAAAGGAGTTATTTTAGTTGGAGAAGAGCTACAAAAACGCAAAAGAGTTAAGAAAGTGCTAACAGGAAATGGTCATCCATTGTCAATCACCGACTACAATTCAAAGTTAGTTGTTAACTATCAACCAGATGTATATTTCAAACTTCGCAATAATAAAAAAATGATATTTGAAATTCTCGATAGTGAAGAACAAAAGCAAGATATCATTATTGCAGATGTAATTCGGTCTTTTTTAGTAGAGGATGTTGATTCACTAATATTTATCTATAAGGGTGATGAAGAAGTTGAGATGAGAATTATTGAATCTCTTGTGACCATTTCAATGGGATTAGTCTATAAAGGTATTCCTCAGAACGAGTTACCTTTTGGAAAGTCGGGTGTTATTCGTATAACTAAAAAGCAAGCAATGTCTCCTGAAAATGTTAAACGAGAGATATTAAAAAGACGTTTTTCCAATATTAAATAAATAATATCCCAATTAAGATTGTAGTTACTTTTAAACGCTTCGCAGTTTTCTGAGTATTATTTTTCCACTCACTCCTAATGCATTATATTGTTTTCCAGTTAAGTTTCTCTTTCTAAGCAATGCTACAAACAGTGGCTGATATCTATCTTCAATCAACTCTAAATAATGTCTAAAAGCAGGTCTATGTTCTTTAACATAATCTCCTACATCATAGTTAGACCCATTGACTATACTAAAGAATGTTTTCCATTCTTTTGAAACAACCCGTTGTAGCTTGTCCATCTGCGGGTTAGTTAAACTATCACTACTCCTTAAGCTGTCATAAATTTCAATATAATTAATCCTGCAAAAAAATAATAAGTCTTCCTTACTGGTTTTTAGACCTTCTAAAATTTTGTCTATTTTAACTAATGTAAGTTGTTCTTTTAATTTCTTCTTATGGTCACTCTGGAATTCCTCATCTCCAAACTTGTTCACACACTCTGAACCAACATAAAAAACATTATCTGTTCCCTTTACGTTAAACCAATCTAGTTCATAAAGATAGGGTTGTGTGCAGGGACATTCATAATAAACTTCATCTTCACTGGTAGTTGCCATAAAGAATGAAAATTGCTGAAACAATTCTTTTAGAGTTGAAATTTTATTAATGTCTCTCTTATTTTCAATGAGTATATTCAGACAAACACTCACAATATTTCGCATTCGTTCAATTTTTAATGGGCTGTCTAGACAGATTTCCTTAATGTCTTTGACAATCTGTTGATGGTTTTTGAAATCAAAACTTCTTGCTTTCTCAGAATTTATATCGTCACCAACATATCTATTATCTTCTTTGTCAAAGTTCTTATAAAAATATTCCTTTGTTACTGTAAGTGACATTTTTCTTCTCCATTGCTTATTCACACAATTCTAGAAATTTACCATATATAAAGCTTGGTAGAGATACTACTCACCTTTTGACACCAAGCTGGCTCTAGCTGGGTTTCCCGATGCTTCTTTGCTTTTTACTTCTTTCTAGCTCAGTCACTAGGTCTGTTGCTGTTAGAGCTTTATAGCCATTAACAAAACAGAATTCTTTTATCGAGCATGAACTAATTATTTTCATATATAATATCTTTATATTTATCTTCATATATGAAAATCTGATTTAAGGACTACTATTTGATAGTGAAAAATAGAAAGATTTATATACTAATACATTTATAATAGATATTGAAGTAAAGTGAATTCTTAGAAATGCAATAGAGATGAAAATTAGAAATGAATGAATATAAAGATAAGATTGTCTTTAGTGATAATGGCAAAGATATAGCTATTAAAGGCGTAATTCTCAAGGAAGATAGCAACTTTGTTGTGATTTCTAAAAGCAACAAAATCTATGAAATTGCAAGAAATAGAATCATCTCTATCGAAAGAGGGGGTGATATAAAGTTATGATTTCTATTAGTAATTTGAATTAACGATTCGCTAAACTTGTTTGAATTTTGAAATATATTAGCGAGAGCTATAAAGGAGGTGATAGAATGGTAAAAGCATTCAATAAGCAAGGTCAAGATAAAATTGACTGGTGCGATTACTCATGGAATCCTGTTAGTGGATGTCTTCATGGATGTTCATATTGTTATCTCATAAGAATGGGTTATGATATGACGCCGAGATTTCATGCTGAAAGACTGAATCGATTTCATGAGATAAAAGAGAAGTCAGCTAAGATTTTTGTTGGTAGTGCTGCTGATATGTTTGGAGAATGGGTTATTGTAGATTGGATTGAAGCTGTTTTGGCTGATATCAATAAACATTCTGAGCACACATTTCAGTTGCTAACTAAGAATCCTGAGAGATATAAGTATTGGGATTGGAGAAAATATAAGAATGTGTGGATTGGGACGACACTAGATACTCAGGCAAGAGCTAATAAGAATTTGCAATTTCTGAAAGAAACTAAAGCAAATCTGAAATTTATATCATTTGAGCCATTATTAGAAGAAATAAATATAGACTTGACTGGTATTAATTGGATTATAATTGGAGCTAATTCGAATTATGATGCAGAAAAGCCAAAGCAAGAGTGGGCTGATAAGCTAATTGCTCAGGCAAGAGAGCTTGGTATTGCTGTTTGGATGAAAGACAATTTCAAATATGCAAAAAAGATAAAGGAATTTCCAAAAATTAATTGGTTAGTTGGGCAAGCAAAAATCTTGTCTTTTGTTGAAAATAGGTGATAAAGATGTTTAGTGAAGAAGAGATAAATTTGTTAAAAACATATAAAGAATATAAGAAAGAAGGACTATTTCCTTATAACAGAAAAGAGACACTGAAAGAATTGGCTGATAAACTTGGAATTGCAATAAGCGATGATAGAATTGACTTTTTGTGGCAGCTAATTGGCAATAAAGAATCTGATAATCTAGATAAATCTAGCTTATTCGATGATGAAGAATTTAAAAAGATGATTGCGGAAGGCATTCTAAGAGAGCACAATACGATTCCTGAGAAAGTCAATTTGCAGGTAACTTTCAAAGAAGCTAGTGGGAAATGCAAGAAATATCATTACTTTGCTAAAAGCAGAGAAGGTGAGCAAGTCTCATATGTAATAAATTCTGTTATTGGCTATAATGAAAATGCGGGACAGTTGCTTATGAGCTTTGAATTTCCATTAGCTTTGTCTAAGAATGCATTTATTTGCTTGGCAAACTATCTATCTGCAAATAAGAAGACTACAAATTTGAAAGATAGAACTTTTAGCGTATATAATAAGAATAGAAAGACTTACTTATGGAAAGAAATAGAAAGTCAATGAAAGAGAGAGATATTAATCAAAATAGAGAGATATTCATTAAGTGAGATATATATTAAATGATTAAGTAAGTGATTAAGCAGAATGCGACTTTGCATTAAAGAGGTGATAAATGAAGACATTTAATAGAGTGTAAGAATTAAAGAGGGTCCTTGGATTTCCAATACTGGCAATATACACTTTAGCATTTAAGAATCCAAGGGCAAACACTCTTTTTTAGTCAAATTAAACGTCATTTTACATATTAAAGGGCTTAAGGTTTCTTTCAAGTTTTCAGGACATTGAGTATTTTATACATAAAAGGGCTAGATAGCCTCTCAGCTTTTCATTCGCTCATTTCAATTGTCATAACAGAAATGAATTTTCTAAATTATTTTTACAGTTAGATACTCTCTTCCATTCAGACTCTTTTCTTTAGTTTTACTTATCTTGACAAGCCCAAAGAACTCAAGCTCTTCACAGTTATTCAAAATAGTCTGGTAGTTAGTATTGACTTTTCTTTCTAGTTTCTTGACACTTATCTCACGTTCTTCTTTTAGAATCTTGAGAATCTGCTTTTTTATCTCTAAGGGCTTACGTTTCATGTTACAATATTATACCAAGATTTATATATGAAAAGATGCCATAATATTGTAACAGGTATAACTAGGTGAGAACACGAAACAAAGAAAATTATTCTTTATTGTTGTAAGCTTGCTAATTCTAACAGCTTGCTCAAATAAAGAAAATAAGGCTATTCAAACTGCACAAGGATTTGCTATCGCCTTTCAGAATGGAGACTGGATTTCACTCTATCATTATTTCACACCTTCATTAAGGGAATTGAGAAACGAAACTGATTTCACTGTTTTTATGATTGTAAAAAGTGTGGTAGACAAAAACAATTTTCAAATAATATATGACAAGGTTGTTATTCAGAATGAAAAGGATGCTTATGCTTATTATACTGTTTCCGGCAATATGTTTGTTCAGCTCAAATCACCAGCTGTTCATTTGATATATGATAAAGGAAATTGGTATGTTGACGGGTTTGCATCATACTTTACTGATAATTGTGCTGAATTATGCTATGATTTTGATGTCTGCACAAATGAGGTTTGCAGTAAGGAGACTATTTACACTTGTGAGCATGAAAAAATAGCTGGTTGTTGCAATTACAATAGTGAATGTGACAGCACTACACCTTATTGTAGGGATAATAAATGTGTAAGCACGGAATGTAGTAGTGATATAGACTGCAAATCTGGAGATAAACCACATTGTGGAACTAATGGCAAATGTGGTGAATGTGCCTCTAATAATGACTGTCTCTCTTTCAAGCCTTATTGTATCAATAATAATTGTGTTGAATGTTCAACTGATGATAACTGCAAGGATAAAAATCATCCTGCATGTAAGAAGGGAACTTGTGTTCAGTGCACATCTAATGCTGATTGCTACCAATGGGGATGGCACGCTGGTTCCGGAGATGATGAAATACTTCTAAGAAAGTGTAAAATTAATTATGAAACCTACGTTCAACTAAATGAATGCGTAGAATGTCTTAGTGATGCTGATTGTAAACAAAATGATATACCCTATTGTTCTAAGCTATATAACGTATGCAGTGGTGTAAAACAGTCTAACTAACTAGATTGGTGTTCAATAAACACATGTTATTTGAACAGTCAAATTAGCTCACTTTACTTATAAATAAAACTCATTTTGGCAGAAGGGTTTTTTGAACACTTAACAAGTTATAGACGGTTCCAACACTAACATTAAGTTCTTTAGCAATAGTTCTTAAGCTCATGCCTTGACTTCGAAGTTGTGCTACTTGATACTTGTTTATGTCTAACTTCTTGCGTCCTAGAGCTTTACCTTGGGTCCTAGCACGTCTTAGACCAAGACAAACTCTCTCACGGATTAGTTCTCTTTCAAACTCAGCAAAGGCACCAATTAGCTGGAACATTAGCTTGCCTTGAGGAGTAGTTGTGTCTATGTTGTCATTGTAGCTCACAAATGAGATATTTAGCGAGTTTAGAGTGTCTAAGGTGTTGAGTAAGTGCTTAAGACTTCTGCTAAGTCTGTCGAGTTTCCAGACAAGCAGAATGTCAAACTTGCGTTTATGAGCATCGTTCATTAAGCAGTCAAATGAGGGTCTTGACTCTTTGCTGCCAGACACTCCTACCTCAGTATACACTTTAAAGATTTCATAGTTTCTGGCTTGACAATATTTCGTTAGCTCACTCATTTGATTTTCGACATTTTGCTCTTTAGTGCTTACTCTTGCGTATATTCCTACTTTCATTTGTCTCACCTCGAATAGTTACCGAATTAACAGAATTTAGCTCGCCCAAGTATGCCTGAGAACTTGTGCTAGTTTTCTGAGGCTGCATAACAGAAAATAGATACTCTAGCTTGTCACAAACTTTAGCATACCAGAAGTCAGCTTGTTGGCTTCTAGCTAAGTAATGATTGGCAGATATTGACCTGTTAGCTCGTCCCTGAATAAAGTCAGCTACAGATTCAGGCACACTGTTGTATATCAAGAAATTGTATTGCCATTTTCGAAGATATTTCAGCGAAAAACTGCACTTTCTGAGATGATATTTCTGTCTCAAGCAGTGATATGAATTTGTTACAGGTTTAAGCTGATTGTAGACAAACAATGGCAGATAGATATTGTTAATATTTTTAGTGTGTCGAAGCTCAGACACATTATAGCTTACATAGTTAGAATGAACAGTAAACTTATCTTTGTCATAGTCTTTTAAGAAGGACAGACATTCAACATATCTCACTCCTGAAGTAGCTAATATCAAGTAGATTAATCGCAATGCACTATGACTCTTTATTTTATTGAAAGTCTTGATGACTTCTTCGTCTATTGGGACAAAAAAGTCTTTTTTGCTTTCTTTATTTTTCAGCACTTTAAAGTATTTCAAAACAATCGCATTTTGTAGCATATCGTATTGCTCTAAGAATCTCAAGTATACTCGAGCAGTCATAATAATTGACTTTAAACCTTTAGTTTTCGTGTGTATGTATTTCTGCAATTCTATAGGGCTTTCAAATGACTTGTTGTGAAAGTGCTTCTTGTAGTAGGATTTTAAGTGTATTACGTGGCAAGAACTGTAGTTTTGAAGGTCAATAAACTCGAAAAACTGGTCTTTTTTGTCGAAATTTATGGCAAGATTATACGCATTATTTTGTGTAAAATCGTGTGTATAATTTTCAGACTTTTTGAAATTGTCGTCGATAAAATTAGAAGATGAGGTGCGGAGGGCAGGATTCGAACCTGCGAACCCACTAAGGGAATAGATTTATCATGGGTCCAGCGAACATTACGCATGGCAACTTGAGTCTATCGCATTTGGCCAGACTTTGCTACCTCCGCGAGAATCTGGCTTGGAGAAATGAAAAGAACTTCCTTTTAAAAAGCTAATTAAATGATCCCTAGTTCAAATGCGCCCTGGCAGTAAGCTCGTGTCTTTGGTTAATCAGAAATTTGCGGATCCTGGCTTATTCAGCAAACGGGTACATTATTGTCCAGAATACATTGCTTACCACAAACCATGCCCCGGCATAGAACAGCCAGGCCATGTCCTGGAATAATGGCACGGTCATTGTGCTCACCAAGGGGATATTCATGTTGAAAAACAATGCCACAAAAGTAATCTCAAGCGTGATGTCAATCACATTTGTAATCCAGTGAAGGGCAACAAGGGAAATGTGCCTGTGAATCCTGGAAAAGCTATGGAAAAAATCAAGGAATGAAAGGATCAGCGAAACGCAGAACAATATGCCCCAGAGAATATCCAGGTTTTTAGGCAAGCCAAAATACTTCCCGGAAAGTCCGACCAAGATTAAGCCTATGACAATCCCGAAAATTGAGTCTTCCTCTGCAAAGATGAGTTTCATGCTGGTAATCACCTATATCTAAGCCAAGATATTGATTAATCAGTATATAAATATTACTAAGTAAATTGATTTATCATGGAACTGGCCAAAAAAATGATAGGAACCGCATTCCACAAAACTGATTGTGCTGTTCATACAGCCCCATAGTAAATTATTTATATCCTATTGCAAGTGGATTATCTGTGATTTGAATGCTAAAGGAGATACTCTGGTTCCTCGCCGGGCTTTTCGTGGCCCACTGGCTAATTGGCCTGGTTCTGGGCTTTGTGCTTCCTTTGATTGGATGGAGCACTAACTTTTGGCTGGAATCCGCAATATTGGTGGTTTTGGTCTTTGTGTTCTACAATAGAAATCGGCCTCTTGCATACGGCATAATAGCAAATATAGTTCTGAAAATACTGGTAATGGTATTTGCATTAAGCATCCCATTTATTTAGTGTGGCAATAGCTTTTTAAACATCCAAAAGTGCCTCTTCCTGCTGACTTTATCGAATGGTATAGAGTTCGTGGGGTTTCCGAACAAAGTGAGGAAGACCCCACTTAAGTGCGTTATCAAATGTCGCTACATTTGCGGGGGTGCCGGAGTGGCCAAACGGGTACGGTTCAGGGCCGTATAGCTTAGTGCTTACGAGGGTTCGAATCCCTTCCCCCGCAGTTTTTGAGAAAAACTGCACAAAAACAAGAGAGGCATAAAGCCTCTCGACGCGATTTCCCTGTTTTTGAATTATCGCTAATGGCGCAGCTTGGGCTATCTCTGAACAAAATCATAACCACAGCACATCCAGATTAAATGTGGAACAATAATTATAAATATTAATCCTTAAAATGATCATGGCATGGTAAGAAGCCTCCATAGGGAGATAAAGGAGCTGGTTGGTTTAGTTCATAATCGTGCAGATAGGCAAGATATAATGCATAAGGCTGATGACATTAGAGTCCATTGCCAAAGACTCTTGAACGAACATGAGGAAGGGTCAAAAGTCGCTCTTTTGCTTAAAGAGATTGACAGACATGCCGAGGTCATAATCTTGAGCGGGCAAGGGAAAAATGTCAGGGGCATAGATGATTTCAGGGAGCTGGGAAGGTTCCCTGCTGTCGCATTGGAACGGGCCCTCGGAATGAATCATGCCCTAAGGGAAATCGGTGAAATTCTTAAGTTATTCTTTGACGAGACTGAAGGCTAATCCATATTGGAAATATATTTATACTGAAACAATGGCTCTTATCCTTTTATGGTTGAAATATGCACAGTAGGCGGCTTTGACGAGGTTGGGCGGAACTGCACAGCAGTCAAGGTCGGCGAGGAAGTTGTAATTTTCGACATTGGGCTGCATCTTGAGAATTACATAAGGTACACAGATGACGAGGACCTGGTTGTCTGGGACACAAGGGAATTGATAAAGGTCCAGGCCTTGCCTGACATTTCAGCAATTGAGGACTGGAAGGAAAAAGTCGTGGCCATCGTGCCCACCCATGCGCACCTGGACCATTTGGGCGGCGTCCCATTCCTTGCCAACAGGTTCAACGCGCCTGTCATTTGCTCGCCGTACACAGCCCAGGTCCTGAGCAGGATAGTAAAAGATGATAAAAGGGTGTTCAGGAGCCAGATCAAGGTGCTGAACTGCAACGGGACATACAAGATAAGCAATAACCTCAAGCTCGAGTTCTTTGAGATTACCCATTCCACTCCCCATACTGTAATGGCTTTCCTGCATACGCCTGAAGGCATTGTTGTTTATGCCAATGACTTCAAGTTTGACTTATACCCGACTCTGGGCAAAAAGCCTGATTTCGAAAGGCTGAAAAAGCTTGGGGAAAAAGGCATACATTGCCTTGTCGTGGATTCTACATATGCCGGAAGCCCGATTAAGATGCCATCTGAAAGCGTTGCAAAGCAGCTGCTGAAGGATGTCATGCTTGGGACAGATTCCAGGAAAAAGGCAGTGGTTGTCACGACATTCTCTTCGCACATTGCACGGCTGAGGAGCATTGTCGAGTTTGGAAAGAAGATGGGAAGAAAGATAGTCTTCATGGGAAGGTCATTGTCCAAATATGTCTATGCAGCTGAAGATTGCGGCATTGCCTATTTTTCCAAGGATGTCGAGATCGTAAAATACCGGAGCCAGGTCAAAAAAAGGATGCGAAAAATCATGAAAGAGGGCAAGTCAAAATACCTCCTGGTTGTAACAGGGCACCAGGGCGAGCCCAAGGCAACATTGTCCAGGATGGTTGAGGGCGAACTTGGCTGGAAATTCGACCCTGATGACCATGTGATATTTTCCTGCAAGGTCATTCCGACTGAGCTGAACAGGACCTGCAGGGATGCCCTTGAAAGCAAGCTCAACAAATTTCATGTCAGGATTTTCAGGGACATCCATGTCTCAGGACACGCCGGGCGCGAGGATATAAGGGAGCTTTTGGAGATACTCCGGCCAAAGAACATAATCCCGGCGCATGGCGACCCTGAAAAAACCGGCCAGCTCCTGACCCTTGCGGAAGAATTGGGATACAGGCGCGGTAGAAATGTATTTCTGATGCGAAACGGCGGAAGGATTGAAATCAGGCAGTGATTTCTGAAAATCCGAGTTTGCCGACGTTAAATGTGCATATTTTATGCCAAAAATGTGAAGCTTTAAATATCACAAGATTACCACATTGCTTGAACATAGGGGTGTAAAATGAAGCTATCACTTGCAGAGCCAAAATATTTCAAGGACAGCATTTCAATCATTTCTGAGCTGGTGAATGAGGCCAGATTCAAGGTTACTCCTGATGCCATAGAGCTTGTGGCAATGGACCCGGCAAATGTGGCCATGGTGATTTTCAAGCTTCTTAGCAGCTGCTTTGTTGAATACGATGTCAAGAAGGAAGTGGATATTGGCATAAACCTCTCAAACCTCAAGCAGGTGCTGAGAAGGGCAAAGCCAAACGACACTCTTACAGTTGAAATGGAAGATAACAAGCTAAAGCTCACCTTAAAGGGCGCGACAACAAGGACTTTCTCGCTCGCAGTCATTGACATGGATGAAAAAGAGCAAAGAGTGCCCGAATTAAAGTTCCCGGTTGCTGTCAAGACAACCAGCTCAATCCTGAACGATGCAATTGAGGATGCTGATATTGTAGGAGAGTCGGTTTCATTCAATGTGGATGGCAAGAAGTTCCATATGGAAGCAGAGGGCGACCTCAGCAACTCAAGGACCGATGTCAAGGAAGATGCTGACACAAAGATAATCAGCGAGTCAAAAGAAAAGATAAGGGCAAAATATTCTATTGAATACCTTAAAAAAATGATACAGGGAAGCAAGGTATCAGAGAATGTCACAATCCAGTTCAACAAGGATTATCCACTGAAGCTTGAGTACAAGGAAGTGGACAAGATAATGCTTGCATTCATTCTTGCGCCGAGGGTTGACAAGGACTAGTGCCCTGGCAGAATGGTTTTAAAAAATTTTATTATTAATAGGCCAACATCGTCTTATACGAAGGGAATGTTATGTATTGGTTCCCCAAGACAAAAATAGGCAAGGTTTCCTTCTGGTTAACTGTTTCTGCTTTTGCATACATCCATATCCAGTATGGGGTTGCAATAATGATAGCCGGACCCGGTAATGATGACGTCGCGAGATTTTATGTCATAATCCCTGGCCTGGTTGCAATGCTTTTGGTCATAGCTGG
Organism: Candidatus Woesearchaeota archaeon; assembly: GCA_018303405.1. Classification (NCBI taxonomy): domain Archaea; kingdom Nanobdellati; phylum Candidatus Woesearchaeota; species Candidatus Woesearchaeota archaeon. The sequence continues at coordinate 273,754 of JAGVYD010000009.1, read as the reverse complement.
AGGAATAAGTTCCGTTGTTGCCACTATTAAGCATAAGGACAGGGCATGGTTGCTGTACATACCAATGTTAATGGGAGTAGGGGGTATTCTTTTCTTGCTCGGAGAGTTTCTATTTCCACACTAGGTTAAGAATCCATGCATTCGGTTTGATTTTTTGCAAAGACTTCCATCCATCTTAAAGCCAAGGATACTTATTTATATCAACAAGCATTGCTATGCCAATAATGATAGACTTCAAGCACAACAAAGTAAAAATTCCGACGGTAATTGCCGGGGTCCTCATATTATTATACATTGTAAACAGGTTGGTGAGGGGCACAGATGATTGGGTTTATTCCCCTGCGTCAAGCATAATTATGAACAATTATGTTGTATGGGCAGGCATTGTTTTGCTGCTGGCCTATTTTGGAACATGCATTTACCTGATTGCAAAGGGGACACCTGATGAGAGAGGAATCAACCGCAGGAAAAGGCTTGGCATTGCCCTTGTCTTGTATCCGTTCGTCTTCAGTGGATTGATGATATTGGCAGCGTTTTTATTCCAGCTGGAAACAGCTGCAATTATTGTTTCATCAGCGGGGATTATTGCCCTGATTTATGGTGTTTATTACTCTATCAGGCATCGTGTAAAAATTGCGCTCATATCGATTTTCATTCTTGTGGTCTTGCTTGCTGCTGCAATGCTTGTGCCATTATTTATGAAAGGCCTCTACGGTACCATAACTATCAGGAGCTCTTCAGTCGGTGGCGCACTTCTAATGGAATCAGCTGGTTCAGCATCAGACACCATTGGCTTTTCAGTTGGCGGCGCAAAGGACATAAACAATTTCAGGGAGAACATAAGGAATGGCTACCTTCCGGTCCCAACGGATATAACATATGAAGGATTGTATTATGATTATTTCTTTGACACAGGCGAAGCAAAGCCTTGTGACAAGCTTTTTTGCCCGTCATACAGTTATGCTATTTCAAAGGATCCGCTGTCCAAAGAGGACGAATATTACCTGCAGGTTGGCCTTAATTCCGGAATCAAGGAAGCTGATTTCCAGAGGAAAAAGCTCAATCTGGTGATTGTCCTGGACATCTCCGGCTCAATGTCATCCAGGTTCAACAAGTATTATTATGACCAGTTTGGAAACCGAAAACCGTTCCAGGAAGAGCCTGATGAATATGAAGGGATGACAAAAATGGAAATTGCTACACAGTCTGTTGCCGCATTATTGGGCCATTTGGAGCCTGACGACAGCTTCGGCATGGTGCTTTTTGACGACCATGCTTACCTTGGCAAGAGGATAAGCAGGGTTGGAGACACGGACATGGAAGCCATCAAGTCCCATATTCTCGAGATCGGGCCAAGAGGAGGAACATATTTTGAAGCGGGATACAAGGATGGGTCTGGGCTTTTTGAGGAATACATTAATGCAGACCCTGCTGAATATGAGAACAGGATAATATTCATCACAGATGCAATGCCGAATATAGGCATGACAGGAGAAGAAGGCCTGCTTGGCATGACAAGGGCAAACGCGGATAACAAGGTGTACACCACATTCATTGGCGTTGGTGTTGATTTCAACACAGAGCTGATTGAATACATAACAAAGATAAGGGGCGCAAATTATTATTCTGTCCATTCTGGCAGCGAATTCAAGGCCAGGATGGATGACGAGTTTGAATATATGGTTACTCCTTTGGTATTCAATCTACTGCTGAAAGTTGAATCAGTAGGCTACGAAATTGAGAAAGTCTATGGCTCTCCTGAGGCAAATGAGGCAACAGGGGAAATAATGAAAGTAAACACCCTTTTCCCGTCAAAAAGGCAGGGCGGCGAGACAAAAGGTGGGATTGTCATTCTGAAATTGAAGAAAACAGGCGCATCAAATTCCCTGGTGCTCAAATCCAGTTATGAGGACAGGGAAGGCAAAGTTGGAGGGGATGAGGTTTCAATCACCTTGCCTGACAGGGAAGCCGACTGGTTTGACAATACAGGCATAAGAAAAGGGATTTTGCTGGCAAGATATGTAAATCTGATGAAGAACTGGGTCAATGATGAAAGGGCAGGCATGACAGAAAGCAGGCCTGCTGTTCCGGTAATGAACTATGAAACAGGCATAATAGTCCCACCTGATGATATGGAAATTGCGCTCGGCCGCTGGGAAAGGCAGTCGGTGCCACTCCATGTTTCTGATGAGTATGTGAGGATGGTAAGTGATTTCAAAATCTATTTTGAAAAGGAAGCTGAAGCCTTGGGCGACCCCACTCTTGCACTGGAGGACGCTGTTTTGGGAAAAGTAATGTTCTGGGACCAGTAGGCTATAAGGAAAAATTAGTGGACATGAAACTGTGCCTGGCAGAAGGCTCCAAAAACTATATAAACAACCGTTTAACGCTACAACTCCAAGCAAAAAGCACTAAGCGTGCTTGGCAAGCGCAAAGCAAACAAAAATATGAAAGTGTAAAGGTGAAAGGATGAGTGATCACGGAGCTGAGGCACATGGAGGGGAGCATCACAGCAGTCCTGCCAAAGCTGACCACCATGGAGGGGAGCATCATGCTAAGCCAGAATCCCACTCCCATGACAGCCATGCCAAGCCATCCCAGTCATCAGGCGGAGGGGCAAATATTGGCCTCATAGTTGCTGCAGCCGCTGCTATTGGCATAGGCATAATGCTGGCCAGCGACAGCAATGTTGGAAAATACAGCTCAGTTTCTGCCCCGGGTTCATCTGGATACAACGCATCCAGGTCTGCCTATTCTGCAAGCTACAATCCTGGCGGCAATTACTCAGCTTAATCAGGTTAGTGGCTAATTCAGCTCTATTCCTTTCCATTATCGGGTTTTTTAAAGCCGTGCCTCAGAAAATCAATTCCCCTCATAACAAATTCTATTGCAACAACAAATACCAGATAATAAAAAAACTGTTTCCAGTATAGAGGGAGCTGTGTAGCGACTTCAATGCTCTTTTCAAGGGAAAAATATGATATGTCCACAAGAAAAATTCCCAGCAATGCAAAAGGTATCATCTTGGCCAGGTCTTTTGACAAGTCCTCGTTGTAATAGCTTGTAATCCTGACAGCGGCAACGATTGAGATTGTGCTTAAGAGTATTGTGTCAGGTGTATGGTTTCTCGAAAGCAAGAGCATCAGGATTGAAAGCACTCCAAACCAGAAAAAGACAAGCACTGGAATAAGCACCAGGTTTTGTACAGTATGGCCGGTGACCCTGGCAAGGAACTTCATAAAGCCGGCAAATCCGCCGGCAGCCTCGTAATCCTTGAGCTTCAGGATGTCCCGTCTGGAAAGGAAAAGATAGAACTTGAAGACAAATACTGAATAGATGACCATTGCCAGCACAAAAAGGGCCAGGGACTTGATGTCTGCAAAGAAGTCTGTGACAGAGAGGTTGGAAAGAGATATATCCGGAATCATGATTGAGGAGGTGTTAATTTCTGCCATTGGGACGCCCTGAATGATTCATTCATTGCCACGACCCTTATATAAATTTTTTGCAGATGCCCCTTGCACAGCAAAAAATATTTATTTGGCTCTGATATTTGCAGGGTTGATGGAAAATAACCAGAAAAAAAAGAAGGTATTCAGCATCTTGCCTAAGAAATTCAAGGCAAGCTACTTTGTCGGTGAGAGGGTTCCCTCTTCAGGGGTCTATGAGTGCTCAATCTGCGACAATTATACCGCCTTCAAGAAGGCCGAATCCTTCAGCAGGTGCGAAGACTGCATAAACGAAGGCAGGCAGGAGGACGGGAAATGGTATGTGACAAATGAAGTCGTCCATTTCATGTCCAAGAACCTCAACATTGAGTTCGAAAAGCTGGAGACTTTCCAGATCAGGATTGCCGACAAGATAACCCATTTTGCCGGAACAATGGGTTTTGTGTATTTCCATACAGTCTGGTTCGGGCTGTGGATGCTCATGAATGAGGGCCTTTTTGGCCCAAAATATGTCTTTGACCCATATCCATTCGGTCTTCTCACAATGATAGTCAGCCTGGAGGCAATTTACCTGTCCACATTCATCATGATCAGCCAGAATATAATGGCAAGGCAGGCAGAGCTGAATGCCGAGCTGGACTATCAGGTCAATCTCAAGACAGAAAAGGAAGTTGCTGAAATCCTGGCCATGCTGAAGGAAATAAAGGAAAACTATGCCTTCGGCGAGCCAGTCAAGAAAATTATAAAAGAAGCCTCGAGAAAGCCAAGGGGCAGAAAAGGCAAAAAGAAAGAAGCGCGTGAACCTGATGCGACTAAAGGCGACAGCCTGCTGAGCGGCGCAGGCATCGAGAAAATTGAAGAGCCCTGGCCACATGATGATGGACAGGACGCTTAGCCAGGTACATGAGTGGTGCATTGGCGCTGGCCCAGTTCCTATTTCCGGCAGCTATAAAAGAGCGGCTTTGCCCGAAAGTGAGTTTGGGCATCAATTTTGCGAAGCCCATTCCTGGTGGGTTGAAGCATTTTTCGGGGTTGCAGAGGAGAAAAATGCAATGCATAAAAAGCTGCAATGCTGAGCGGATGCCCAAACCGAGCCGGAAGGCGAGTTTTTGGGCAAAGCCTAAACAAGCAGAGCCTGAAAAAGCAAAATCTTATTAAAAGTCGTGTTTTAATTCTGGGCTATGAAACAATATCTGGACGCCCTAAAACAGGTTCTTGAGCACGGCACTGACAGGAAAGACAGGACAGGTGTTGGCACAAGGGCAATTTTTGGAATGCAGCTAAGGTTCAGGATGGAAGACGGCTTTCCTGCCATGACAACAAAAAAGCTCGCCTGGAACAGCGTTGTTTCTGAGCTTCTCTGGTTCATTGAGGGCTCAAATGATGAAAGACGGCTGGCCGAGATACTTTATGGCACAAGGGATAATTCAAAAAAGACAATCTGGACAGCCAATGGCGAAGCTAACTATTGGAAGCCAAAGGCAGGATTCGAAGGCGACCTCGGGCGGGTTTATGGTGTGCAGTGGAGAAGATGGAAATCGCCATCTGGGAAGGAAATTGACCAGCTTTCAGAAGCAATAAGGATGATCAAGGAAAATCCCACAAGCAGGAGGATCATAGTCAATGCCTGGAATCCCGGTGAATTGGACATGATGGCCCTGCCTCCGTGCCATGCTTTTTTCCAGTTCTTTGTTGCTGGTGGCAGGCTGTCATTGCAGATGTACCAAAGGTCATGTGACATGTTCCTTGGCGTGCCATTCAACATTGCATCCTACTCATTGTTGCTGCACATGGTTGCCCAGTCAACTGGCTTGAAGGCAGGCGATTTTGTGCATGTGCTGGGAGATGCCCATATTTACCACAATCATTTTGAGCAGGTAAGGGAACAGCTGGCCAGGACCCCATTTCCGCTTCCGGGCCTGTGGCTCAACCCAGAGATAAGGGACATTTACAAATTTGCCATGAAGGATATAAGGCTGGACAATTATCAAAGCCACCCTTCCATCAAGGCGCCGATGGCAGTTTGATTTATTAGCGCAAGATAATATAAGACAGGCTAAAATGATAATTTCAATAATAGCCGCAATCGGGAAAAACAGGGTGATTGGAACAAATAATTCCCTGCCGTGGAAGCTTTCTGCTGACCTGAAAAGGTTCAGGGGTATAACATCCGGCAAGCCAGTCATCATGGGCAGAAAAACATTCGAAAGCATTGGAAAGCCCTTGCCCAACAGGATAAATATAATCCTTACAAGGGACAAAAGCTACAGGCAGGAAGGCTGCCAGACTGCCACTTCAATTGAAGAAGCCATTCAATTGTGCAGGAACGCAAGTGAAGCCATGATAATAGGAGGAGAACAGGTTTTTACAATGTTCCTGCCCCTGGCCAAGAGGATGTATCTTACGCTTATTGATGCAGATTTTGAAGGCGATGCATTTTTTCCTGAATACAACAGTGATGATTGGGTAATTGTCAGCGAAGAAAGCCAGGTCAATGATGAAGATGGGCTGAAATATTCTTTTGTCAATTTGGAAAAGGCTTGAGATTAATGCCTAAGGTCTGACACATGTGTAAAGTCTAAATTGCTGCAAGATTTTCTAGGCAAACCATAGGTAGACAAAGACAGATGATGCTGTTGCTGAGACAATTGTGAAAGGCAGCCCCATTTTGACAAATTCCCAGAATCGGGGATTATGCCCTTCTTTCTTGGCAATGCCCATTGCGACAATATTCGCTGATGCGCCTATGGGTGTTATATTGCCGCCCACACTTGCGCCTATCAGGAGCCCAAAATAAAAGAGGTAGGGGCTGACATGCATTATCTCAGAAACTTGGTAGACAACAGGAAGCATGGTTGCGATGTAGGGGACATTGTCCACAAAGGCTGAAAAAACCAGGGAAGCGACAACAATCACTATATATGTAAAAAAAACACTCGTTCCTGTAAACCCTGAAATAAGCCGGGCCATGTCCTGCACGACCCCCACTTTGATAAGGCTGTCAACCACAATAAATACGCCGGCAAGGAACGCGCCTGTTTCCCAATCAACCCTTTTGAGCATAGGCTGCACATCAGGCTTGTTTTGGAAAGAGTACCAAATAACTGCAGCAAGCGCAAAAACCATCGAGATTAACCCGGCCATATAGCGAAATTCAGGGTCCAGGAATGATGAAAATGCCAGGGCCAACACTAAAAATAAAAGCAGGAACAATGGAAAAAAGCTCCTTGGCCGTGCCTCCTCGAATTGTTGATGGGGCTTTGAATGGCGCCTAAAAAAATAATAGAGGACAAAAAGTGACGCAGCCGCCCCGATTTGCACAGCAAAAAACAGGGAAGGCTTCCCATCAAAAAAGAAGAAATCATTGAAAGTCATTTTCGCGAATCCCGCAAGCAGCATGCTTGGCGGGTCGCCAATTAGGGTTGCCACGCCCTGCAGGTTTGAGGAAATTGCAACTGCCGTCAGCAGTGGAACAGGGGATATCTCAAGCTTTTTGGAAAGGGCCAATGCAATCGGCGCAACGATCAGCACAACCGCCACATTTTCAATCGCAATCGACAGTAATCCTGAAAGCACAGCGACCAGGATAAGCACCGTTGACATTCGGCTTGCCTTGTTGACAAGCTTAACAGCAAGGAAATCAGGCACTTTTGAGAAAATGAAAACCTCGCTTATGAACAGCATCCCGATATAGATGCCGAGCACGTTCCCATTGATGGCAAAAAGTGCTTCCATGGGTGAAATGACAGTCAGCAAAAGCAGGGCCATGACAGCAGCCCAGATAATTCTTGCTTTTTTGTTGTAATAGCCAACCATAAGTATGTATGCCACTAAGAAAATTAGCAGTGTGGCGAACTTTAAGAAATCCATTATCGCAAAACCTCTCTTGCCAAATTCATTTTTTCCCAGTTTAAATAGTTTTGGTATGGCTTTGAATGCAATGCAAGCCAATTGACATGGATGAAGGCGCCAAAAAATCGGGCCATTCAAAAGCTTTTTAAATGACTGGACTTTTGTCAGAAAAAGGGTGAGACATTGCATCTAAAAAAATTCTTGAAAAAAAATTTGACCACTAAAAAAATCGCTTTTTTTGGCATCTTTTTCGTTTTGGCGCTTGTGGCACAAAGAATCAATTTTTCAGCCCTTGTGGGCGCTGAGAACCAGTTTTTTACGCTCTTTCAGTTTTTTGCGCCTGTTGCAGGCATATTCCTTGGTCCTTTTCTCGGAATTACAGCAGTTCTGCTGGCAGAGGTTTCCAACCATTTGCTGCAGGGAAGCCAATGGACATTGCTCAACATGTTGAGACTCATCCCCGTTTTATTCGCAACATTTTATTTCGGTTCCCGAAATAAAAAGAGGCTTGGCATATTTATACCGGCGATGGCCATTGTAATGTTCCTGCTGCATCCTGTTGGCAGAACTGTCTGGTTTTTCACGCTGTATTGGACAATACCGATGCTGCCATATATACTTCCGAAAAAGTACGGGGACATGCTTATGCTGAAAAGCCTTGGCGCCACATTCACCCAGCATGCAGTTGGTGGCGCACTCTGGATTTGGACAGTGCCGATGACTGCAAGCCAGTGGATAGGCCTTATCCCTGTTATCGCCTACGAAAGGGGGCTGTTTGCACTTGGCATGGCATTCACTTACATATTGTTCAACACAATATTGGCTAAATTGGATGAAAAATGGACATCAGGTGCAGTGGAAGTTGACAAGAAATACGCTTTTGCGTAATTTTTTCTTATTTCTTTCCTGTTTGTTTGGGTTTCATTCTTACAGCGCTGTCCAGAGACTTGGTTTTGGCATCAATTTTGTGAGGCTTGTCAAGAACTGCCTGCTAAAGCAGGCAGCGTGTTTGGATACTGCCTAAAAAGTGAGCAGTTCTTGAGCATCAAGGATGCTGGAAATCGAAGATTTCCATCATGCTCAGAAATCGATATTCTTTCACCGAGCTAAAGCTCGGAGCGTGCGAAGTCGATTTCTGACATGTCAAGTTCCAGAGAGAAAAATGCAATTTTTTCCTAGAGTTGAAGGCGAACAGATGCCAAAACTCGAGCCGAAGGCGAGATTCTGGACAGCGCCCATTCTTACTTAAGATTTATATAATTCCCTCCATTTTTTAGGCGTATGGACAGCATTAATGGATTTATCGTGTACCCGACATATAGAATCAGGGTTGTTGACAATCTCGAAAAGGCGTTTATCTACCTTTATGGCCGCCTGGAAAGTGGGGAAAGCTTTCTTGTGATTAAGCACACCAGGCCATATTTCTTCATCAAAAAAGCAGACAGGAAAAAGGCAGAAGCTGTTGTCAAGGCAGATTATGAGGATACGGGCCTAAGGGATTTTGATGAGAATGAAGTGTCCAAGGTTGTGCTATGGAATCCGAGGGATGTGCCAGGCGCCAAGCAGGTCCTTGTGGAAAATGGCATTGGATGCTATGAAGCTGATATCAGGTTCACATATAGGTACCTGATCGACCAGGACATCAAGGGCTGCATAAAAATTGAAGGCAAGCACCAGGCAGGCCGTGAAGCAGGGGAAAAAGTGGACAGGGTCTATTATGAGCCTGGGATTTCTCCGACTGTTTACCAGCCAAATCTCAGGATTCTTTCCATGGACATTGAAACCGACGGCGAGGCTACAAGGATATTCAGCATTTCAATTTATGCAGAGGATTACAAGAAAGTCCTTATTGCAAAGCCCGGTGATTTCCAGCATGCAGAAAGCTTCAACAATGAAGAGGAGATGCTTTTGCGGTTCAAGGAGTTGGTCGATAAGCTTGACCCGGATATTATAACAGGCTGGAACCTTATAGATTTTGATTTGAAGGTTATCAAGGAAAGGATGGAGCGCTACAAAATCCCCTTTGCGCTTGGCAGGGGCAATGAAGCCAGCAAGCTCAGGATGACGGACTCGTTCTTCTTGGACTCCAAGGCAGATGTTGTTGGCAGGGCCGTGCTTGACGGCATACACCTCATGAAGATGTCGTTCGTGAAAATGGAGGACTATAAGCTCAATACAGTTGCAAAAAGCCTCCTTGGCAAGGAAAAGATAATCCAGCAGGGTGAAAGCTGGAAGGAGGAAATAGAAAAGGCATTCGAAAAAGACCCCCAGCACCTGATAAATTATAACCTTCATGACTCCGAGCTTGTTTATGAGATCCTGGAAAAGCAGAAGCTGGTTGAGCTCACAATCCGTAGAAGCATGCTGACAAGGATGCAGCTGGACAGGGTAAATGCAAGCGTCGCCTCGCTTGATTCCCTTTACCTCAAAGAGCTGCAGAAAAACGGCTATGTTGCGCCTTCAAGCGCTGCGAATGAGTCTGACGAAAGGATCAAGGGGGGCTTTGTGAGAAAATCAGTCCCTGGCATTTATGAGAACATAATTGTCCTTGACTTCAAGAGCCTGTATCCGAGCATCATGCGCACAATGAATATTGACCCGCTGGATTTTGTGAAAAGGGACAGGATTCATTCTTTCAAGAAGGATGAGCTGATTGAGGCGCCCAATGGCGCTCATTTCAGGAACAGGGATGGCATCCTCCCGAGGCTTATCCAGCAGCTCTGGGAGCAGAGGGACCGGGCAAAGAAGGAAAACAACAAGCTGGAATCAAATGCAATCAAGATACTGATGAACTCCCTGTTCGGCGTCCTGGCAAACCCGACATGCAGGTTTTACAACCTGGAGATTGCCAATGCGATTACCCATTTTGGGCAGTTCTTCATCAAGCTCTGCGCTGAAAAAATAGCTGACAGGGGTTTCATGGTGATTTATGGCGACACCGACTCAATTTTTGTGAAGCCTGAGACAGTATTGGAATACAAGGACGCAGTTAGGATAGGGCATGAATTGCAGGACGGCATGAATGAGTTTTTCAGGAAGTATATCAGGGACAATTACGGGAGGGACAGTGTCCTTGAGCTGGAATTCGAGAAAGTCTACAAGAAATTCCTCATGCCAAAAGTGAGAGGAAGCGAAGAGGGCGCCAAAAAAAGGTATGCGGGCATTGTTGAGGTGAAGGGGCAGGACAAGATGGAGTTCGTTGGCCTGGAATTTGTGAGAAGGGACTGGACCGGCCTCGCAAAGAAATTCCAGCTTGAAATGCTCGAGCTTATTTTCAAGGGCGAAAGAATCGACGAGTTTGTAAATGATTTTGTTGATAAGCTGAAAAAAGGGGAATATGATGGCCTGCTCATCTACAAAAAAGCCATCAGGAAATCTGTTGATGAATACACCAAAACAACGCCTCCGCATATAAAGGCTGCAAGAATGATGGGCAGGAAAAAATCAGGGCTTATTGAGTATTACATGACAGAAAACGGCCCCGAGCCTGTTGAAATGAGGAAAAGCAGGATTGATTACCAGCATTACATAGAAAAGCAGGTGAAGCCCCTCGCAGATTCAGTGCTTGTTTTCTTCGACAAGAGCTTTGACGAGGTCATTAAAGGCCATAAGCAGTCCTCGCTTGCTGATTTTGGATAAATTCATGCTTTGTTTCGGCTGGAGCGGGGAAGAAAAATAGATTCCCATCTAACGCTGGTAAATTTTATATATTGATGCAAATTCTGCTGGGGCATGAAGATGCGCATTATCAAGGGAAGCTATGACAAGTACAAGGACTGGAAAATGGACCCAAAGGGCTATTTTCTGATAAGGATAAACCAGAGGCTCGAGAGGATGGAAGTAGGCTACTGCCCCGGGCTGCCAAAAAAGGGAAAGCACGGCATAAAGGCAATGGTGACAGGCAAGACCCCGCAGGAAATATATTTCACAATGGCAAAGCTTGGCATGGTCTCCAGGCTGGACCACGCCGCCTATCTTGGGAAGGAGCTTGAGAAGGCCTATGTTGCCATGCAGCTCGGCCTGAAGTATGTGCAGGATGATGAGCTGGTTAACAAGGAAAATAAAATCAAGGGCAAAAGGAAGTAGCGGCAAAAAAAGGGTTGGCTATGGAAAAGGCAACGCAGTTTCTCATGGACTGGGCAAGGGAGTTCATTAAGAACAAAAACCTGATTGCCAAAAACCTCAATGCAATTGAGGAAAAGGGCTCTGAGCTCCTGGTAAAATACAGGGACAGGGAACAGGTTGTGCTTATCCGGCCGGTCTTGCAGTCATTCTATGATGCCCTGAAATATTTTGCAGCTGATGAGGATATGCATCTGGCTGTTGTAACTTTCAATACTCCTGAGGCTTTCAAGGCCCTCCTGGACAACTGGAAGGAATTGGTGAAGCACAGGAATTTTTGCGTGTACTTTGCCAACCCATTTTCACAGACAGACAAAAAATGGATAATTTACCCATATACGCATTCTAAGATTTGCGATGAAGACAGCCTTGAGATGGGATTGAGGAGCATGTTTGAGACGGTGGACAGGATAAGCAAGGAAGAAATCCCAATCAGGGTCTGATCTTTATGGCATGCCAAGTGTGTGGCTGGCGGAAAATTTGAAATGCAAAAAATTATTTTGGCTGGCCTGTGGCATCCTCCTCATGCAACCAGTCATAGCCAAACTCTTCCAGATGATGGGCAAGGTCTGCCCCGCCGCTCTTGGCAATCTTCCCATTGACAAGTATGTGCACCCTGTCAGGCCTGATGTAATTGAGTATTCTCTGGTAATGCGTGATGATAAGCACGCCAAGGTTGTGGCCCTTTAGGCTGTTTACCCCTTCTGACACGATTTTCAGCGCATCGATGTCGAGGCCTGAGTCTGTTTCATCAAGTATTGCCATTTCCGGCTCAAGCACTGCCATCTGCAATATTTCGGCCCTCTTTTTCTCGCCTCCTGAAAAGCCCTCATTGAGGTACCTGGTGGAGAAGGAAGGGTCCATTTTCAGCATTGACATTTTTTCCTTCATTTTTTTCATGAAATCCATGACAGAAATCTTCTCACCTTTGAGCGACATCCATGCTGTGCGCAAAAAGTTGCCCATTGTCACCCCGGGGATTTCCTGCGGGTACTGGAAGCTGAGAAATAGGCCCTTTTTTGCCCTTTCGTCAACAGGCAGGGATGTGATGTCATCTCCCTTGAAAAATATTTTTCCTTCTGTGATTTTGTATTTAGGATGGCCAATCAGGGTATAAGCCAGCGTGCTTTTGCCCGAGCCATTGGGGCCCATCAATGCCGCAACTTCGCCTTTATTGACCGTGAGGTTTATTCCCTTGAGTATTTCCTTGCCTTCAACTTCGACATGCAAATTCTGTATTTCAAGCTCTTTCAATTCAATCACCTTTAATTTATCCGCAATGCTTAATTTCAATATTATCTTGGATTGCCCATCCCAAATCAGCCATTCCTTTTTTTCAGCTTATGCTCATTCTCTTTTTTGTGCAGGAAAAGGGCGCCTTCCAGCACTTTGAGCGGCAATATGGCGCATTTGAGCCGTGTTGCATTCACATCAACGCCCAGCATTTCCATTATATTGTCCTTTGAAATTCCCGAAGCCTGCTCCATCGTCTTGCCAGGCAGGGTCTCCATCAGCATGGAAGCTGAAGCCTGGCTGATTGCGCAGCCCCTGCCAATGAATTTGGCATCGGTAATTTTATTTTTGTCCAGTTGCAGGGCTATATCAATTTCATCCCCGCAAATTGGATTATCACCGTGAAATGTGACAGTTGGGTTTTCAATCCTGCCAAAATTTCTTGGATGCCTGTAATGGTCAAGTATGTTTTCCCTGTAAAGGGGGTCCTGGAAATTCACACCCTGCCCTTTTCCTGTGTCATGGCTTGGCTTCTGTGTCATTTTTATCTATCCAGCTTGAAAACCTCTGATGCTTTTTTCAGTGACAATGCCAATTGGTCAATCTCTTCCTTGGTATTGTAGAGGTAAAGGCTTGCCCGGGTCGTGGCAGTCACGCCCAGAACTTTTGTGAGCGGCATTGCGCAATGATGGCCGCCCCGCACTGCAACCCCATCCCGGTCGAGCAAAGTCGAGAGGTCATGTGGATGGACATCCCCCAGGCTGAAGGAAATAACACTGCCGCGCATTTTCGTGTCTTTTGGGCCATACAGTGTCAATTGATTGATTTCGCTTAATTTTTCAAGGGCATATTTTGTCAGGCTGTCGCAATGGGACTTCACATTGCCCATGCCAATCTTGTTTAAATAATCAACTGCTGCCCCAAGTCCTGCAGCGCCTGCGACATTTGGTGTCCCTGCCTCTAACTTTCCCGGAATCGTGTCATACTCTGTTTTTTCAAGCTCCACCCTCGCAATCATGTCCCCTCCAAAAAGGAAAGGGTCCATTTCTTCCAGGATATCTTTTTTTCCAAGCAGGACGCCAATTCCCATGGGGCCCAGCATTTTGTGGCCTGAAAATGCGACAAAATCAAAGTCATGCTGCTTTCCGTTGAATGGGAAATGCGGAACCGACTGTGCTGCATCAAGCACAAAAATCGCCCCATTCTCATGCGCAATATTGGCAATTTCATCGACAGGGTTTATGGTTCCGAGCACATTGGACATGTGGCAGACGCTTACAAGCTTGGTTTTTCCTGTGATTTTATTGTGGAATTCGTCAGTCTTTATTTTTCCGGTTTTGGCGTCTACTGACAGGAATTTCAGCTGCGCTCCCCTGGATTTGGCAAGGAACTGCCATGGCACAAGGTTGCTGTGATGCTCCATTTCTGTGAGCACAATTTCATCGCCTTTTCGTATATTCTTCATGCCCCATGCACGCATTACCAGGTTGAGGCTTTCTGTTGTGTTTCTTGTGAATATTGTGGCCTCTTCCTCCCAGTTCACATGTTTTGCAGTCTTTTTCCTTGCGCCCTCATAAGACTCTGTTGCTTCCTGGCTCAGGGTATGGATAGACCGGTGGATATTGGAATTGCTTTTTTCATAATAATTCTTGATGGCGCTGATTACAGAAACCGGTTTTTGGGAGGTTGCTGCGTTGTCAAGATAAACCAGGCTCTTCCCATTGATTTTCCTGCCCAGAATCGGAAAATCCTTCCTGATTTTTGTGACGTCCAGCATTTCAGGCAGCACCGCCATTTGGTTTGGTATTGTCAGTTGGCATGTTCTCCATTATTTCAGCGATTATTTGCGAGGTTTGGTCTTTTAGCCGTTGCACAGTCAGCCTGGAAAGCATTGCTTCAAGAAAGCCTTCCACCATTTTTCTTTTTGCCTGTTGCCCATTCAGCCCTCGGCTCATGAGGTAAAACATTTTTTCCTTGTCGAGCTGCCCAATCGTGACTCCGTGCGTGCATCTCACATCATTATTGTCAATTTCAAGGTTTGGCTTTGCATCTGCAGCTGCCTTTGGGCTGAGGATTAAAACATCCTGCTTTTGATAGCCGTTTGAGCCCCTTGCACCCTCCCGTATTTTCACAGTGCCTTCATAGATTGAATTCGCCTTGTCATCCAAAATTCCCTTGGTCAGCATGTCACTGACTGTATCCTGTGCAGAATGCTGGTTTCTCAGGAAAATGCCGAATTTTTGGGACTTGTTCCCATAGAATAAACCCCAGTTGTTGGTTTTGGCGCCTTGCCCTGCCAAGTCTGTGAAGCATTCTGACACTGTTGTCCTGCCGCCGAAAGTGCAGTCCATCCAGTCAATTTTTGCATTGCTGGAAATCTTTCCCTTCTTTATGCTGATGTCATATACATTGTCAGGCATGTTTTGTATCTTCCCATAGAAAATCTCAGAGCTGTCTTCTGCAAAAACCTCAATTGCGTGGCTTCTCAATATTTTTTCATCATTGCCAACAGCAGAATTGGGAGAGGCATGGACTGATTCCATGATTATGGCTTTGCTGCCTGGCTCTGCCACAATCAATGCCCTGTCAAAATTTAGCTTTTCAGTAAGTTCATATGAAATATGAATTGGGTCATCTGACCTTGCATTTTTTTGCAGGTGCACTGCAATCCCCCTGTTCCAGAAAGCTGAATTCATGGCTGCAAATTTATTTTCCGTGAAGCTCTGCGAGTATAGCCTGCCTTGGGCCATTCCTGGATTTTTTTCAAGGTACTCTGCAAGGCTCGTGATGATTATGCCCTGCCTGGCAAGGGCATCAGGGCTTTTTTCGGAAATTATTTTCACTCCCTGCGGCATCCTTTGCGCGTTCGAAGAATCCCTTTCATTTTTTGCCTGTTTCCCGTCGCCAATCATGCCATTGACCATGTCAAGGTTCATGCTATGGATTTTGTCGGGCATCTTTTGGTCGAAGAAAGCTTCTTCAGCCTTTTTTCTCATGGCCTCAAGCCATTGCTGTATTTTTCCTGTTTTGCCATGTTGGGCAAAATCTTGTTCTGTGTTTTGGTGCCTTATTGCCATTTCCTTCAGTCTAATCAATTAAAGGCAGGACGTGCATCGCACAGCTGCCTTAGCCAACAGACCCCTCCATCTGCAGTTGTATAAGCCTGTTTAATTCCACCGCATATTCAAGGGGCAGTTCCTTGACAATGGGCTCGATAAATCCAGATACAATCATTTGAGTTGCCTGTTCTGTTGACAGCCCCCTGCTCATGAGATAAAACAATTGGTCATCGCTGATTTTGCCAACAGTAGCTTCATGGCCAATATCTACAGCATTCTCCTTTACATCCATGAACGGGAAAGTGTTGGATTTGCTTATGTCATCCATTATTAGCGCATCGCAATTGACCATGCTTTTTGAGTTCACAGCGCCTTTGATGATTTTCAGCATGCCGCGGTACGATGCAATGCCCCCTTCGTTGCTGATGCTTTTTGACTTGATTATGGATGTTGTGTTAGGCGCCATGTGGAAAACCTTGGCTCCAGTGTCCTGGTTTTGGCCTTTCCCTGCATAAGCTATGCTTATGTGGTCAGCCCGTGCATTTTTGCCGACCAGCATGCTGCAGGGATAAAGCATTGTGACCCCGCTCCCCATATTCCCGCCAATCCATTCCATGGTTGCGTTTTTTTCCACAATCGCCCTCTTGGTGTTCAGGTTCCAGGTGTTTCTGCTCCAGTTTTCAACTGAGCTGTATCTTACCCTTGCCCCCTCGCCGACAAATATCTCAACGCACCCGGCATGCAAAGAATTAACGCTGTATTGTGGTGCAGAGCATCCTTCAATATACTGCACTTCTGCATTTTTTTCAACAATGATCAAGGTGTGCTCAAACTGCCCCATGTTTTTGGCATTCATCCTGAAGTATGCCTGCAGTGGCATCGTTACCTTGACTCCTTCAGGAACGTAAATGAATGTGCCACCGCTCCAAACAGCGCCGTGAAGCGCCGCAAACTTGTGGTTTTCTGCAGGGACGCATTTTGTCATGAAGTATTTTTTCGCAATCTCCGGATATTTTTTGACAGCAACATCACAATCCTCAAAAATTACACCCTTGTCCTCCCATTCCTTTTTCAGGCTGTGATAGACAACATCAGACTCGTATTGCGCACCCGCACCCCCGAGAACCGTTCTTTCAGCAGCAGGGATGCCGAGCCTTTCAAATGTTTTCTTGATATCCTCAGGAAGGTTTTCCCATTTTTGCGTTCTTTCGGCGTCGGGCCGCATGTAGTAGATAATCTGCTTAAGGTCCAAAGGCGACAGGTCAACCCCCCATTTTGGGATGTCCTTTTGCATGAAAACATCAAAGGAATGAAGCCTTTTCTGGAGCATCCAGTCTGGCTCATTCTTCATCCTGGATATGGTTTCCACTATTTCCCTGGTTAGGCCAAGCGATGCCTTGAACTTGTACCGTTCTTCATTGGGCGTGTCCAAGTCTTCCTTGGAGATTGTTGCCTGGATGATATTGTCGGGATCCATGGTATTGGTAATTTAGCCAAAGGGCCATATTCTGGATTGATTTTGCGCTTTATAATGTTAAGTCATTAACGGGGTTAATTGTCATAGCAAAAGGAAAAAGCAATAAGCATTAATTAACTATTGTTAATTATTTATAAAGTTTGCCTATAAGCATAAAAGCAGATGTGAAGAATAATGTCTGGGAATTTGTACCTTCTTAATTGTGCAATTATTCATAATCCATGAGAAATTGCGCCAGCAGCCTGACGCCAAATCCCGTAGCGCCTTTGCTGTTATACCCTTTTTCCTCATTTGCCCAGGCTGTGCCTGCAATATCAAGGTGCGCCCACTTGGCTTCGCCGACAAAATGCGAAAGAAAAACTGCGCCAGTTATGGTGCCTGCTGGATTTCCGGGGGTATTTGATATGACATTCTTTACATCTGCATGGTCGCTTTTCATCAGCTCGGCATAATCTTCAAACATCGGTAATTCCCACAGGCGCTCATAGGTTTTTGAACCGGCTACTATCAGCTTTGAAACAAGGCCGCGGTCATTGCCAATCAGGGCTGCCACATTATTTCCAAGCGCGATTATTACGGCTCCTGTCAGGGTGGCCAGGTCAATGACCGCCTCTGGCGAGTATTTTTCAACAGCAAAATGCAGCGCATCTGAAAGTATGACCCTTCCTTCAGCATCTGTGTTAAGGACTTCTATGGTCTTGCCTGACATTGTCCTGATGATATCCCCTGGCTTGTACGATGAGTCGCTTACAAGGTTCTGGACAAACGGCATTATGCCCACCACATTGATGCTTGGCTTCAGCTTTGCAACAGCTTCCATTGCCACCATAACGGCAATTGCGCCTGCCTTGTCCATCTTCATCGTATCCATTGCAGAAGCAGGCTTAATGTCCAGGCCGCCTGAATCAAAGCAGACTCCTTTGCCGACAAGTGCAATTGTCCTGTCTGAATTTGCCTTGTATTCCATAACCACAAGCCTGGGCTCGGCATGTGCCCCGGAATTGACTGCAAGTATGCCATTCATGCCCATTCCCTGGATTTCCTTCAGGCCATATGCCTTTAGTGCCAGGCCACAGTCCTTGGCTATTGCCTTGGCCTGGTCTGCCATATAGATAGGGGTTGCAATTGAAGGAGGGGTATTAACCAAATCCCTTGCCTTGATATTCAATTCCCCAAAAAGCTGGCCCGCATCTGCTGCAGCCTCAATGGCCTTTTTTTCCTCATCATTGGCATCGCTCAGGACTATATTTTCAACTGTTTGCTGTGACTTCTCTGCCTTGAAATTTTCAAACTTGTAGCCGGACATAATGGCTGCCTCGGCTATTGATTTTGCAGCATCGGATTTGTTGAAAAGCTCAGAAATTGCCAGGGAAAACGCGATTTCCTTTACTCCTGCTTTGTTTGCTGCTTTAATGGCTGATGCAATTGCGTTTCTAAGCTGTGCAAGGGAAAATCCCTCCTGTGGGCCCAGGCCCACTGCAATTGCGTTTATTTTGGTTGGCAGCCTTAAGCTCAATACCTGGTCAGCCTTGCCTGTAAAGCTTAGTGATCTCATGCTGTCATGCAAAAATTCCCTGTCTTCATCAGGCAGGCCCTGCAGGGCAAGTTTTGTCTCTCCTTCAAACAGCCCGAGAAATACCGTGTCCTTTGTGGAAACCCAATGCTTGTTGGAAGTTACTTTGACTCGCATTGCTGGTTAAAATCGCGCCTGATTTAAAATCTTTATCATTAATGGCACAGAATTCGTATGGCATGGTTGTAAATAGGCTGCATCCATGTGAAGCTTTTTATTTTATTGGGTTTTCTTGGGTGTGTCAATTGGCTTACGCCAGGGTGTTATCTCACATTCTGCGGCTGTAATCTAGCGGTAGGATACAACCCTCCCATTTGAGCAGAAGATAGGTTGGTACCCGGGTTCGAATCCCGGCAGCCGCATTCATAGGATGGCAGGTGCCGCAAAATTCATATAGATTGCCCAATCATTGTTAAAAAATGCTTAAATTAAAGATGCCTTTTCTGAAAACTGAAGCGCCCCGCGATTTTGAGGTTTGGGACTGCCACACCCACATAGGCACTGACAGGGATGGCTTAAGCCTTGAGGCAGAGAAGCTGCTCCAGCTCATGAAAATAAGCAAGCTGCAAAAATGTGTTGCCTTTCCATTTGATGAAGTCGCTGCGGGTGAGGATTTTCATGCGCCCAATGACAGGATATACAAGGCATTTATGAAATACCCTGACAGGATTATCCCTTTTTTCAGGATAAACCCGAATTTTCCAGCGTGGAAAAATGAGGCCGTGCTTAGAAAGTCCCAGGGTTTCAAGGGGATAAAGCTCCACCCGAGGGCGCAGAAGTTCAAGATTCTTGATCCAAAGGCAAAGGAGGTTTTCGGCTGGGCATCTGAAAATAAGATTCCAATCCTAATGCATACCGGCCTTGGCATGGGAAAAATTGGCCTGGATGTCAGAAAGCTTTTGTCAGAATTTGGCAGTTTAAGGCTCATTTTCGGCCATGCCGGGATCGCTGACCTTGACAATGTAATAGACGCTGTGCGCTCTGTGGACAACCGCCATGTGTATTTTGAAACATCTGTTGTCAAGGCCTATGATTTAATCGACCTCATTGACAGGGTCGAAGCGGATAGGATTATTTTCGGCTCAGATGTGCCATATGGTGACATGGAGGCAGGAGTCCAGCTCCTGAAGGACATAGCAGAAGCAGCAGATATTGACAGTGATGCACTGGCCAATATATTCAAGAATAATCTGCAAAGGTGCTTGGATGGCAGATAAGCCAAAAAATGTGATTGAGGAATATGCTGAAAAGATTTTGAAAGGCGCCAGCATAGGCAATCCGTTTGAAAGATTTTCAGACTTGTTTGGCAACCTTGAATTTGTTGCAGGCGACAGCCGGGCTGTCAGGCATATTGTGGAAAACCTTGACCCATTTATCAGGAGCCGGAACAAGAAAATGCTCTATTATCTCAGGATTTATTCCAGCCTTCTGTATGCTGACAGTTATTTTGAAAGGGGCAACATTGAGAAAGCCAAATACTATCTGGAGCTGGCGCTTAATACGGAGCTGAGGGAAAAAATGCCGGCCGAGGAAAAATATGCAGCCAAAATAAGGAGCTTGATTGATTATGCCATGGACCAGATGAAGGATCCTGCGGCAATGCCTGACAAGGAAAGGCTGCGGACCAGAATTCACATAGCCCAGAATGTGTGTGTTTTGAGAATGCTATACACATGATAGGGTGGGCATGGAGATAATTCTAAAAATAAATATGGAAAATTAGTGGTCCTGCTTCAAAATGCTGACGGGGATTTGCCGCAGTACGGGCAGTTTCTTGGTGTTTGCGTTTCAGGATTAAAATTGTACTTATAATGGCAGGCGCTGCAGATATTAATGACCTTTGGCGTCTCGCCTCTCCTTTCAATGCTTGAAATCCTTGGCCCTCCAATCCTTGCGGATCCCAATCTTGAGCTTTCTGTTGCAGGAGTATGTGCTGCGACAATGTCAGGGTCTGTTTTTTTGTCATGGGCTAAAGTCTTTTTGGCCTTAAGGCAGTTGGGGCACACCATCATTTTTTCATCCAGGTCCATTTTCAAAAGGGTTGATGGCGTCTTAGCTCCACACTTTCTGCACGAAACCATAATCTGTTTTTCAAGCATTATTTCATCTCCGTTGTTTGGCCGTGCCAGTGCCTTCAGTTATCTGCCCTTTGGCATCCGGTGAATTGTACTGCGATGCCATTTGCATACTGGCCGTATTACTCTCCAGGTGTAAATATTTCTGATTATATATATTTTTCTTTGATTGGGTTTTCAGGGACCATGTTTCATGCCCTTGCCAAGGTAGCCTGGCCTTTTCTGTTCGGCATTTGCCAAGGCCTGCCTATGCGCATGCTCGAGTGATTTTGCCGCTTCTGCATGCGTCATGCCAAGCACAGCAAAAAGGCTTGCCATGTCATGTGGATTCCGCATTCCGAGCGGATTTGCTGCAAAACTGGCCATAGTTGTATCCAGCCGGAATTTCCTGGCCAGGCGTATGTTTTGCCTGATTCTCCCAAGAATTTGCGACTTAAGCATCCCCTTGGAATCCAGGATTTGCGCAAAGGAAAAGCCAATGGAGATTTCATTTGATTTTGACAGCGATGCCAAGACCTGGTTGAGCCCGGAATTGCGTGAATGCGAGGAATCCCTCGGCTGGTTCTGTTCCAGGCCAAGCATAATGTCTGTCCGCTTTACCTCAAAATAAGGCCTGAGGTCCTGAAAAGGCTCTGCAATTGCAATATTCAGGCTTATGTTTTCAGAAAAAGGGTAATTTCCGGATTTTCCTGCAATTGCAGCAAAAAAGATCTCAACATTGAGCTGTTTGCCTAATGCATTATATTCAGCAGTATTCCCCGGGGCCTTTATTTTTTCACCGGTGTAAGCAAAACAAATTGCTGTATAGCCCAGCCTGCTGGCCATTTTGATAAAGTCATTTTCATTTCCATTGGGAAAAACAATGTCAATCATTTTTATCGCCATTCCATCATTTATTTCTGCACCATTCTTTCTGTTTCGGCATTTTATTTAACCTGCAAAAACTGAGCTTTTGTGCTATTTAAGCCTTTGTCATTATTGCCATGGTGATTTCGGGGGGATTTTCCGCGCGCTTTTACGCTTTCAGAATATTCCTCTGAATACTGGCAGGCTTTGCATATCCTGGAATGGCTTGGCTCCCCACAGTTTTCGCACTCGGCCAGGCCTCTTTTCTTCTCTATTTTCCTGAAATGCTGCTTCAGCATGGGCAATTGCTCGACAAACCTTTCCACAATCATTTTTTTTGTTCCTGGCCTGGCCCGCTCGTATTCATTAAGCGCGTCCCTGACTTTTGCCCTGAAGGATTCAGGCGCGTGCGGGCATTCAGAATAATCAGATTGGAGCCCGTGCAAAAATGAATATGCCATGACCTCTTTTTCAGAGCAGAAATACAGGGGCTTTACCCTGTTTACAAATTTTTTGTCCCTGGCAATCCCTGATGACGGCCCAAGCCTGGCAGTTATGCTGAGATTGTTCTTGAGGTAATTCATCATTATTGATTGGGCTTCATCATCCAGGTTATGGCCTGTTGCCAGCTTGTCATATCCTCTTGACATTTTGTTGAGCAGGTACCTCCTGAAAGTGCCGCAGATTGAGCACGGGATATAGTTCATGCGTGTGAGCATTTTGTCCAGCTCTGCGCCAAATTCCTTTTTGTATGAGTAAATCCTGAGCCTGATTTTCCCTGTTTCATGCCCATTGCAGAATTTTCTCAGGATTTCAAGGGTCTTGTCGCGATATCCCTTAATTCCCTCGTCGATTGCCAGTGCCTCAACATTGTAGCCCAATTTCCTGAGCAGGTGCAGGAGCACAGTGGAGTCCTTTCCGCCTGATGCTGCAACAGCTACCCTGTCTTTCCGCGAAAACAGCCTAAAACGCCTTATTGCGTCCTTCACCTTGCCTTCAAAGTAAGAAGTAAAATGATTTTTGCATAATTTTGGGTTGGAGAAAACTGCCCTTTCATTGCATGTTGTGCATTTCATCTTGCTATCTAACCGCCGGAGATTACAGACAATATTTTGACCTCATCAGAATCAGACAAGGGCTCATCCTCAGTAACGAGGCTGCTGTTTTTTACAATCAGTATTTCTTCAGGGTTCAGGCGAAGCTGCTTGATAAGGTCAAGTGCCTTGCCATTGAATTTCCTGCTTATTTTCTGGTTCTGCCTTTCCAAAAAGATTTTCATTTTTCCTTGCCCATGATGTGCTTTGCCCGGTTTATCTCATGCACGGTGCTTATAGGAGATGGGTGGATTTTAAGTTTAATTAAAGCTTTGGTTAATCGGCTAAATATTCCGCTTGGAATCGGCATATCACAAATATTTAAATATAAGTAACGATTGTAAAGAGAATTATGAAAATGTCAGGCCCTGAGTTCACAACCGGGAAAAATTCCCAAATGCCAATGTTCTGGCATAATTCATATAATAGCTTGGGCTCTGCCATTAAGCGAACAACAATTAATTGCCCTAAAAGACGCTAAAGCCCAAAAAACCGGGTTCAGGCATCTGCGGGGCGTCTTCGACCATATAATTCTACTCCAGGATGCTTGGACCAGGCATTGGGCTATAAAAAAACGGAGGCGGTTGAAATGCCACAGGAAAAGCACATACCCAGTGAGGAAGCAGTTTGCCAGTATTGCCTTGAAAAGGAGATTGGCAATTGGATGAATGACGGCGCCGGCCCGGAAATAGCCAGAGTCATAAGCGACTCTTTTGGCTATTTGCTCCACGAAGGAATATGCAAGATTTGTGGCAATAGGATCCTTAATTCAGCTATCCTCAACGCCGGGATTGGATTTGACACACTGTCCGAGGAGCTTGAAATTGAGGGATATGATGATGAGCTCTTATTGGGCAAAAGCATGATGCTTAATTAGGATTCAGCAGGGGCTTGGGCTCCATTTTTTTCTTTTTTTCTTATGAAATTGCCCAATATTGCTATGGTTTAGGCAAACAGTTTATAGATTGCATGCACTCTTATTTAGCCTTGCCGTCGTGAATTCCACAGGAAGCAATGGAGGCATATCTTCTCTGATTTATATATCGCCCAACAAAAGTCTTTATAAATGCCAAGCTTTTTATAGGTTTATAAATGGTATTTAAAGGACGGCGGCTGGCGAAAATGGCCAAAAGCCCAAAAAAATTTGGCCGGCTGCAGCTGATTGCTTTTGCAGCGTTGATTCAATAAGGGGTTATGTATTGATTGGAGGGGGAGCATTCATTTTAGCGCAGGTGGCTTAATGACGGCCAACCCCTATAAAAAACATGCAAATGGCAGTTAGGCCAGAACGAAAATATTCGAGGTGTTATTATGGGAAAAAAGGAAATTCAAGTGGTTAACATCGTGGTAAGCACTTCTCTGAAACATGACATCCCATTGGAAAAAATGGCTGCCACCCTCAGCAATACAGAATACAATCCGGAACAATTCCCTGGGCTTGTTATAAGGATTAAGGAGCCAAAGACTTCTGCATTGATTTTCAGCTCTGGCAAGATTGTATGCACAGGAGCCAGGAGCATGGACAAAGTGGAAGAAAGCATTAAGAAAATTATCAAAAGCCTGGAAAAAATAAATGTCAAGATCACAATCAAGCCTGAAATCAAGATCCAGAACATAGTTGCCTCAGGCACAGTTGGGATGGACCTTAACCTCAATACACTGGCCATGAAACTGGACAACACAGAATATGAGCCTGAGCAGTTCCCGGGGCTTGTTTACAAGCTGCCACAGGCCAAAGCCACATTCCTGCTTTTCAGTAATGGCAAAGTGGTGTGCACCGGAACCAAGAGTGAGGCAGAAGTGCACAAGGCTCTTGACAAGCTGATTGAAAATCTAAAAAAAGTTGTGTGAGCAAGATTTTCGCCATAACCGAAAATAATCAAAGGCATAGGTGTAGCTATCGTGGATGCAACTGAACAGGTGAACAGGCTAAAAGAGTTTGTGGAGAAAGAATATTTTGACAAGCTTGTCAGCAACGCCCAGGCGGGCAAATATTTTATCCATATTGATTTCAAGGTTCTCTCGTTGTTTGACCCGGATCTTGCGGACATAATGCTGGAGCAGCCTGAAGAAGTTGTCAGGGCTGCTGAAATTGCAATCCAGAGCTTTGACTTGCCTGGCGAGAAAAAAAATTTCAAGGTCAGGATTGACAACCTGCCAAAAAACCAGACAATAATGATAAGGAACATCAGGAGCAACCACATCGGCAAGCTTCTTTTCATGGAGGGTGTTGTAAGGCAAAAATCTGATGTGAGGCCGCAGGTCACAAGCGCAAAATTCGAATGCCCTAGCTGCGGCAATGTTATTTCAGTCCTCCAGCTTGACTCCAAATTCAAGGAGCCGACAAAATGCGGATGCGGGAGAAAGGGAAAATTCCGCCTGCTCAGCAAGGAACTGGTTGATGCGCAGGGCATTGTGCTTGAGGAAGCCCCTGAAAACCTGGAAGGAGGCGAGCAGCCAAAGAGAATCAATGTTTTTCTCCAGGAAGACCTTGTCAGCCCGATAACTGAGAAAAAAACAAACCCCGGAAGCAAGGTTAGGGTTGTTGGCATGGTAAAGGAAGTGCCGATTATTCTCAAGACAGGCGGCCAGTCTACACGGTTTGACCTTTTTGTGGATGCAAACAATATTGTGGGGGTTGAAGAGGATTATTTTGACATTGAGATTTCACCGGCCGAGGAAAGGGAGATATTGGAGCTGGGAGCAGACCCAATGCTTTACCAAAGGCTTGTGCGGTCAATGGCGCCGTCAATTTACGGCCACGAAAAAGTCAAGGAGGCATTGCTTCTGCAGCTTGCGGGCGGCGTTCAGAAAAAAAGAAGCGATGGCATGGTCACAAGGGGAGACATGCATGTCTTGCTTGTCGGTGACCCGGGAAGCGGTAAGTCACAGCTCCTGAAAAGGGTCAATATGATAGCCCCTAAAGGAAGGTATGTCAGCGGAAAAGGTGTGAGCGGCGCTGGATTGACAGCAGCTGTTGTCCGGGACGAATTCCTGAAAGGCTGGGCCCTTGAGGCTGGCGCGCTGGTTCTTGCCTCGAATGGAATCTGCTGCATTGATGAGATGGACAAGATGGGCACAGATGACAGGGCTGCAATGCACGAAGCATTGGAGCAGCAGACAATAAGCATCAGCAAGGCAAATATCCAGGCAACATTGATAGCCAGGACAACTGTGCTTGCAGCAGCCAACCCAAAATTTGGCAGGTTTGACCCTTATGAAGTCCTGGCAAACCAGATTGACCTGCCACCTACGCTTATCAACAGGTTTGACCTTATCTTTCCAATAAAAGACTTGCCTGACCGTGACAAGGACCAGAGGGTTGCTGACCATATACTCACCTTGCATAAGAATCCTGAAATGGACGAGCCTGAAGTGCCGTCAAGGCTTCTGAAAAAATACATTGCCTATGCGCGAAGGAACATCCATCCTGCACTGACTGATGATGCCCTCGAGGAAATCAAGGAATATTACCTGAGCATGAGAAGCAAGGGCTATACAGAGGAATCAGGCTCAAGAAGCATCCCGATTTCTGCAAGGCAGCTTGAAGCCCTCGTAAGGCTTGCCGAGGCAGCAGCCCGAATCAGGCTCTCAAATGTTGTTGAGATTGCTGACGCTAAAAAAGCAGTTGAACTGCTGCATTACTGCCTGGCCGAGATTGGCGTTGACCCTGAGACAGGAAAAATAGACATAGACAGGATAACAACCGGCGTCCCGGCAACAGAAAGGGTCAAGATATCCAACATTAAGGAAATCATCACAGAGCTTGAGGGGAGGTTTGGAAAAGTTATCCCAATTGAGGAGATTGTAAAGGAAGCCCAGGCAGCAGGAATCAAGGAAGACAAGGTCGAAGAGACAATTGAAAAGCTGAAGCGCAGCGGCGATATTTTTGAGCCAAGGCGCGGACATATCAGCAGGATGTAGCGCTTAGGTCTGGAAGGGGGAGAAGAGCGCAGGCAAGGAGAATAAAATGGTTTCTGAAACTCCGGTAAACCGTCTGGTGTCGCATAAAATCAGGGTTGTTGACCTTCTTAGGGGCAAATTCATCAAGATGGAAGGATGGGAGCCAAATTATGTCCTGACAGAAAATGAAAAAAGGGTTTCCAGGCTGAATCTCTTGGGGACAGTTGTATCGGTTGCTCCTGAAAGGGGCATTGCAGGTATTGATGATGGCACCGGGATGATCAACCTTAGGTTTTTTGGCGAGCCTGCTATGCCTGAGGGGCTAAGCATTGGCCAGATAGTGAATGTCATTGGCAAGGTAAGGCAGTATAATGATGAGATATATATTCTCCCTGAAACGATAAGGGTTCTGCAGGACATGCGCTGGTTTGATGTCAGAAAACTGGAGCTTCTCAAGCAGGATTTGGAAGAAACAGGCACTGAAGGCCTGCAATCGCATCCAGGCAAAGAAAAAGGTGAAAATTTGGCTGTGGCAGAAGAAGCAAAAAATATCGGGGAAATGCAAACTGATGGGGCTGTTGGGCAACCTGAAGAGCCGGATGCTGTGAGCCCTGCCCAGAAAATATATGAGCTCATAAAGAAAATGGACAGTGGCAAAGGGGCAGACATAGATGATGTTAAGGAGAAGTCTGGGATTGATGCAGGGCTTTTCGATAAAGTATTGAGGACATTGATGGAGCAGGGAGAGATTTTTGAGGCGAGAACTGGCAAATACAAGGTTCTGCAATAAGCCATCTCAGTCTCCTGCTTTCACTGCCTGAAAGCAATTGAATTCTCTAGAAAACAAGGGGGGTTATGTAAACTTCGAGCCATGCCGCGAGGAGAACCGTGCCAAGCGCAATCAGGATTATATCAAGCGTGTCAATGATTATTCGCTTGAATTTGTCCATGTCAAGCCCATGCTTTAGCATGGCAACTGAAATGATCCCGCCTGCCAGCCCAGCTGCAAAATAGGCAAATATCTCAGGGATTCCATGGATGGCGTATTTCAGCAGGCCAAGCGAAAAAACCTTGAAATATGCCGCACTCTTGGCCAGGCCGAGCATTGTTGCTGCCTCTGCAATGCCTGTCCTTATAAAATTCCCAACAGCGGTTGCAATCACTGAAGCATTCCAGGTCAGGATAAAGATTGCCCCTACCCCGTATAAGAAAGCAAATAGCAGAGAAAACATCATGACTTGCAGGTTGTTGAGCAAAATTTGGACAAAAAGCGCATTCTGGACTGCATTGCCGGTGACTGGCGAGTTTATTCTGTTGATTGTTGATGACTGGACTGAAAATAATTGTTCAACAATTGAAGCATCAAGGACAATGTACCAGAAAGCCATTGCCATGACCATGCCAAGAAAGAGAAAAAGGAAAAATTCAAGCGCCTTTGCATGCTCCTTCAGCAGGCTTTTCTCTTCTGCTATTTCTTCGTCCTTCTGTTCCTCCATTTTTATGGTATTGTAAATAAGAGGTATGCATGCCATTGTCGTCAAAAATACCATGACAAGGCTTGCCTGGCCTTCGAAAATCCAGAGGCTCAGAAAAACTGCTATTGAGCTGTAGAGCGCGCCGTAGAGAATCATCTTTTGCGGCCTGCTTTCCGCTGCAAACGGGTTAATCAGCGACTCCAAAACCATACCTGTCTCTTTATCGAGTCAGTATAAATATTTTTTGGGGCAGGAGGCTTAGTAGAAAAGTTTACGTTTTGCCATCAGTTTTGCGGGCATTCTTGGGATAAGTATTGCCCGAATTAGCAGGGCCTGGAGAAGCCTCAGGTTATACAGGATATGCCCCCTGATCGTTACCATTCCAGAGTAAGGCAACAAATATATATAATATGTAATGGAATGCTTGCATTATGGCTAAAGATACCGCTGAAGAAAAAATAAAGGAATATGGCGAAATGCTGCAGGCAGTAAGGCAGGAAATAGCAAAAGTCATGGTTGGCCAGGACGAAACTGTGAATGCCATGCTCAGGGGGGTTATTGCAAGCAGCCACATTCTTGTTGAGGGCGTGCCTGGAATCGGAAAAACACTGCTTGTCAGGGCGCTTGCAACTGTGATGGGATGCGACTTCAAGAGAATCCAGTTCACGCCAGACCTCCTTCCATCTGATATTGTGGGGATTAATACTTATGAAAAGGACAGGGGTTTTTACGTGCTGAAAGGCCCGATATTTTCCAATTTTGTGCTGGCAGACGAAATCAACAGAGCCCCGCCAAAAGTGCAGTCCTCCTTGCTTGAGGGAATGCAGGAAAGGCAGGTCACAATTGGCAGGGAGACATTCGAATTGCCGGCCCCTTTTTTTGTCATGGCAACCCAAAACCCAATTGAGAATCTTGGAACATTCCCGTTGCCTGAAGCGCAGGTTGACAGGTTCATGTTCAAGGTCAATGTTGGCTACCCCAATATCCGCGAAGAGCAGGAAATTTTGAGGCGGAACATGACCATCAACAAGTTTGAATCCTTTGGCCTCAAGCCCATCATGGACCAAAACAAGATTCTTGACATCCAGGAGGCGGCAAAGAATATTTTCCTGCATGATAAAGTTGAGAGGTACATTGTCTCAATAGTGGATGCCACAAGAAACTCAATCAAGTATGATATGAAGCTGGGAAAATACATTGAATGGGGCGCATCGCCCAGGGCAACCCTTGGATTGTTCATTGGTGCCAAGGCAGAAGCCCTGATGGCTGGCAAGAATTTTGTAACCCCCTACTATGTAAAGAAGGTAGCCTTGGATACTCTCAGGCACAGGATATCAATAAACTATGAAGGCCAGACAGAAGGCGTCACATCTGAGATGGTAATAAAGGAAATGCTCGAAAAAGTGCCAATCCCATAGTTGCCATGCAATCTTCAGGAAAGGAAAAGCTTGTCATTATGAATGCATGTTTTTTATCAGGATAATAAAGGGGCTTTGATATGAAAGAAATTAGGCTGGACCTGAAGCCATTGATGAGAAAGGCGTTCATCATGGCAAAGAAGGATATAGCAGGCTCCCAGGAAAAGCAGACCGGTTCAGGAAAAAGGCAGGTCGGCTCAAGAAGGGCCATCTTCGGCTCTAAAGGCGTGGAATTTGAAAAATTCCGTGATTTTGTCCCTGGTGAGGATGCAGGAAGAATAGACTGGATTGCCAGCTTTCGGGCGAAAAAAACCCTCATCAGGATTTATTCTGAGGAGCAGAACAAGGACATACTATTTTTCCTTGACGTAAGCTCAAGCATGTCGTATGCCTCCCATGACAAGCTTAAGAATGAATACGCTGCAGAGCTGGTTGCCACCTTAAGCTACGCCCTTGCAGATTCAGGCGACAACATCGGGCTGATGATGTTCACTGACAGGCTGAGCAACATTATTCCGCCAGCAGCTGGCAAGAGGCAATTCATGAAAATTGTCAGGGAGCTTACCAACCCCATCTATTATGAAGGGCCCTGTGATTTTGGGCGGGCGATTTCCCAGCTTATGAACTACCAAAAAAGGCCTGCATTGGTCATAATTATAAGCGATTTTCTTGGCCTGAAAAAAGGATGGGAGGAGATATTCAAGACTTTTTCATCTGCGCGCTATGAGATTGTAGGGATAATGGTCAGGGACCCCTTGGACGATGCTTTTCCGCCAGGCCACCATATAGGGCAGATAGTCATTTCCGACCCCTTCAGCAAAGACCAGATTCTCATGGACCCCAACAGGATTGCAGAGAAGTACAAAAAATACAACGAAGAGCAGCTCGAGCATATAAGATACATGTTCCACATGACGCAAAGCACATTCATTGTTCTTCATACTGACGAGCCTTTTGTTGAAAAGCTGAGAAAGGTCTTGTTCAGGGGGAAATGAAATGGAATTGATTTTCCTTAACCCAAAATACCTTTGGCTGCTTCTCAGCATTCCGCTGTTGATCCTGATCCACCTTTTTTCGCTGAGGTTTTTGCGCGCCAGGTCATGGGTTTTTGCGAATTTTGAAGCGATAAAGAGGGTGAGCGGTGACCAGGAAAATATACGAAACAGCACCCTCATTTCAAAAAACATTTGGCTTTTGCTCGTGCAGATTTTGATAATCACCACTCTGATTATGTCAGCTGCTGACCCTGTTTACACTTTTTTGGGAAAAAGCAGCGAGCAGAGTTTTGTGCTTGCAATAGATGCCTCCAGCAGCATGCTTGCGAATGACTTTGAGCCAAACAGGCTTGAGGCAGCCAAAGGCGCGGCTGTCATTTTTCTTGACGCCCTGCCTTCCAGCACAAGGGTTGGCCTGGTTTCATTTTCAGGAATTGCATTCGTGGACAGCCAGATTACCGACAATCTGGATGACCTTAAGCCGGTCATAGACAAGATAACTGTAAAAAGCGTTGGCGGGACTGATATTGGCGGTGCGTTGGTAACTTCCGGGAATATTCTTGTCAGTGAAGACATGAGCCGAAGCATTGTGCTTTTGACAGATGGGAGGGATACAGTGGGCACTCCAGTGATAGAAGGCATTGACTATGCCCAAAGCCACGGCATAGTCATCCATACAATCGGAATGGCAACAGAGTCAGGCGGGACTTTTATCAGGCAGGACATAGTCTCCACATTAGATGAGGACACGCTCAAGTACATTGCCCAGACAACCGGCGGCAGTTTTTTTATTGCTTCAGACCCTGAGTCGCTGAAGCAGGCGTTCAATACAATTGTGACAACGGGCCAGCAAAAAATCAACATGAAATTGCAGCTGCCCCTTCTTCTCATAGGATTGGCAATGATATTCCTTTCTTGGGGCCTGATTAACACAAGATACAGGACATTGCCCTAGTGAAATCCGATTTCTGGTTTAATTTTCTTAGTTATGATATTTGTTACTTACAATGTAAGTAAAGATTCAATTGCCCTTCCAGTCCTGGCAAAAAGTTTTCTATATGGATTACCTACATTGTCAGTACAAAAAAAGTTTTAATTTAGTATACTTACAATGTAAGAAATTTAAAAAAAATAATTGCCGAAAATTAATACTTACATTGTATGTATTAGAAAAGATATATTGTATTATATAATGATTAATAGAAAAAAATATAAATACTTACACTGTCAGTCAATTTCTTCAGGCAATAATATTACTCCGATAAATATAAATAAGGTATACCTACATTGTAAGTATTTTTTCGTTGGGGGACTGTTTTCAGGACAAAATAAAAAAATATAAATAGAGGTTTACTTACAATGTACTAAATTATAGTCGATAAATAAAAAAACTATAGTCCTTACAATGTAAGTAAATAACATTCCGGCAATAAGAGTTGTGATAGTGGCGAATAGAAAGAGGGAACGGGAGCAAGGAAAGAATGATTCTAAAGCAACTGCTATGCAGCAATCGGCTGAAATCCTCCTGCCAACCCATATCTTCCAGGACAGGCAGGTCAGCGTGCTCGAGGCAATTTCTGAGTTCATGAAGGATTCCATGGGGCTGACATACCATGAGATTGCCGTGATGCTGAACAGGGATGACAGGACCATCTGGACATGCTACAACAGGGCCAGGGAGAAAAGGAAAAAATGAGGAGCAACAAATTTCAGTGGACAATTGCAATGGTGCTCATTGTAGCTTTGCTTTCGCAGCAAAGCTTCGCAGCAGACCCTGGCCACGGAGCTGCTGCCATAGCCTCTGGCACATTTGAGTCAGGCAATTACACATTCCCGGATAGCTTGTTTATCACAAATTATTTTGGAATTGGGTCAACCTATCCCTCATTTAGGCTTACAGTCGCAGGCAATGCGAATATTTCCGGCACATTGAATTTATCAGGTGTATTGAGCATGGCGGGGAACAAGATAATAGGCCTTGCCACGCCAACTGCAGATACAGATGCAGCAACTAAGGCTTATGTTGATTCGCAGGCAGGAGGTGGTGGTTCAGGTAGTGTTAATGGCTCAGGCACTGCTGGTTATCTTGCCTTGTGGAATGGCACTAATGAGATTAATAGCTCAACAATTTATCAGAGTGCGGGATTAATTGGAATTGGAACAACAGGGCCAGCGCATGTGTTGGATGTCAGGGCCAATGATTCGACAAACAATGCTGTTACCGATGTTCTTTCGGTTTGGCATGGAACAACAGGAACTGCCGAAGATGGAATTGGAACTGCAATTATTATGAATGCGCAACGCGCTAGTGGTACATGGGCAAATGTTGGTAGGATAAGTGCAATTATTACCGATGCCACAAATCTTGATACAGCCATTACATTCCAGACCAGAAAAAATGCAGGTATAATGACTGAACGATTAAGAATCGACTCCGATGGAAAAGTGGGTATAAACACATCCAACGCTACGCAAACACTCCAAATACAAGGAACGTTCAACGCGTCTCCCGGAGGGACAACGGGATTAATGGTTGATTCTTCTGGCAAGGTAGGCATCGGGACGTCCGCCCCCATTGCACCATTGACAATAATCACATCTTCAAGCACAAATGGTGTACTAATAAACAACACAGCTGCAAACCAGAATACATTCTTAATAATGGGCACAGCTGATGCAGCCTTCGCAAAAATAAATGTCGGAAGAAGCGGCCTTGCACAAAAGGCAAATGCCCTGAATATAGAAGCTTCGGGTGACATAAATTTCTATCCAGGCTCGGCGGCGCAGGGCAGTGAGGTTTTGGTTCTGGATTCTTCCGGAAATGTTGGCATTGGCACCAACATAACTGGCTCAAAACTTGTTGTTTCCGGAACATTAAATGCAACAAATATTGTCCTTGCCACCAACTGTGCGGATGACCAAGTTCTCAAATGGAGCAGCGGAGTTGGGACATGTGGTTCTGATTCAGGGGGTGCCGGAACAGGCTCTGTCAACGGCTCAGGCGCGGCTGGATATATTGCATTATGGAACAGCTCCGGCTCGCTCAACAGCTCAGTAATGGTGCAAAGCACAGGACTGATTGGGATAGACACTTCAGGGCCAGATGCAAAACTGGATATTTTGTCATCAACCACGGACCAGTTGCGGCTAACTTTTGCTGATGGCTCATCTTACACAACATTCCTTTCTGACACCAATGGTGATTTGACCATAACCCCGACAGGCGGTGATGTCACAGTGGCTGGTACAGCAGCAGGTGTTACAGTTGATTCTGCTGACAATGCAGATTTCTCATTGGACAGGGCTGCGACAAACCGGGGTGCAAGGGTGAGATATGCAACAGGTGGTGGCGCGACGGAGTGGTCACATGGCTTAATGGACAGTGACGTTGCAGGAACAGGCGGTAACGAATTTTATATTGCCACTGGAGATGGTGCCACTAATCGGGTTGTTATTGAAACATCCGGGGAATTTGGGATAAACACTACTAACCCGACAAGTGCATTGGAAGTCCGTGGAACGCTGAATGTCTCCGGCAACGCAACTGGCCCGGGAGTATTATTTGTAGACGGCTCAGGTAATGTTAGCATTGGCCCAATAAATTATTCAGGTTCGGGCGGGGCAAAATTAAGGATTTATGGAGATGACAGAAGTGTAGCAGGTCCCCATCTACAGTTCCATACAACTGCAGATACTCATCCGGTGGCACAGCTTTTGGCTTATAGCCACAACAATACAGGCCTTGTTTTCGATGCCTACTGGGCAGGGAGCTGGAAAAGCTCATCAACATCAAACTTTGCATTATATAAATACAGCGATTTGTTCAGCATGAGATATGCAAAGGATGTCGCGGCCGGGGGCACTGTAACTTGGTCAGATGGCTTGACTCTGGACAAAAATGGGAATGTCGGCATCAATACAACCACTCCCTCTTATACTTTGCATCTGAAAGGCACTCTTAATGTGACTGGCAGCGGTTCAGGCTCTGGCCTGCTTGTTGATGGGACAGGCAACGTAGGAATAGGTATTGCTCCATCTACCAAGCTGCATATTTCAGGCGGCAACATAAGGTCAGAAGTGGCCAGCGGAGGCGATGGGTTTGAGGGCTATTCCAGTTCAACACACCTTTTCAGCATGACAAGAAGCGTGAACAGCCTGAAGCTCGCATCCTGGGATGACCTGGTTTTCGAGGTTGGCGCGACATCAGGGCCTGGCACCGGAACCATCGCCATGGTCATCAACAACTCAGGAACAGTCGGCATAGGCACAAGCAGCCCGAAAGACACCCTTCATGTGCAAGGCAGCGCAAGAGTAACTGCAAATCTCACATCCGGCCCCTTGAATGTGACTCCTGGCTATTTCAATCAGTCTCTCGACGGGAAAACTGATGCAGTCATGGTATGGCAGACAGGCGCGTCAGGAACAGGTGCCATATATTCAGGTGATGGCTCCAGCATGAGGAATATTCTGAGCTTTGACGCAGCTAATGATGATATAACAATTGGACAGGCAGGCACTGTCCTAATAGACAAAATAACATTGTCAGCCGGGACTGATGACGAAGTTGTGATTACAGGCAACCTCACAGTTGAAGCTATTGCCTTTGAGTCCGGCACCAATTCAATCTTTGTAAACGCCTCCGGCTGCATTATCATACAATCAACAAACACAATTGATGCAACATGTCCATAAGCCTCACAATGAAAAAACCATTCCTGCATAGCGTTCGCAGGCTGGTTCCTTCTGTGGGTTACGATTATTCGCTTGATTATCAATAAAGAGGCCGGGGTTGCCGATGAAAGCATCGGAAAGAAAGGGTAGATTAGAGAGACTTAGGAAAAGCTTGGAAGAGTGGAAACGCTTCCACACAAGGCTTCTCCAGCTGCAGGCCAGGAATCCAAAGACAAGGATTAAGGGGGAAAACCTGCTGCACTGGATTAGCAAAAGCGAGAGCCATATTGCCACGCTTGAAAATGCCATCAAGAAACATACTGAATCAGGCAAGACATATTTGGCAGTTGGCCTGGCAGTTTTCCTGGCCATCGTGTTCATATCCGGCTTTTTTCTATTTCTGCGGCAAGGCATTACTGGCCTTGCCGTGCTTGAAGAGCCTGCCCAGGGTATAGGGTACTCTTTGCCCGTTGGCAAAACTTTTTCAGAAAACAGTGAATACGCCTGGGTGCCTGCTGTGCCGGGAAACCTGCTTGCAGTAAAGCTTACTGGCGCAGTGGTTGGCGAAGGGCCTGCCAGGGTTTACCTTGGTTTCAATGGCACAAGATTGGAGATACTCAGCCTTGGGCAGGGAGAATCTTTCCCCGTATCAGCCCCGAGTGAAGCAGTGAAGCAGGAAGATTTTGTGCCGGCGCAGGACATTTCAGTGAAGCTTGCCTACAATTCCGGCTCCGCATTTGACCAGGATGACAACGGCGTTGAATCTGTAAAAGGCGTGGTTGATTTTGATGCCAGTGGAACAGAATTCTCAATTGATGCAAAAGTTGAGGGCACATGCACAAGATGGGAAATTGAAAACATTGAAACTGCTGAATCGTCATATGAATGCTATGGCAGCGAATCATGCTGCAATGTCCTTGGGTTTATTCCATCAGCGCCAGGATGGGATGACGCTTACAATGTTTTTGTTGGGAAAAATTCAGCTGGAAATGACAACATAGTAAGGGCGCAGGTGGTGTATTACGACGAAGCTGATGACAGCGTTTATTCAGGCCAATGGGCAGAGTTGCCTGCATCATTTGTTGAGCCTGATATCCGGGATTTCAGCCTTGAATGCAAAGACACCTGCAACATTTCTTTGCCAGGGGAAAATTATTCACTGGTTTTTGAAGTTGATGATTCAGCTGTCACAATTGACAGAATTGATTATGTAATGGACACAGACATGGACCAAAGCCAGGCAGGTAATGAATCTGGGAAAGGATTGTCCTTCATCACTGGCCTGTTTCCTGACCTGGACCAAGGCTGGGTGGAGAATGCCTCCAATTACACAGAAGAGGATTTGATATTTGCAAGATACCAGTTCCATGTTGACAAGAATGTAATCCATGAATTGGAGAGGGCTTCTGAGCCCATTAGGGTTATTGTGAAGTACAAAACCCCATCAAGCAAAAAAATAGGCGAAATAGCTGTTACTGATGATATTGATGTTGCCCATATGGACAAGACAAGGCTGTCGAAATTGACAGGCAATAAGGGCATTGAAAAGGTTTATCTTGACCAGCCAGTCAGCCTCCTGTTTGAAAACTCATCAAAGATAATCATGCTTGGTGAGGCAAAAGAGTATTATCTCAACACAGCCTATGGCTTGCAATTGGACGGCTCAGGAATAAAGATTTGCGCCCTTGACACAGGAGTAAACCCATCAGTTGTGCAGAACACTGCGTATGGGTATAATGTCCTGGCCCAGACCAATGATTACCAGGATGACAATGGCCACGGCACCTTGGTTTCGTACATCACATACATGATGGCGCCTGCTGCCCAGCTGATAGCAGTGAAGGTATTGGATTCCCAGGGAATTGGCTATGAATCAGACATTCTCGCAGGGCTGGAATATTGCAAGGAGCAAAATGTTGACATAATATCCATGAGCATTGGTGCAGGGGGATATACTGGGATATGCTATGATAATCCGGTTGCGCAAAAAGTCGATGAGCTGAGCGGGCTTGGCATACTTACTGTTGCAGCAGCAGGAAACACGTACAACAACACAATTGTCAGCCCTGCTTGTGCAGAAACAGCTCTTCCAGTTGGTGCGTCCACAGAAAATGACCGTCTATCTGCCCTTACCAGCTCCAATAATGCCATTGTCCTTTTGGCCCCTGGGGAGGACATTGATTCTGTTGACCATAATGCAAATGCGGAACTTGCCTCAGGAACAAGCATATCTGCAGCTTTTGTTTCAGGAGGGGCTGCTTTGGTTTACCAGTACAATGATTCCTTGGATAATGCACAAATGAAAAAATTGCTGATAGCAACAGGGAGCATAATAAATGAAGAGACAGTAGTATGGTCGCGGTTGAATATTTACAATGCAATAACAAATAACATTACAAACAATTTCACAGGCATTGCAGTAAATGGCACAGGATATGATACGCAGTATCGCGGCCAGGGTGTCTGTGGCAGCACTTGCACAGGCGTTTTTTGTGATACACAAGTTGAATGTAATGATATAGGCACGTGCTGTGAATGGGATGGATTTGGAGATGAGTTTTGTGAAATAGTTCCTGGAAACACTGATCCGCAAGGTGATTGCACAGGCTCCTACACATGCTCTGGCCAGACAATATTGGACAGTTCAGTATGCTCAGGAACTTCAGGAACCTGCGGCTATAACACCGGAACTACATGCTCTGGAACCTGCGCAAGCCAATGCACTGCTGGCTATTCAACCTGCCAGACGCCTGCATCAGGGCAGGAAGCAGCAAATTGCTACGATTGCAAGGAATGTGATGGCGCAGGAACATGCAATAATATTGCAAACGCCACAAAAGACACAGTTGGAACAACATGCTCAGGCACATGCCGGTATTGCAGTGGAAGTGGAACGTGCACCTATGCCAATGCAAATGACGATCCAAACAATGATTGTTCAGCGACCAATACTTCATGCGCAAGCGTCTGTGTTACAACAGGGCGAACGGGCTTCTGCACAGGCGGTGCTGCTTCATGCGCTACCACCAGCTATAATAACAATATTGGGACTTATTGCTCTGGCAGCGGCACTACAGTGACAGGCCAGTGCAACAATACTGACTTTTGTTCATCCGAAACATTCTATGGAGGCCAGAATTGCAGCGGTGCAGGCTATTGCACAATAAGCGCTTACCTTTATGACAGGGACACAAACGAGTCACTTTGCACATCATCTGCATCAGGCTGCACATCAACATATAATTGGAGCATTGGCGGCGAAGGCTCTTACAGCACGTGTTGCGGCGACGATTCAAATGAAAATACAATAATAGAGAGGAACTACAGCTCCTCTTCTGAGCTTGTTTTTGTTAATGCTGAAGATGCATGCTGCAGCGCAACGTCTGATTGCGTTGCAGGTGAATCATGTTTCACTCCAGATGCCACTCCTGCTGTAAATTCGAATTCTGCATATAATCATCTGAATCTTGGCGGGAATGACAGTATAGGCTATTGCTATTCATCTGGCGGGACAGGAACATGGCTGCAATGCGATACATCGGATTACGCAGATTACTGGTGCGGCTATGTTTGCGGCCGTGAGAAGGGTGTCATCAGCCCAAGAAGCAGCACCTTTGCCCTGAACATAAGCTGGAATGCCGCTTACGCAGGAGAAAGCAATGTGGGGGAATATCCTGACACATCGACCTTAGGCTGCTGCGGGGATGACTTGACTGTTTTCACAAATGGAAGGTTTTCAGAATACAGCGGCTCTGACGGATGGAACTGGACAGAAGACACTACCTGCGGCGCTGCAAACATTTGCTTTTATGTCATTTCCAGCGGGAAAAACATAGACGGCGGAAGCTGGTATATCCAGGCTGACGGCGATTCTACCTGGGACCAGGTTATGGCACAATGGACTCCGGAAATAAATTTCCCAAGCACTGCCTTTACTGTGGAGTTCGACTACAAATGCATAAATGATTCTTCAGGTTCTGGATGGTACATGCGGTTCAGGGACAACAACCATTCATGCTGCCAGGATGCTGCCACAACAACAGGGACAGTCCATCTGGCCAATGGCTCAGTATTTACCAAAAGCATGTCTGGATTTACGTGCAAGGCAAATGAGTCAGGCCATTTCAATGGCACACTGACAACCCCTGCGCAGACCAACCCTGATTATTACTGGAGAATGTGGGATTATTCAAATTCTGATACTGAAATGCAGATTGTTATTGACAATCTTGAGGCTTACAGGACAAGCTATGGCACAGAATATAATGTTTATGACAGGGGAGGGGTAGATGTCCCAACAGGATATAACGCAACAACAAACAACACATGCTGCAGGAGTGGAACAAGCTGTGGCCTGAACAACACATGCTATGACACAGGCGAAATGGTTGGAGCCATCCCAACAAAGGCATACTGCCATGGCAGTTTTTGGATGGGAGGGGACTCCACTTCAGAAATCTGCACTGCAATCACAGGAGGAAGCAATTGGGACCTTGGCGGGGATGTCACTGCTACGGCCTGCTGCGGCGATGACAGTGGGGAAAACGGGCTTTCAAGGACATGTGATTTAGGGAGCTGCACAACAAGCTCAAGCGACAGGGCATGCTGCAATGAGGCCAGCAAATGCGTTTACGATTCTGCATGCTATGCCAATAATGTGTCAACTGACCCGGACAGCGATGGCATATTGGAAGTGTGCCTGGCAGGAACCTGGTACGATGGCGACAAGCCCAATATCACGTTCGACTACACAAATGACAGGAATGGCAGTTACATCAGCAGGAACTGGACATGGGTTAATGTGACTGTTTTTGACAACAGCACAAATGTTACTGCATTCTTTGACTGGAACAAGAGCCTGGTTTTATGGCTGAGATTCAACAATGAGACAGGCGAGAATGACACTTATTTCAGGGATTGGTCAAGCTATGAGAATAATGCAACATGCGTGCCTTCCAGCTGCCCGGTTTATGCTGAAGGCAAAATGGGGAGAGGGATGGAATTTGATGGCGCTGTGGACAGGATCGTGGTTCCGGCTGATGCGTCCCTGAATTTTTCCTATGTCACATATTCGCTTTGGTTCAAGGTCCGCAACCAGACCCAGGAATGGGGTGGCACGAACCAGACACAAATAATACACCACGGCCTTTGGGGAAATGGGAATGGGGTGCAGTTGTTTGACAATCCTGGCTCAGTTATTGTCAGGTCCCAGACATATATAGGCAGCACAAATTATTATTCCTCTTCTGTGACTCTTGACCACCGCACTTATCACCACATTGCATGGACCTACAATGGAACCCACATTAGGACCTATATTGACGGCAGGACAATAACAATAACTGCTGTAAGCGGGGTCATGGATGCCTCACAAACTAACAATTCAATTTTTATCGGAGGGACACAGAATGGTGCATGGCGAAATTTCCCGGGCTTCATTGATGACGTCAAGATTTTCAACCGCCCATTGTCGCCAGAGGAAATCAACGCAACTTATAATGCAAGCGTTTACAGTCTCTACCGCAATTTCACAGACCTTGTTGACAACACAAGCTACAATTTCAAGGCTTATGTGCAGGACAGGGCGGGAAATGTAAATGCAACAGAATTGATTGAGCTAAAGGTGGACAAGGTCTATCCGCAGATATCATTTGATGAGGCAACTGAGAGTAATGGGCTGATAACAACAGAGCCATGGGCTATTGTGAATGTTTCTGTTTCAGACGATTATCTTGGAACAGCATTTGTTGATTTCGGCAGAAGCCTGAAAGGATGGTGGCGATTCAACAGGGAATCAGGGGAAAATTCCACATTTGCGAGGGACTGGTCAACTTACGGGAATAATGGGACAGTCTTTTCAGGCTCAACAACAAGCGGCAGGTTTGGAAGCGGCGTGCTTTTGCACGGCACAACATCCAGCTGGGTGAACCTAAGCAGGTCAGCAATGGATGGCCTGAATAATTTTACAGTTGAATTCTGGGCCAAGTCTTCAGACACTTCGAAGTCTGGCACACCTATTCATGGCTCATCCGCAACCGGGAATAATGAGTTCTTGATTTTCAATTATGGCGCAAGTGTTTTCATTAAGGATGCTTCGTTTAGTACAGGAGTGACGCTCAATGACGGTGACTGGCATCATATTGTGATATTAAGGGATGGCGACAATGGAACTGTTTACATGTACAAGGATGGTGTGCCAAAAATTTCAAAAAACATGTCAAATGGAAGCCTGCAAATCACAGGGTGTCTTGTTCTGGGGCAAGAGGAAGACGCTGCATGCGGCGGCTTTGATGAAACCCAGGCATACCTTGGAATCCTTGATGAAGTAAAGATATGGAACAGGATTATTTCCATTCAGGAAATTAATGCCTCTTACAGGGCAGGAACATACAAGCTGTACCAGAATTATACAAGCCTGAGCCCTGGCGCATACCCTTATACTGCATATGTGCAGGACCTGGCAGGCAATTTGAACCAGACATCACAGCAGGGGCTAACTGTGCAGTCGCCTCTTTGCAACTGTCCTTCATCAGGCAACTGGACCCTAAGTGCATTGAATTGCATAATTTTGGATAACTGCGACCTGCAAAAAAAGAATATATACCTCTGGACTTACAGCAACATGACAATTCTTGGCGCGAACGTGACAAATGCGGGCAATGTGAGCAAGTATGGAAGCTCGAGGCTAATAAAGGAGAATGGAGGAAGGCTTGTGCAGGGCACAGGATAAGATGCAATCAGCAGGATGCAAAAGATGAGACTAAACAACAAATGGGCAGTATTGCTTGCGCTTGTATTTGGCCTGGCATTAATATATAGCTATGCTTCCATAGGCGCCGGGCTCAACTGCACAATATCCACTGCAGGGACATGCAGCGATTCATCTTACCTTTTTTTCAGGAATGACTCAGCAGGCTATTACAATGCGCATGCTGAACTGCCTTCAGTGGCAAGCTATCCCTTTGCTTTGTGCTGCGA
Organism: Candidatus Woesearchaeota archaeon; assembly: GCA_018303405.1. NCBI lineage: Archaea > Nanobdellati > Candidatus Woesearchaeota > Candidatus Woesearchaeota archaeon. The sequence goes on along the minus strand of JAGVYD010000009.1, from coordinate 231,534 downwards.
CGCTTCGATGTCAAACAATACGGTCAATACTTCCTGCTTTGGGACAAAATTCCTTAACCTTAACAAGACAACAGACTCCCATGCCCAGATTTCCACTTTCAGCTCATACAATAACAGCGCCTGCATAAATTCTGTTTATGGCAACATTACATGTGGCCATTACAACGACACATGCCCTGCAAATTACTCTTGCCTGACATCAATAGCATCGTCAGTAGCAACTGACAACAACGATACAAATGCGCATGTTGGCTCTTGCAGTGAGTACAATAGGAAAATCTGCTGCAGGCTGAATAATCCGCCAAATTCCATGAACCTGACTTATCCTGCAAACAATTCCATAATAACAAACCGCACTCCAAATTTCCAGTGGAATGCGTCTGATTATGACAATGATACTCTTCAATTCAGCCTTTTCATAACATGCCAGGGCGGCTGTGCAGTTGACAATAGGCAGTACAACCTTATCAACTACTCAAATTATACTATCCCGGCTGACCTGAGATATTTTGGCGATGACAATTACTGGTACCAGTGGTGGGTTGTTGTCTACGACAGTTTCGGGAATGCGAAAAACAGCACTGTCTTCAATTTTACAATGAATTCGCTGATCAGCCTGACCCTGGTTGACAGCACAGTTGATTTCGGCAGCATGCTTATAGGCCAGAGGGACAATACAACTGACCTTTCCCCCCCGCCGTTTCTCTTGAGGAACGACGGCAATTCCTATGTTGATGTGAACCTGAGCGCCGAAGACTACCTCTGGGACAGCGAGCAGTCAGCGTCTGCGTATTTCCAGTACAAAGTTGCGAACCATTCAAATGAGTCTGGCTCTTTCAACTGGTCTGCTTCAACAACAGGCTGGACAAATGTCCCATACACAAATGAGACTTTCCTGAAGCTTCTCAATTATTCAGATGCAAATGACACTGCTGTGATAGACATATTGGTTGAGGTTCCGTTGCTTGAGCCTGTTGGAAGCAAGAGTGCGACAATAACATTCACTGGAAAATATGTGAAGAGGGAGGACTGAAGGGAATGAAAAAAACAATCCCGGCAACAGCTTTGTTGATAGTCTGCCTAACCCTGGCCGGCCTGTTGCTGGTCCTCCCCTTCCCCTTCGAAAAGAAAAGCAGAATCGGGCTGGATGTTGCAGAGGAGAGTGATGCCTGGCGCCTCAGCAACCCCGGCGACACTGAAATTGAGGTCACTGTAAAGGCAATTGGAAGCGGCATCACGGGCTTTTCCGTGAAAAGCCTTGGAGCAGGGGAAAGCGACTGGATAGACAAAGAAAATGTGACGCTCACGGCACGGCAAAAATGAGAAAGGAATGGATAATTCGGATGATTGTATGCTTGGTTCTTCTAGTTAGCCTGGCAAGCGCAGCCAATGCGTTCGCCATCAGCCCAGGCAGGACAACTGTGAATTTTGAGCCGGGGATTATTAAAGCCGTGAAAGTCAAGGTCATCAATTCAGAGGCTGCTGATGTCAATCTCGTGGTGTTTGTGAACGGCCCATTGGCAAAGTACGTCACGCTTTCTGCTGAAAGGATACAAATGAAAAAATCAGACAGGGAATTTGAATTCACATATACCTATAATCTGCCGCAATCATTGCCTCCGGGGCTGAATGATGCTGAAATCACTGTCAGGGAAGTTAGCGGGGTAGAAACAGGGAAAACAACTGTCAGCGCATTGGTCGCTGTTGTGAGCCAGCTACATGTCCTGGTGCCGTATCCTGGGAAATATGTCCAGATGGAATTCATGGTAAAGGACCAGGGCGACAAGGTCAAGTTTTACCTGCCATTGAGAAACCTCGGGACTGAAAAAATTGAAAGCGTTGCATCTACGATAATAATCTATGCGCCCGACGGCAGTGAGGTCAAGAGGATTATTGGAAGCCCTGTCAGCCTTTTCTCAAAGCAGAATGTTGAATTGCAGCTTGACTGGGAAGTTGAAACCGGACCGGGCCAGTACAGGGCAGTTGCTGTAGTGGAATATGATGGCAACAGCACAATGGCTGAAAAGGAGTTCCTTGTCGGAGATTTCTTCTTGTCGCCGGTTGATATATCAGTGAACAGCTTCACTCTGGGCGAGATTGCCAAGTTTGATGTCCTCCTGGAAAATATAGGGAACAGCAGAATTGATGACGCGTCAGCAAGAATCCAGTTTTTTGATTTGGATGGAAGAAAAGTCGCTGATGTTTCAAGCACTCCATACAGCATTGAGCCAAGGGAGAAGAAAGCATTGCCCGCATATTGGGAGACTGTCGGGATTCTGGAAGGCAACTATGCCGGGACCCTTGTGATGAGGTATGGAAGCAAGACTTCTGAAAAGCAGATAAGGGTGATTGTGGAAAAGGATGCCATAAGGGCGGAAATAATAGGGATAACAGCATTGGCAATTGCTGCGCCGGAGTCCGGCAGCTCAAAATTCAGCCCAATATACATACTGATCGGGGTCTTGGTTATAGGAAATGCGCTATGGGCATGGATGTACCTGAAAAAGAAGAATGCCCCTCCAGGCGCCTGATTGCCTTTCTGTGCCACTTCTGAATAGAAAAATTTAAATAGTGCATGTAACTTGGTATGCCCAGCATAGTAAGCAAGGTGAAAATCATCGACGATGAAAGATTGATTTCAGGCATTCCAAATACGAGGCTTGTTGTTATTCTGGTTGTTATCATGGGCCTGGCAGTGGCAGGCAGCCTTTTCGGCTTCTTCAATGACAGGATCACTGGCATGGCAACAACTGGCACAGTCCAGGTTACAATCACAGCATTGTCTTCTTTGACAGTCAACAGCAATGTTAATTTTGGGAATAGCTCAATCTCGACAACTTCCCCAAACACTGAAGTTTCATCAGAGACAGCAGACAATTATGCGACTTTCAACAATTGCACTGGGCTCAATGGTGGGCTTTCAGGTGGTGATACTGGCAGGGACTGCACAGGCATGGAAGTTGAGAATGACGGCAACGTTAACATCAATGTGACCATGTACTCAAGCGTGGATGCTGATGGCCTGTACACCGGAACATCCGGCGGCGCTTTCAGGTATGCTGTGCTGGACGGAAACAGGACCAAGAATGAGACTGAATTCCAGATAATGGGCACATCATATCACTTCAATACTTTCCAGGATGGGAATCTAATCAATGTATCATGCAGGAATAATGTAGGATCCAATGTATCAATCCAGCCGCAGGGCTCAACACTGAATAGCAGCTTCATAAACTGGACCACAATCCCGACATCAGCTGCGCTTATTTGCGGAAACCTAAGCTGGGGAAACATGAACGACACAATCACAGTTGAATTCAACTTGACATTGCCGCTGGACGAGCCAACTGGCACAAGGTCAGCTACAATAACATTCACTGCAGCACAGGTGTAAGGGATATGGAAGAAATGCCAATTCAGGGTGCGGGATCAATGGATGTATCAAAAAAAACTGTTGTAATCCTTTTAGTTATTACGATTGTTGTATCTGTTTTGGGCGTCTGGACTGTGCTCGACAGGGCAGATTATGCCCAATCAACAAGAGTGCCGGTTGTTCAGGGCCAGGTTAGCTTGAACATTCTTCCTTCTGAGCCTGCTTCAGCGCAAGAAGCTACTGCATCCTCACCGTAGCGTGCCTGGGGTCATTTTATGAAAGAAATATCAAATAGCTGGCTAGTTGCATTGCTCACGGCAACCGTAACCCTTTCTGTATTCGGGACTGTGCTGAATATGGGCATTATCAAGGATAGCCCGGTCATTCCATGGATTACAGGCCGCTTGTCATATGGGACAGTCACAATTCGGATAACCAACCTTGTTTCCTTGTCCATACCTGCAGAGGACATTGATTTTGGCTCTGGCCAGATTAGCCAGGCAACAGACCTGAGCACAGAGCAGGTAAATCCAGGGACATTTAATGAATGCATCGAAAGCTCTGGCTCATACTCGCACCCTTATGACTGCAGGGGAATTCAGATCGAAAATACCGGCAACAGCTATATCAATATTACATTAAGCTCTTCAGCTGATGGTGATTCTTTCTTTTTGGGCGACAATGCGACTGATGAGTTCAGGTTTGCTGTTGTTGAAGGCAATATATCAAGGGCAAGCGTGGACAGCTGCAAACTAAACGGTAATGACGGCCTTTCCTTGTTTCCGCAATCAAGCTCATACTCAACAGGCTTCATGAACTGGACACCCATAAACAAAAGTTTTATTTATACCATATGTCATAATTTGACCTATTCAACTGATGACAGGTCGCTTGTTATTGAAATCAACATGACTGTGCCTGCTGATGAAGGCGACTATAGTGTTGGCATGCAGAGGGTTGCATATTTAACTTTCGTCGCAGCAGAGATAGAATAAGCGCTGGCTTGGCCGTTGCGGGGAACAGGAGCACTGACGTCAACGCAGGCACAAAAACAACAGTAATAAAAAAACAGCAATACAATGTCAGCAAGAAAAACTGCCGGGAAATTGAGCATTCTTTTCATTTTAGGAGTGTTGGCCTTAAGCTTCATTGCCATTGTTTCCATGGATGCTGCTGCGCTTGGAATCAGTGTAAACGTCGAAACTGAATATGCGCCAAACATCACACGGCAATTCAACATTTGCTTCAGGAACAGCAAAAATATTCCTGATGAGATTATGGTTACTGTTGAAGGCCCGTTAAAGGATTACATAACACTGGATTTTGAGCCCAGGTTTGTGCTTCAGCCTTTGGAAACTGTATGTCAATCATATTATGCGCATATGCCTGCTGAAATGAAGCAGGCTGGCAGGGTAGCTACCCACATAGTTGCAACTGAGATTCCTGAAGAATCCGATAATGGCGGATTCAATTTCAATATTGTTGTAAGCGTCATGCACCGGCATATCTGGAATGTGCCTTATCCTGGCAAATATTTCGACTTCACTTTTGATTCATTCAATGCAAGGGAAGGTGAGCCGGCAAGGTTTGTTTTGGAAGGCATTAGCAGGGGCACAGAGATGGTTAAAAAAGTGTCTGGCTATGCGGAGATATTTGATGCCATATCAGGGAAAATGGTTGGCTCTGTCCAATTCACCGAGGCTGTATATGTAAATCCATTGGACAAGGTCAAGCTCAAGGCATCTTGGGACACTAAAGGGCAAAAGCCTGGCGCATACATGGTCAAGGCTTATTTTGATTATGATGAAAAATCCGAATACTATGAAAGATTCTTCCAAATCGGGGAATTAAGGGTTGATGTTGTCAATTATACAAAAACAGCCTATAATGACTCAATAAACAAATTTGAGATAGAGGTTCTATCCAACTGGAATGACCCGGTAACAGACCTTTATGCAGAGGTAACTGTTAAAAGAGGCACATATGAGTATCACTTTACAACGCCAGTAACGCCAGTTAAGCCATTTGGAAGTGCAGTAATCAGGTCATTCTGGGAAACAAAAGGGACTGATGTTGGCATGCACGACATTGAAATAGAATTGCTTTATTCAAATGCCACAAGCATAACAACTGGCCAACTGGAAGTAGTGCCCAAGCCAGAGGAAAAGCCAGCGCCTGTGAATACAACTACGCTTTTAATAGTCATTTTCATAATAATGGCCATCCTGAATGCCTGGTGGCTGATGAGAAACAGGGGCAGGAAGGAGCAGGCTGAAAACAAACAGGTTGCATAGGTATTTAAGCCGCAGCTGTTAACAAATATCCAGAGGTTAACAACTATCGGCAGAAGATATGGATTTTTGGCTTGATAACAGCAGAATAATTAAAAGTGTTCGCTTTGAACAAATCCGGGGGCAAAATGAAAAAAAATCAGTTAGTTCTTTTGATGGTCATGGTAGCCTTGACAGCAGCTGCCATCACTTATGCTGTTCATTCCTTGTTTATCCGGATAGAAGTGCAAAAAATTCCCACAGACGCTCTTTTTTCCTATGATTATGGAGTGGGATTCAACTTGAATAAGGACAGGCTGCATTTTGGCCGCATGCCCATTGGTGGCTCAGGAACCAGGTACATTACTCTGGAAAATACTGAGAATTTCAGGATTGAGATAAGGATAAGTTCTGAAGGGGAAATCAGGGAATTTTTCATAGCCGAGCCTAACCCAGTGGTGCTTGAGCCAGGTGAGATTGCCAATGTTAATTTGACAGTCAATGCTCCCAGCTCTGCTTCACCAGGAAATTATACTGGCAATGTTCTGATTGATGTTCGAAGAAAGTTGTTATAGTCAGAGTTTGGGATTCATGTGCATAATACAATCTTTATTATAAGCCATATTGCATCTAAGCTGTATATGAATGTATTATGCGCATTATATATGAGCTATATAATATAAAGTATGATATGGAGTAGAGTATTAGTACAGGGAGAGGATAGGGACTATGTCTGAATACTCGAAAAAATTATATTCATATATGTTGATAATCAACAAACAAGTAATTATATTATGAAATTGTTGATAATAAATATAAAAAAGTTTATATAGTAGTTTAGTTGATAATAAACAAGTATGGTTTTGTGGCAGTCTGAATTAACAGGGTTTATTGCATCAAGAAGCGATGTTTCTGATATTATAATTCTCGAAAGTGGCTTGCAGCTGCTGATAATATGCAAGGGGTCTCCTGCAGGCATTGAAAAAGCCCTCCGAAAATTCCTGGCCTTGCCACCTGGCTGGAAAGTCAGTTTATTTGAAAAAGATGATTTAGGCAACCCAGCCAAGCTGAATGCATTAATGCATGGCTTTAGCATCAGGCAAAACAAGGATATGTCTGAAATCTTTGGCCTGGAAAAAAAGGCGATTGTTTCTTATGATTTGAGCAGCCTTGGCCACAGCAAAAAAACAATTTTTGGCTATGCATTGAAAGGCCGTGGAGGAAAATCAAAAGCAGAAGGCATGCTGCAAAATATTTCAGGCGAGACAATAGGGCGAAACAGCGTGTTGGTGCCAAATAGGCACTTAGCCAAGATAACCGAATTTCTTGCATTTTGGGATGTTAAATTCACTGTAAAGGATGTCCTTATTTCAAAGGCCAATGCTGTGAAAAAGCTCGAGAAACCGGAAGGCGGGGTAAAAAATGGGGCATAAGAAGGCTGTAAAGCGGAAAGTGAAAAAAATGGAGACTGGCCTGGATTTAATTATGCCCAACAATATAGTGGCATTGGTTGCTATTGCATTGTTCATCGGTGTTATTGCTGTAAATTATGCAATTTATGCCGGCACGGCCAAATATTCCAATGCGCCGGCAATCCAGGGCCAAGTGACTGGCTCTGTCAGGTTCTGCATCAATACTCCCCCGAACACAGGGAATTCCTGCCCCACTCACGTGAATGTCAGCAGCTCATACTATTGCAATATAAGCGCAAGTGATGATGATGGGCACAATATAACATACTATGATAGCACTGGTTTGTATAATGTGACTGAATTGGGTGTGATTTCATTCATCCCGTCAATCAGTGATCTTGGCCAATTCCATACAATTGTCACAATAGCCGATAATTCATCATGCAGCAATGCCAATACAAGCAAAGATGTGAATTTCAGCATTTGCCTTGAGCCAACCTGGGATAATTTCAGGAATTATGAGACAACCAACCTTACATTGTTTGACTGCTGGAACAATGTGGCAGATTTCAGGCTCGGGATGCCGAACATGGCGTCAATAAATTTCACAGAGGATGTTGGCATAGATGGGTATGATTTCGACTCATATGCAAACTTGAGCAGGAATTTCATGAACATAAACATTACTTATCTCCCCGGGCTTATGACAGGAGCACGAATAACTTTCTATAATCTTACACTGGAATCGCCAACTATAATCCATGATGGCGAGGTTTGCTCCATGTTTGATTGCATTGCATTGAGCCTTACGAACACAAGCATCACATTCTTTGTATTTGAATTGTCTGGTAGCTATTATGTCACTGAGCAGAATACAATCCAGGTTTATGATGACACCCGTTATTATGTAAGATATTCTGGTGAGCAGGTCAAATTTTATGCCAATTATACTTATATGAACAACCAGCCATTGACAGGCGCAGACTGCAATCTTTCCTTTTACAGCTCTGGCGCTTATGATGCCGGGCGGCCAATGGAATATAATGATACCACCAAAGTCTATGAGTACAGCAGAAATTTTTCCAGGCCGGGAAATTACACATATCGGATAAACTGCAGCATCACTGGCAGCCATGCAAATGACACCTCTTTTGCCACAATAACAAACAGGCCGCCGGTCCTTGCCAACTATCTTCCAAATGAAACCTGGAACCAAAATACAATTTTGACTGGCCGCGACCTGGATGATTATTTCATGGACCCGGACGGGGATAACCTGACTTACACATACACAGCCTTGGCGAATATAGTGATAAGCATAAATCCAACCACCCATGTGATAACCCTGACTCCAGACCCGGCATTCTATGGGAATGAAAGTGTGTATTACATTGCCACTGACAATTTCGCGGCAAAAACAACCAGCAATCTTGTAGGGCTGACAGTGATACAGGTAATTGGCGCATATTCGCCTGGCCCTGAAGTTGTCCCGGGGGGAGGGGGAGGGGGCGGCGGAAGCGCGGCCCTGATAGCGCCGTGCACCGAAGAATGGAAATGTGATGAGTGGGGGCCGTGCCTGCCGACATTTATCCAGGTAAGGCAGTGCACTGAGATGAACATAGAATGCAAGACAACCCTCAAAAAGCCGGAATTGAGCAGGGAATGCTCATATTTCCCGACCTGCACTGACCGCATAAAGAATGGAAATGAGGAAGGTGTGGACTGTGGGGGGCCTGTTTGCCCTGCCTGCGCAAATTGTTTTGATGGCATTCAGAACCAGGGCGAGGAAGGAGTGGACTGTGGCGGGCCGTGTGACAGGTGTGCAAGCTGCCGTGACGGGTTCAGGAATGGGAATGAGGAAGGTGTGGACTGCGGAGGAAGATGCGCTGCATGCCCCTCCTGTTATGATGAAATCCAGAACCAGCATGAAACAGGGATTGATTGCGGCGGCGAATGCCCTGTATGCCCAAATTGCGGGGACGGTACCAGAAACGGAGGAGAGGAGGGTATAGACTGTGGAGGGCCATGCCAGCCATGCGGATTTTTTGAGGCAAGAAGCCCTGGAAGGGTCAGTTTTTTCGCAATATCCTTGATGCTGGTGCTGGTGCTAATAGCCATTTATGTAATGAACAGAAAGCGCATTGACAAGTTTGTCACCGAAGCCAGGCCTTTTGCCATGCCTGTCAAGAAAAAGAAGGTCAAGAAGCAGGAATACTTTGCCCAGCTGGAAAAGGATTATATCAGCAAGATTGCGGTGTTGGAGCAGAAAGTGCAGCTGTTGGACAGCAAGAGCATAATTGAGATGCTCAACGGCCTGTTTTCAAGGATTGTCTCAGATTTGCTCGGCATAGGGTATGAGGCATCCTATGATGAGCTGCGGAAGGAGATGTCATTCAAAAAGATGGACTCCAAGAAATTTGAGACAGCAAACAAATTCATGAAAGAGATGGAAGAGCTTAAGTTCAGCACTGCAGAAATTGACAAGAACAGGGTCTTGGCATTGTTGAAGGAATCCAAGGCAGTTGTGCATGCTGTGGAAGAGACTGCCATGAAGTATTTTGCGCTTGGCCTGGAAAGCATGGAAATGATAATCGACCAGGTTGAAAAACTGATAGCCCAAAACAGCCCAACCGAAGAAATAAGGGAGCATTATGGGAAGCTGATGCAGAAGTACAAGATGCTTTCCGCGGAAGATAAGAAAAAATACTATGACAAGATCATGTCAATCGGCCTGGAGCTAAACAAGAAAATGAAAATGGAAAAGATGATGTGAGTACGGAATGAAAAATATGAAATGAGGCAAAATGACAAAAAATCCGCAGGATAAGATGGGCAGGGAAACATATGCCGAAAATAGGGTGGCCTCTGCATATTTCCTGAGTGGAATGGTTATTATTTTTGCCCTTTCTGTTGCATTGAACTCATACCCGGTCTATGCTGCCAAGCCTACATTTGACAATATCAGCGACGGGGACACATTTACAATTGCCGAGGATTCATTGTTCACCTATTGGATAAATGCCACTGATGCCGACCTTGAATACCCATTGAATTTCCAGTTTACAGCCAACAACCTAAGTGCATTCAGCCTTGTTGATTACGATGCCCAGCGCGGCCTGATGAATTTCACCCCTGAAAATGATGATGTTGGGGTTCATGGGTTTTATCTTGTGGTGGGAGACGCAGGCACGCCCTCTGAGTCACAGTCAGTCAGCGTAATATTCAACGTGACCAATACTAATGACCCGCCCAATATCACAGGGTATTACCCTGTTTCCCTAGAGCAGACAGCCACTGAAAATGTCAGCACTTTGCTATTCAATTATACTGCAGATGACCCCGACCTGGATTATGGGGACAATCTGACGTCAAATTGGATGGTTGATGGGGCAGTGGCCAGTGTCAATTCAAGTAATTTTACCTATTCACCGTCTTTCTGCGACTTTGGGCTCCATAATATTTCCCTGAACGTCAGCGATGTAAATGGAAGCTATCGCACTGTTAATTGGACCCTGAATGTCACAAACACGAACCGGCCGCCGCAGTTTAATGCCAGCCTGCAATTGCCTAACATAACCTGGCAGGAGGACAACAGCCTTATTGACAATATAACATTATCAGTCTTTTTTAGTGACAATGATGCCCTTGAGTGCAATTCATCGAATGCTGACACAATAACCTATTCTGTCTCAGGCAACTCCAGCATTGCCGTGGTAATTAACCAGACAACAGGCAATGTGTCCTTCTACCCAACAGGCAATTGGTCCGGCAATGAGACAGTAGTCTTCACAGCAAGTGACTCATATGCAAGCAGCGACAGCAATTATATTGTGCTGAATGTGACAAATGTGAATGACCCGCCTTACCTGGCCTTTGAGCAGAACAAGACATGGGCAATTGGCATTGCTTACACTGAGCAATTAAGCGCTTCAGACCCGGACGAGGCATACGGGGACATCCTGAACTTTTCATATTCGGTTAATGGCTCTTTCCCGGCATTTAGCATGAATTTGTCCGGCTACATTAATTTCACGCCAACTGCCCTGGACCAGGGTGATCATGCTGTCAACATCACCGTAAATGACAGCTCAGGCCAAATTTCATATGCAATCAGGAATTTCTATATCATACAGAATGACCCGCCATTCATAGTCCCTATTGCAAACCAGGCAGGCACTGAAAATGTTTTGTTTAACCTTACAGCCTATGCGTCTGACCCCAACAGCGACAGTCTTACTTTCAGCTCCAATTATTCAAGTTTCTCGACTGTTTCATATAATTCCACAGCTGGCGGGTTCTATTTCACCCCTTCAAACAGCGACGTTGGCAACCATACAATAAATATTACTGTTGCCGACGCATATGGGTTTACCAACAATACTGTTTTCAACCTGGAAATTCTTGATGTAAACAATGATCCGGCAATGGGAACAGTTACAAACCAGGTTGCCAAGATAAACAGGAACTTTGTCTACTATGTGAATGCCACAGATGCTGATAATGACGTGCTAAACTTCACCTCCAATTCATCATTGTTTAATGTGACCCTGCTTACATTGACTGGAAGTGGCATGATTAATTTCACGCCGGATATCAGCCAGTCTGGAAATTACACATTTAACCTAACGGTCTATGACGGGCTCAATGCCTCAAGCACTGTATTGCTGAACATAACAGTGACTGAAAACAGGCCGCCTGTCCTTGCCGCAATTGCAAACCAGACGGCTTACACAGGGACCATGTTCAGCGCCAATATTTCGGCCTACGACCTGGATTTCGACCATGTGAACATATCAGTGAATTACAGCAGGCTGATGTTCTCAGTTGTAAATTCATCGACAAAAACATTCTTCTTTAACCCGGTAGTGGGGGATGTTGGCAACCACACAATACTGGTCCTTGCCAATGATTCTGACCAGGGATACGGCAATTTTACTTTCAATTTGGAAGTCATAAGGCTGAATCATGCGCCATATTTCGCAAATGCCAGCAATTTCACGTGCACGCTTAATTCAAGCTGCGGGTTCAATATAACTGCATATGATATTGACGGTGACACACTTAGCCTGGTTGAGAATATGTCAATTTTTTCCATAGCTACAGTAAATACGACCATAAACACCACCACATTCCGCTTGAATTTTACGCCGAGCAACATCTCGCGCCTGAATTACATAGTCAATCTTACAGTGAATGACTCTGAGAAATTGAACTACACCCTGATATACATTGTGATTAACCAGCCTCCAGTCATCAATAGTTATGCGCCCACAAGCCTCGCAGCATCCATAAATGAAAATGGCACCGTGCTGTTCAATCACACATCATCTGATCCAGAAGGCTATAATTTGACATACAGTTGGCAGCTTGCTTTGGAGAATGCATCATTGGTAGCCGCTTGTGGTTCATCGAGCGGCACAAACCAGACTGCCTGCGAAGCCAATGCGAGATGTGAATGGCATTCATCTGCTTCAGGGTGCCTGCCCATAAATAGATACGGGTCTTACACAGAAAAATCAACAAGTGGCAATTATACCTATTCTGCAGGCTATGATTCAGCGGGCAATTATAGTCTTGTGCTGTTTGTTTTTGACGATCTGTTGGCAAACTCAAGCATTGCCTGGAACATCTCAGTGGCCAATGCCAACAGGGCTCCAGTTTATGGAAAGATGATGCATGATTCATACGCCGAACTATATACAGGCAACTTCAATTTTACAAACTTGACTGGAGAAGGGTACCTCAGGCTGGAGATTAATGGCTCAAGCTACATCTCCAAGGGGGAGTATATTTCGCCCACTATAGACTTTTCAGATGCTGCCACAGAATTGGCTTACACATCTTTAAGCTATACTGGGTCAATGCCCAATAATACACTGCTGGCTTTCTATACGCAGACCAGCGACGACGGCGACTTCAACGGATCTGCCTGGAGCAGCGCAATAACCGAGAATAATAGCCAAATCACATCTGATGTTTACAGGTATTTAAGATATAAAATTGCCTTCAACACCTCTAACCTCAATATCACACCGAATGTCTCATCCGTAAGCATAGGGTACACTGCACCCAACAAGACATGGAGTAAGAACACTGTGCTCCTCAACTGGATTGACCTTGATGACTATTATTATGATTTGGACAGCGATGACAGCATCAATATTTCCGTGACCGGCAATGATGATATTAATGTTGAAATAGATGCGGCGACACATCGCGTTAACCTCAGGCCTTCAAATGACTTTGTGGGGACAGAGGTGATTACATTTGTCTTTAATGACGGCTACGCAAATGTATCAAGCAACCGCATTGAGATAACAACAATCTCCAATTCCAGTGACTCCGCGACTGTGCAGCCGGTTGCTGTCGGAGGGGGAGGGGGAGGAAGCGGCGGCTTTGTGGCAATTGAGGAACAGACTGAGCAGAGGCAGGAAGAGAAGGAGAAAGAGTTGGTGAACTATGAGATAATTGTGCCTGGAATCCCTGTTTATTACTCCAATGGCACAATAATAACACCGGTTGCCATTATCAATACTGCAAACGAGACATTTTCTGGAATATATCTCACTGCAAGCAGCGATAACAGCAAGGCAACGCCCATCTTGTCTGAGACCTATATTGAAGCCTTGGAGGTCGGCCAGCAAAAAGAGGTGAGCCTTACACTGACCAGCGAAGATGTCTATGGCACATTTGAAGTTGTAATTGAAGGAAGGGTGCAATTGCCTGCGTTTACCGATAGCGCGAAGATAATTTTAAGCAGCATAGAAAAGGGTGAGGTAAACAAGTCCCAGGTCAACACAAAAATAGCATTTGTCAGGGATCTCCTGAATGAAAACCCAGAATGCCTTGAATTGAATGAGCTCCTGGAAAGCGCCAAAACAGAAATTGCCAGCGGCAACCTTAACAGGGCCACGCTGATTATTGATTCTGTGATTGAGAGCTGCAAATATCTAATAACCAATAAGGAGGCAACAGTGGAGAAAAGGTCCCCGCTCCGGGACGCATGGAAACAGGTTAAATCATTAATCCAGTCTCCTGTGGTTTATCTGACTGTATTGACAATAATATTTTCCGCAAGCATGATTCTGTTCTACTACCTGTACCGTAGGCCTAAAGTGGAAACTTAGGTTGATTGGATTTGATTTGGGCGCCAGTTGGAATGATAAAGAATGGGAGAGAGGGAAAGCTTTGGAGTGCATTTACGCTCACTTTTTTCCCTTATTTGCAATCCTGAATTTTTCGTGCAGCTTGGAAATGTGAAAATCAAGTTCCTTTTGCTGATGTGAAGAAAGCATGGCATGCATATTCATTATTGTGGTGTAGATTTCAGATGCTGTCTTCGTGTCACCATGCTTAAATGCCCTTCTTGCCTGATTGATTAATGTGATTATTTGTTCCGTGTCATAATCAACATCCAGTTCGTTCTTTTTGCGTTTAAATAGATTGAAAGGCGTGCTGAGCCACTGCATCCCCCTTATTCCCTTTGTTTTTTTACGGTTTTCTGGATCAACTTTTTTTCGGATAAGAAGATTGTTGCAAAGCTCTTTGGCCAGGATCTTGAAGTGATCGGCCATTGCCTTGGCTGACTCCATCCTTGTTACTGGAAAAAAATATTGGAGGTTGGACAATTTTTCAATAAATTCTATAGTTTCATTCCTGAGCCCGGGATACAGGCTCCGTTTGCTTATATCCTTGACAAGCTCTTCCAGTGTGATGCTGTTTTTGAGACCATAAAGCCTGGTAAAAAAATCAACAACAAGGCTTGTGAGTTTCTGTGCGTCGTTTTGGTCTATAGAATTGAGCTCAGAAATTGTATGGGTATATAATTGGATAATTCGATCGCTCTCGCTTATCACCTCTTTTTTGGCTGTAACTGGCATAAGTGTGTAGATTAGTTCTGTCTATATATCTTTTTCGCAATTATCCCATCTTGCATGATTTGGCATTAAGGGGCAATGGTTTGATTGGCCGCAGAGGGCATGAGAATAATATATGTTATTAGGGGTATGTTATTTGGGGCACAGTATATACATAAATTTAAAAATGCCTCTCAATGCCTGGTTGATATGGCAGATTATGAAAACATGCTTGACAAGGCCCGTGACAAATTGCCAGAGCATATCCTGAAAAGTGAAAGGTTTGAAATCCCCAAGGTCATAGGCCACATACAAGGAAATAGGACCATTATTAGCAATTTCAGCCATATTGCTGATTCTTTGAGAAGGCCTGTCGCTCATCTGCAAAAATATATTCTGAAGGAATTGGCAACGCCCGGTAACCTGACAAAAACAGCCCTGATTATTGGCAGAAAGGTTTCTGCAAGCATGATAAACCAGAAAATTTTGCAGTACGCTGATTTGGTTGTCTTTTGCAAGGAATGCAAGAAGGCCGACACGAAAATGGAAAAGGATGGGGATGTGACATCCATCAAGTGCATGGTTTGCGGCGCCAAGCACCCTGTTAACGCAAGGATTTAGAGTCTGAAGCCGGCCTTTCCATTCTTAAAGAAAGCAATACAAGTTTGTCAAGAACTGCCTGCTAAAGCAGGCAGCGTGTTTGGATACTGCCTAAAAAGTGAGCAGTTCTTGATCATCATGAAAATGTTCACATTTTCATGATGCTGGAAATCGAAGATTTCCATCATGCTCAGAAATCGATATTCTTTAACCGGGCTAAAGCTCGGAGCGTGTGAAGTCGATTTCTGACATGTCGCCCGGGTCGCTCGTTCAGACCCTGCATTTTCCACTTTCTGGAACGCCTAATGGTTTTCCGCCACCAGCCATGGACTGGTGGAAAATGCAGATTTTATTCTGCAGAGGGTGGCTCAATGTCAAACCAAGCGCCCAGCCCTGCCTGCCTTTCCGGGTCACGGCCAAAAACACCCTCTATTCTCCGCTTGGTAAGCTCCAGTGTCTGCTTGAGATAGCTCGGGACCCCGTATTTATTTGCCAGGCTGATGCTTGGCTCGAGGTATTTCAGCACCGAGCCTTCCGCTATTGTGAATAATAGCTTGCCGCCGCATGCTGTGCACTTTCCAGCCAATGGCGGCCTCCTGAACTTTTTATTGCATTTGACGCAGCGGAATTCCTGCTGCGAAAATTTCCTGAGGTTCCCCTTGGTGTCGCGGAGGAAATGCTTTTCAATAACCAGGCGGGCCACGTCGCTTTGGTCAACTGCCCTGATCTTTTCAGCAATGTCCATCTGGCCTTTAAGCTTTTCTTCCATGCTCGGCAGGGTCTTGTAAGCTGAGCACTTTATGCCGATGTTTATGCTGGAGACATCATGGGTAAACCCAAAATTCTCATACTGCGCTTCTGTGTTTAGCCTTTTTTTAACCTGTTCCACCTTAACTTCCCAGGTTGGCTTGTAATTCATGGCTGCCTCAAATAGTTCAAGGGGGTATTTCCATGCAATGTCCAGGCCCTGCACCATATCATCAACCTCTGCCGGAACGAGCTGGGAGGTCAGCACCAGCGGGGAGTCCATAGTGCGGCTGCCCCTTTTGTCAGGGAGGAATTGCCTTGAAAAATTTAGCAGGCCATCCATCAAAAGCATGACACAGCATTCGTCACCATCGCAGTCCCTTCTTAGCGCGGCATGCCAATAAGGGTGGGCAAAGCACGCCTGCGTTTCTGAGAATCCTATTATGCGGCCTATCATGCCTGCTGAGATATGGGGCGCCAGCCCAATGACCAATTCCCCAATCAGGTGGTCCTTGCTCTTGAAATCATAAAATGGCTCCATCTTGTAGAAATTTAGGAGCAAATCATCGATAAATTTTGAGGTCCTGAACAGGATATCATCAGCTGACTCATCTGTGCCGCCTAATGATGCTGGCAAGATTATGTCTTGTGGCTTAAGTTCAATAATCTGGTTCTCGTCTTTGATTTTGTTTCCATGAATATCTTTGTCATAGCCAAGCTGTTTCAGTTTGCCCAGCGAAATTCCGATTTCCTTTGGCTTGAAATGAGTTAGCGGCAGTTCAGTCATGTCATATCTGACTGTGCCATCCTTATTGACATACAGGTCATATTTTGCCCTGAAAATGCCTTTTGCAAGATGCTCTGAAACGTGGTTTCTGTTGGAGGTCCCCCTCACCCCTTTTATCAGGTCAGGAAAAGTTTTCATCCCGATATTTTCCAGTTCGGCATCAAAATACTCCTTGATTGCTATGCTTCTGTGCATAAACCCAGGTATTTCTCCATGCCGTGGGCAGAACGTTCCAGGAATTTTCCCGCAGATTTTGCAAAAGCCAACTTTCTCTGTTGGCCCCCTGCATTTAATACAGACCGCGAAGATTGAATCAGTGCCGCATTTGGGGCACTGATAGCTTGGAAAATCTGCTGTCACCTTTCCGGACTCCAATGCGGACTGAACGCTCCTAAGCCTCCCTCCTTCATCCCCGATAGGAAAAAGTGCATGCGGGCTGTTTGACAGCCTTCTCATTTTGGCCTTTTCTGGCCTGCCCATCCTGGCTCCGATGAAAGTGCCTGACTTGTCCTTTATTTCCATCTTGGACAAAGCATTGATTATTGCCAGCACGTTGTCCGAAGGCATTTCCTTGATTTTTAGAAGCGCCATCCTGGCATCATTGCTATTTTCTATGCCCAAAGTGTGCATCACTGCCAGGCCATTGTCCCTGTCAAGTATAACTAGTTCCTTGCTGGCCACAACGCAAGGCAAGCCAATTGTCTCCGCGTGCTTTTTGGCATCTTCAAGCGGCAATACAATCTTGGCTAACCCCCCATTCTCCTCAACAACCTTCATCTGCTGGAGCCATCCGGCAAACTCTATCAATTCCTGTTTGCTCAGTATCCCCCAATGATAAGTGTAATAAGGATGCAAAGGCATGCCAAAAGTCTTGGACAATGAAATTGATTGTGATGCATCAATCTTGGTTGTGTGTGGGTTATCGACAATGGAGATTATGGTCTCGGCCGGGACAGTAATGCCTTTGGCATTCTCAATTTTATTTTTATCTGCAGCTTCGGTAGGGCCAGCGCCCATTGGCAATTTGTCTTTCCATTCAGCCCCGAATTTTTCAATCAGCTTTGCCTCCATCTCCGCTGAAAAAATATCTTCGTTATAGCCGGCAGGGACCAGGACATGCCCATTTTCTGAAAAATCACCATAACTGGACAGAATGTCCCCAAGGAAAAGGATTTCCTTGACAAATTCCGCGCACCTTTTTGCATCAGTCTCTGTGTCAACCCGGACTACCGAGCCATCTATGAGCTTGACTATGGGGCCTTCTATTGCGTCGTTTGGTGTTAATGCTGTGGCTTTCCCCGGCCTTTCAAGCTTCAGTTGCGTCCCTGTTGCAATGTATTTGTTGAGCAGGTGCATAGTGGCAGGATGTATTGAAGCAGAAGAAAATCCTGAAATCCTGGACCTGCCATATCTCAGCCTGAATCCGCCTGCCCTCATAGGGTAGGTCAGCACGGGCCTTCCTGCCACAAGGTCCTGAATGTAAACATAATTGGGGGTTATTTTCCTTTCCTTTGTTGTTTCTTTTGTTTTTCTTGCCTTGACAGCTTTTTGCAGGTCAAGAAATTCCTGCATAAACCCCCAATGCCCCAGGCCAAAGTCCTTCCCCCACTTATTGAGCCTGAGCCATAATTTTGGCGCCTTCTGGCAGAGCCCTTCAGCAATTACAAGGCACAGGCCCCCCCGGATATACCTTGTTTCCACCCTTGGCAAATCCTTGTGGTTTGAAACCTGGAATATTTCAGTGGGCTCGCCATTGATCTCGACTGGCAAGTGCTTGGCCATGAACCTAAGCTCGTCTTCGCTCGGAAAATATTGCAGGTTTGTGACGCGTTCATGGTAATCTTGGATTTCCCGCACATAGCGGCTAATCTCCTCTTCTGTCGGGTCATAGGTGTCATATCCCATGCATTGTCGGATGTAGTCCCCCAGCACGACTGAAGTTGCTGCGGCAGTCCCGCCGGCCCCCCTTACGGGCCCGGAGTACCATAGGGAAAGGTATTTCTTGCCATCCTGCCTCTGCTTGATCTTTAAAAAAGTAAATCCTTCCAGCGGCGCAGACACAATCCCCAAAGTCAGGTAGGCAAACCCGACCCTTATCCCTGCCTCCATTGCTTCTTCTTCTGTATTGAATTTGCAGAATTTCTGCTTGGCAACATCTTCTGCAATTTTGAATGCAACTCTCCAGTCAAGCATGTTGTATTGTTTCTCGTACTCATAAATCTGCTCGACCATGCCGCTTCCGGCAAGGTTCGGCGAAACTTCCCTGACAAGTCCTTCCACCCGCTCAGCCATGTTCTTTGCCAAGATGATGTCAACGTGGTTTTCAGGATCCAGCATCCTTAACCTTGCCTTTGTTGCTTGGTCATAGGCCTTGTCAACCTTTTCCTGCACATTCCTGAAGTAATCCTGCATGGCCGGGCTTGCTGCTTTCATTCTAAAACCTCAATATCCTCATTTCCCTTGTCTTTAAGTTGACAACGGGCACACGCCCAGGCTCTGGATGGTGCCCAACTTTAATCTGGTAGTTTGTGATGTCCTGCCAGCACGAGCCGCTGATGAGGGTTGTGGCCTTGTACTGGGAAACTGATGTTTTGTGAAGGTGCCCTGTAACGAAAAAATCCGGTACTTGCTCTATCACGAGTATGTCTTTTTCAGAGTCGGGAATGTAAAGCGTCGATGTGTGGGTTGGCGCCAGGTGCCTTCTTTCAAGAAGATATTTCATAACAAGGTCTGCCCGGTCATACCCGCCACTTGTCCTTATCTGGTCTATATTGGCGATGTAATAATCAAAACTGTAACCATGGTAGATAAGCACATCAAACCCGGAGAAATTTTCTGAGGAATGGATATTGACAAAGCTTGGATTGCTGACATATGTTGCATTTGGAATTTGCAGGAACCTGCCAGAAAAATCAGGATAAAACGGCGGCTGCGGCTCTTCAATCCTTAAGGCGTCATGATTCCCCGGGCAGATGATAAGGTTGATGTGTGATGGTATTTTGGAAAACAGCTCAAAGCATTTTTCATATTGCGCGTTTACATCCTTTATGTTTTGGTCCAATTCCTGGTTGGGGTATACTCCTACGCCATCAACAATATCCCCCAGAAAAAAGATGTATTTTGTCTTGGCCGCGATATTTCTTTGCTCGTCGTTGCCTGATTCTTGGTTAATCCATTTCAAAAAACGCTCAAACTTTTCTTCCAGGAAATGGTTGGAGCCGACGTGGAGGTCAGATAGGAACAGGGCGTAAGTCTCATCATTGCATTTTTTCATTTCTTTGTTGGGTATGTCAGGATGGATTATGTTGTTGGCAAAAATGACCTTGTTGGAATTTGCGCCTGTGACTCCGAGAATTTCGTCTGGGGTGATGTTGCATGCAAATGAAAAAAGCCGGGGCTTGGTTTTATTGACGATTATATTAATTTCCCCAGAGGGGTCTTCTATTGTCATGCTCATATTTCCGTTCTTGGTCAGGTTAATTTCCTTTACCATGCCAATCACGGAAACTGTTTCCTTGTCCTTCTTGGTTAGCACGCGGGATATTGATGTTACGGCGCCAAGTTCCTGCCTGTTTCTGAGCAGCTTTTCGATGGACCTGTACCTGGCATTGAAATACCCGACAAAATCCTGAACTTCCCTCTTTTTGGCTTTCTCCGAATAGGAGTGCACAACTTTGATGGTTCCAAGCAGGGCGTTTCCACGAACCCCGTGCATATGCTCAGCCAGGGGATCCTTGGGCCCAGGGTCTGAACCTGGCGAAGCAATTTCAAGAGCGGAAATCTGCCTCTTTTTTTCAATATAAACCGTCTTGCGTTCTATTTCTTGCGGGGAAAGCTCTGCCAGGTCTTTGGTGTTGTATCGCGCTATAACTGCCATGTCTTTCCTTGCAAGGTCCAAGGGATTTACAGCTGAGAAATCATCAATGCTGTCCAGGAATTCCTTGTTTAGCAATACTCCATTGCGTATGCATTGGTCTATGAAATTCTTTTTTTCCAGCAATTTTGTGTTACCCATCTTGTATTTCCAGCGCCTCCTTCAGGAGCTTTTCCATGTTGCCCTTGAGGTGGTGTGGTATTGATAAAGAGATTTCACGTGTCCTCCCATATCTGCCCTTGGAGATTGTTCTTGTGCTGATTATCCCCTGCATATCAAGCTCGGCAATGATGTCGGAAATTCTGCGGATTGTCAGCGGCCTTATATTTGTCTTGAAACATAGCTTTTTGTATATTTCATAAACTTCGCCAGTAAAAATGGTTTGGTTCTCCTTTGGGCTAAGCGCAACGATTGAATATAACAAGGTCTGGGTCTGGCGCGGCTGGGTCGCTGTTATTTCAAGAACCCTTTCTTTCTCAAGTTTTTCTTCTGCCTGGTCTACATGCGTAATTTCAACGGTTTGCGAGCCTTCCCTTTCTGCAACTTCCCCTGCGACCCTCAGAAGGTCAAGGGCCCGCCTTGCGTCCCCATGCTCCCATGCCGCGAAGGCTGAGCATTTTTCAATAGTGCCTTCCCCTAAAACATTTTCCTTGAATGCCTCTTTCCCTCTCTGCTTTAAGATTTGCTGAAGCTGCACCGCATTGTACGGCGCGAAGGTGACCTCTTCCTCGGAAAGGCTGCTTTTGATTCGCGGGTCAAGGTTATCGGCAAACAGCAGATCGTTTGATATCCCCACAATTGAGATGTGGCTGTTATTGAATTCGGAGTTTGCCCTGGTCAGGTTGTAAAGTATTTCGTCCCCGCTTTTCTTGATGAGCTGGTCAATCTCATCCAGGACAATGATGACCGATTGCCTTTGCCCGTCTATTGCATTGAAAAAGGCCTTATACACCTCATCTGTGGGCAGGCCTGTTGCAGGTATTGCCTTGCCAAACTCCCGGGCAAGTTGCGCAATGAGCCTGTACTCGGTGTCCGCAATTTTTTTCATTTTGCAGTTTATGTAGAGGATTTTGACTGGGATTTCCTGTTTTTTTGCTACCTGGCTTATTTGCTCAGAAACATATTTGACACAGAGTGTTTTGCCTGTTCCGGTTTTGCCATAAACAAAAACATTTGAGGGAGTTTCTAATTTTAGGGAAGGCGCCAGTATATTAGCCAGCTGTTGTATTTGGCTGTCCCTGTGTGAAATAGACTCCGGCATGTAGGTCGTTTGGATGGCTTTTTTATTAGCAAACAAAGACTGTTTTTTGAGAAAATTTTCAAAAAAGATGCTTAACCCCCTTTGAGCCATGATTTTCCAGAAGAAGCGGGGGCTTTATATAGTTTTGTGTGCTCCAGTATACACCACACCCCTTCATTTCCTATGGAAACCATTTATTCAGGGGTTTTTGGTTATGTTTTTGGTTATTAAAGGGGGTTTTTTCTGAATTTTTTATGGGTTTTGGAATAGGAGTTATATATCATTCATTAATTATATTTTTATCTCCTTTCTGGTATTTTTTATTGTGTACGCACTTTTTATATATTATAATATATTATATATTATTATTTTCTATATAGATAATAAATAATAACAAAAAAATGATGAGCCAACAAAACCACATTTACCCGGAAAATTAAAAAATTTAATCATAAATAACCCCAAAAACAACAAAAAATAACCCCGAACCATCTAAACACATACCCCGAAGCATCTTCCAAATCTCCATAGGAAACAACACCCTCTCAAACAGGCCCACCACAAACCCCCCAACTCTCCCCTTCTACCAATATGCCACAAACCAGAAATTGTCTGCTATTCCATTACACTAACTGCGGTATTTTATAGGGCCCCACCAGAAAACCAGACTAATAATCCAAATAAGAATCAGGCCGTATAAACTAAGCATAAAATAAATAGAAAAAAGGATTATCTCCTTTTCTTCCTGCTCATGGCTTTTTCTATGTCTTTTTCTTCCTGCTCAATTTTCAGCTCTTCCTGCATTATCCTGTATGTAATCCTTTCTATATTGTCATCCATTCGTGCAATTCTTCGCTCGAGAAGGACCAGAATCCTGAGACTGTAAACAATTGCGGCCAATGTGCCGATAATTATCGATAAAGTAACAACTTCAAGTTGGTCAAGTGCCATTCATATCCCTCCTTTTTTTATGTCGCCCAATATGACTTCACATATATGATAATGCACCAATTGTACACGTACTAATATAAAAAACTTTCTCTTAATGTCCTCTAAGCCCTCCGAGCTTTCCTTTTCCTATTTTATCACTTCTTCCAGGAGCAAGCCTTTGATTTTGGCGATATCCTTTGTTATTGCAGACCCCTTCTCAGTTTTTGCAAGGTCCTCCAGCGTAAGAAACAGCCAGTCCTCTCCTTTGAATTTCACAGCAACCCACGGCTCTGCGCCAAAGACTTCACCAAATTTCCTGATCTGCGCGATTTCTTCATCCTCAAAGTACTTCCTGTCATCTTTGGTCATTTTTGCCTCAATGACTATTTTTCTCGTTCTTGTGCCGGCAATGATATCGGGGCTCGGCAATCGCGATGAGCCTGACCCCGGGCTGCGGATTGCAGCCCATCCATTGTCCCAGAATCTCTTTACCAATTCTCGTTCTCCTGCCGTGCCTTTGCTTTTATGCGACATTTCAATCCCCAAATCCCCTCAACTTTTCAAGCAATAAAAATGTTTCCCAAACCTGCCAAAACCAAAGAATTTATATAAAAATCACGCAATAATTAGCATATGTCTGTATTGTTGCCAGCCATCACAGGTTAAGCGCAATGGGCCAAAAAAATATCAAAAGAACCTTGCCACTCGCGTCAATGGACAAGATTTTGAAAAAATCTGGCGCTGAAAGAGTCTCAGACTCAGCAAAAGAAGAACTTAAGGTGTATCTTGAAGAGATTGCTGAAACCGTGAGCATTAATGCCGTGAAGCTGGCTGGCCACGCCGGTAGAAAAACCATCAAGGCTTCAGACGTAACTCTTGCCATAAAATCCTAACAATTAATAACCTTAATCCTGTTGTGCCCGGCAATCTCAGTCTGTTCTTGCCATTTGAACCAGGAATTCCCTTTGGCCATCCATTTCTACCGATTAAGTCCTTCTTCCTATACCTTGACCTTCAAGAAATCATATGCACAAAGCACATTGCTGAAATGCGCTTTTGCCTCCTCCTGCACTTTTTCAGTTGTCTTGTATCTTTGGCTGAAATGCGTCAGGACAAGCTTTTTTACATTTGCTGTGTTTGCAATTGAAGCTGCCTGGACCGCTGTCATGTGCTTATACTGGCTGGCCTTCTCATGCAGGCCCTCTTCATAAACAGACTCTGAAATCAGAAGGTCTGCATCCTGTGCTAGTGTGATGCAATTTTTGCAAATGGCAGTATCGGTTATATAAGCTATTTTCTTGCCTTTGACAATTGAAGTGGCTTCCTCTGCAGTGACTTTTTTCCCTTTCCATTCTATATCCTTGCCCATCTGCAACTTCCCGAGCAGGGGTCCATCAGGTATGCCAAGCTTTTTGACGAATGGAACACTAATCCTCCTTCTATCCTTTTCCACGAAGGCATAGCCGAGCGTCGGCACATTGTGCTCCAGCTCCATTGCCTCCAGCGCAAAGCTCTCGTTCTCAAAAAATCGGCCGTTCTCGACCTCAACAATTTTCATGTCCAGGACCCGGTCAAAATAAAATGAATGGGCCATATTCTCAAAAAATTTCTTGGTTCCTCTGGGCCCGTAAATTTCAATGGTCTTTGGTCTGTCCTCGCTTCCGATAGTCTGCAATAAGCCGGGCAGCCCGAGAACATGGTCCCCGTGCCAGTGCGTTATCAGTATTTTTGTCACTTTTGTGGGCTTCATATCGATTGCCCTGAACTGTCTTTGCGTGCCTTCCCCACAGTCCATTAGGATGCCTTCACCGGCATAGCTAATCAGGACTGCCGCAGGATTCCTTTCCTTTGTGGGCTTCATGCAACTTGTGCCCAAGAATAGCACTTCAATCATGGAAAAAGGCAATTCTGCATACTATTTAACTATATCCTTTCTTCAGAATGAAAGCCCACCGGCCAGTTGCCTCTTTTCCCCCTTCCTTCATTCTCATTATTTTCGCATACCTTAAAACTAAAAGCTTATAAGCTCCTAAGGTACTGCCATGCCATGCCAAAAAAACAGGATAGGCAGGATAAAAAGGAAATGCCAAAGAATATTGTCAGGGCCAAGGAATTGGTCAATGCCATATACAGCAATGACCGCATCATAACCTTCAATACCGACCAGGCAAGGGAACTGGGGCAAAACAGTGGATATGGCTCTTTTTTGGAGGACGGCAGGCTGCAGCTTTCCTACCTGGAAACCTACTATCTGATTGAAAAAAAGAAGCTGCATTTGGCAGATAGCAGGAATAATGAGGTTTTGCCGGACAGTTTTCTCAAAAAGGCAAAAAGGCATGAAAAAAATTTCTGGACAAAATATGTTGTTTTCAGGGATATCCGCAACAGGGGGTATATAATAAAAACTGCCCTGAAATTTGGTGCGGATTTTCGGGTGTATGACCGGGGGGTCAAGCCGGGCCAGGACCATGCCAAGTGGGTTCTTTATCCTGTGGGTGAGAGTTCAAACCTGACGTGGCATGAGTTTGCAGCAAAAAACCGCGTTGCGCATTCCACAAAAAAAAGGCTGCTGGTGGGCATTGTCGATGATGAGAACGATGTCACTTATTATGAAATTAAATGGGTGAGGCCATAGTTGTCACCTTCACCATGAACAAGCCCTCCCCCAAATTACAGCAATGCCATCCAAAAATATATAAATTGACTTTCTTTGTTTTTCACTATGGGCGCCAATGAAAAAATCCTGGATTTTGTAAAGCAGAAAGGCCCGGTTATACCTGCAGAGATAGCAAGGCACCTCAATGTCAACAATCTCTTTGCATCAGCGCTGCTGGCAGAGCTTGTGGATAGGGGAGGGTTGCACCTGACTCATGTCAAAGTCGGTGGCTCTCCTGTGTACTATCTTGAGGGCCAGGAAGACCGGCTTCAGGAATTTTCCAAGTATCTTCCTGAAAAAGAGCAAAGGGCATGCAAGATGCTCAGGGAAAGCAAAGTGCTTTCAGACGCCGAGCTTGAGCCGCTGTACCGTGTTGCATTGAGGCAAATAAAGGACTATGCCAAGCCATTTGAAGTCAGTATAGGAGAAGACAAACATATTTTTTGGAAATGGTACATGCTTCCAAACTCTGAGGCAGAGGAAATAATAAAAAAGAAAATTGGCATGGCCGAAAAGGAAAGCAGGGGTTCTGTTGCCGGTGATGAAGTAGCAGGAGAAATGATAAAGGCTGAAAAAGCCAGTATAGCAGGTCCAGGCCAAAAAGATTTGCTTGGCACAATTAGTCATACAGATACCCTGGCGCAGGCGAAGAAGGAAAAATCAGAGGCACAGAAAAAACCCAAACCACTTGCTGCCCAGAAACAACCAGGCCATGATTTTCTCAGACAGATAATTGCATATTTTGAAGAGCATAAAATAGCTGTTGTGGAACAGGAGATTATTAAGAAAAACACCGAAATTGATTTCATACTCACATTGCCCAGCCCTGTGGGCAGCCTTACCTATTACTGCAAAGCCAAGAACAAGCAAAGGTGCTCTGACCTTGACTTGAGTGCAGCTTATGTAAAAGGCGAGATAAAAAAACTGCCTGTGCTTTTCCTCACAACTGGCAAGTACACGAAAAAAGCCGGGGAAATGCTTGCGAAGGAATTTAAAAATATTAAGGCGCACACTCTTAATTAATGGGCACCGGCCTCTTCATCATTGTGTCTTGGAAAATGAAAAATCATCAGAAAATAAACAAAGGTGAACTATGGGAGTGCCTATAACTGACATCCTGTCCAGAAAGGAAATTTCCGTGCCAGATATCTATGGGAAAGTTATTGCAGTTGACGCATACAACCACATTTATCAATTTCTTTCTACAATACGGCAGAGGGATGGCACGCCTTTAATGGACAGCAAGGGGGGCATAACATCCCATTTGTCCGGCTTATTTTCACGCACGGCAAACCTGATGGAACGAAATGTCAGGCTTGTGTATGTTTTTGACGGCAAGGCTCCAGATATGAAACGCACTGAGCAGGAGCGAAGGCAAAAGGCCAAGCAAAAGGCAGAGGCAAAATACAAAATTGCAGTTCAAAAAGAAGACATTGATGGGATGAGGAAATACGCTTCCAGGACATCAAGGCTTACTGCCGAAATGATTGAAGAGTCCAAATCACTCCTGACTGCCATGGGTGTCCCTATTGTTCAGGCACCTTCTGAGGGCGAAGCCCAGGCTGCACACGTGGTCAGGGAAGGGCACGCCTATGCAGTTGCATCCCAGGATGCCGACAGTCTTTTGTTCGGCACGCCTCTGTTGATCAGAAATCTATCCATATCTGGGCGAAGAAAAAAAGCCAGCAGCGCACTCTATGAGCAAGTCAGTCCTGAGCTGGTCGACCTGGAGAAAACTCTTGCCGAATTGGATATCAGCCAAGATCAACTGATTGCCCTTGCCCTTCTTGTTGGAACTGACTATAATTCAGCAGGCATCAAGGGCATTGGGCCAAAAAAAGCCCTTCAACTGGTTAAGGAGCATGCCAACGATTTTGATGCGCTTTTCAGTGCTGTTTCCTGGAGTCAGCACTATGATGTTTCCTGGAAAGAGATATTCAGGCAATTCAAGGAAATGCCTGTGACAAGCGATTATACTCTCAACTGGCGGGATATCAATGACTCCCTGGTTATCGACTTGCTCGTTGGGCAGCATGATTTTTCCAACGAAAGGGTTTCTGCCACACTTGATAAGCTTCATAAGGCGCAAAGCCAAAACCGGCAAAAAGGGCTGGGGGAATATTTCTGATGGGCTCGGCGGTGACAACATGGTAGAAATTATTGCGCATCGCGGATCTTCTGGCCATGCCCCTGAGAATACAGCATCAGCCTTTCTAAAAGCTCTTGAGCATAAGACTGATATGGTGGAGTTTGATGTGGCCATCACAAAGGACGGCATACCTGTCATATTTCATGACACCAAGATGAAAAGGCTCACTGGCCAGCCTGGCATAATGGGGCAATATACCCTGAACCAGATTAAGAAGTTGGATGCAGGCTCCTGGTTTCATCCTGACTATCATCAGGAACGCATACTGACCCTTGAAGAAGGGATAAATCTGCTGAGGGCAACCAGGATAAATGTGGAAATCAAGCCGGACTCAGCCGGCCATGAAAAAAAAATCCTGGACATAGTGAGAAATGCCGGAATCTTATATGATGTGCTATTCAGCTCTGTCAGTGCAAGAATTCTTAAAAATATGCAACACATTGACAATAAACTCAATATGGGCGTTGTCGCGGGCGGAATATTATGGAAAGGCAGCCTTAAGACCGCATTGGACCTCAAATGCAAATCAATTAATCCCCGCATGGGGCTTTTGTCGGCCAAGCTTGTATCATCTGCGCATAGCCATGGGCTGAAAGTATTGGCATGGACAATAAATAAGGAATCAGACATGTGCAGCGCAGCTAAAATGGGAGTTGATGGCATTTTCACAAATTACCCGGATAGGCTGAAGAAGGTGCTTGATGAAATGCATTAAGGTAAGCATGCGATATGCTGAAAAACTAAAGGGAATGCTTGTCAGGGAAAGCATATTGCACCGGGAAATGAAGGCCGTCAAGGAAAAGGGATATGTTTATTTTCCATTGGCAGGGCATATGCCTGGCCGTGTCCTTATGCAAAAAATAAAATCAGGCAGTTTGCCTGCTGGTGCATTCCGAGTTGTAAACCGCTCCATTGCAGCGCCAAGAAAATCCGGGGCGCAGAAAGCTGCTCAGGCACATCTTGGAGGCTTCGACGTGGTTGGTGATATTGCCATTCTTGAAATTCCAAGGCATTTGGTCAAGCAGCAGAAAATTATTGCCAAGTCTATTCTGGGGAATCACAGGAATATTGCCACTGTCCTCAAGAAAAAGGGGGGGCATGAGGGAACATACCGGCTTCAGAAAATGATTTATCTTGCAGGAAAGAACAAGCGGGAAACAATCCATAAGGAGCATGGCTGCTCAATCAAGCTTGATGTCGAACGGGTTTATTTTTCCCCAAGGCTGTCCAATGAGAGAAAGCGGATATTCTCCCAGGTCAGGCCTAATGAAAAGGTCCTTGTCATGTTTTCAGGGGGCGGTGCATATCCGGTGACAATTGCCCGGAATAGCAGGGCGTCCCTTATCGCAGGGGTGGAAATCAATCCCGTTGGCCATAAATACGCCCTTGAAAGCGTCAGGCTGAATAAAATCAAAAATGTAAATCTTATAAGGGGCGATGTAAGAAAGGAAGTGCCAAAACTTAAGGAAAAATTCGACCGGATTGTAATGCCCCTGCCAAAATCTGCAGAAAATTTCCTGTCGTTTGCGCTGGCCAGGTCCAAGCATGGAGCAATCATCCACCTTTACAATTTTTTTGACACGTCACTCGGTGAAACAGAGCCAACAGATGCTTTGCAGGCTATTAAACGTGCATTTGCCAAGGCCAGGAGGAAATACAAGATTCTAAAATGGGTTACATGCGGGCAAATCGCGCCCAGAAGCTATAGGATATGCATAGACATTCTTGTCCGATAAATTCTGCAGCAAGAGGTAATCGCGCTCAGCAGTTACTTCCGTTCATCATCTCTTTCGATCAGTGGGTGTTCACTTGCATCATTGCGCGAACCTGGGCAAGTCTTCCTTCTTATTAAATCATGTGGTTATCAAGTCCCGAGAAGGTGGGCATGAAAATCTACTGGCTGTCACAGGCGCACAAAGCAAAGAAATATCTACCCAAACATTCCGGCGAAATCAGTGTCTTCAGCATTGGATTTTTTGATCTTATCAATTGCTGCCAGGAAATCCTTCTCATTAATGATGCTCCGGCTGTCCCTTATCGCGTAATAGCCGGCTTCTGTGCAAACAGCCTTGATTTCAGCGCCTGAGAAATTTTCCATCTGATGGATCAGCGGGTCCATGTCAAACTTTTCAAGCGACATATTCTTGCTGTGGATTTTGCAAATCATTTTCCTGCCTTCAGCGTCAGGCAAAGGCACCTTGATCAGCCTGTCCAGCCTTCCTGGCCTGAGTATTGCCGGATCGAGAATATCTATCCTGTTTGTGCAGCCAATAACCTTGACCATGCCAAGGTGCTTGAACCCGTCAATTTCAGCAAGCAACTGCATGAATGTCCTCTGCACTTCCCGTTCACCCGATGTACCGAGGTCAATTCTTTTTGCAGCAAGTGCATCCAGCTCGTCAATGTAAATAATTGATGGAGCCTTTTCTCTTGCAAGCTGGAAAATCTCCTTAACGAGCTTTGCGCCCTCCCCGATGAATTTCTGCACGAGCTCCGAGCCGACAATCTCGATGAATGTGCTTTTTGTAGAGGCCGCAACTGCCTTCGCGAGCAGGGTTTTTCCAGTCCCGGGTTCGCCGTACAGCAGAATTCCCTTTGGAGGCTGTATCCCTACTTTTTTGAAAAGCTCCGGCTTTTTCAGGGGCAGCTCAATGACCTCCTTGATTTCCTCAATTTGGGCTTCGAGGCCGCCTATCTCACCCCAAGCAACTTTCGGGCTCTCAACTATCACAAATTTGTCAACATTGAACAGCTTTGTGCCTGGAATCTTTTTCAGGATTGTCAGGTTTTTCTGCTCGACCAGAACAGTGTCCCCTACTTTCAGGTTTGAAAGGTTGTTGGAAATCTCCACATAGAAATTGTTGCCATTTGGTACTTTTATTACTGCATTCTTGTTCATTATCTCGCTGACTTCGCAGACAAGGAGCGGCGGGCGCCTGAATTTCTCCAGCTCTTCCCTCATATGGCCAATTGTTTCCCTTAGGATTTTGTTTTCTTCATCAGTGCTGCTGCCGTTAGTCGAGATGCTGGCAGAATACCTGGTGACTACGCCTCCTGCAACCTCTTTCTCATCCATTTTTACACCGATTTTGAAACATTGACATCATTTATTGCGACAAACGGGGTTGTAACTGGCCTTTCAGTCTCCCAACCAATAACCTGCTCGGGCTTGTCAGAAATTTGATAAATATTTTTTAGCATTCGCAGCATGTTATCACTTATCCTTATGCCCTTCACCGCTTTTTTAATTTTTCCGTCGCTGATTAAAAAGATGCTGTCTCTGGGGATTGTTGAAAAATCTCCCGTCGAATAATTCTTGAATCTAGTATACCAAATGTTGGTGATATATAAGCCTTTGCTCACATCTTTAAAAAGCTTCTCGCTTCTTCTTTTTCCCGGCATAACAATTGTGTTCCAGGGTTCAGGCGAAACAATTCCGGCATTTGCAGTATTTTTTGCCTTGTATTTTGATTTGTGACGCAGTGCTGCGGAATAATTGTACAGGAATGACCTGAGTTTTCCATTTTCAATTGTAGCATTGCGCGATGTTGGCGTGCCTTCGTCATCAAACATGCTTGACCCAAAGCCGTTGGCAAGCCTCCCATCATCCACCATGGTA
Organism: Candidatus Woesearchaeota archaeon; assembly: GCA_018303405.1. Lineage (NCBI taxonomy): Archaea > Nanobdellati > Candidatus Woesearchaeota > Candidatus Woesearchaeota archaeon. The sequence goes on along the minus strand of JAGVYD010000009.1, from coordinate 200,021 downwards.
AAATCCCTGCTGGCAACCTCCTTCCCTATTTTATCCCCAAGAAACGAAAGTCCGGATTCAACAGAAAAAATCGAGCAGGCGCTTGCGACATTGTCGGCCAGCACAGCAAAGGCCATGGGGTCAAAAATAACCTCATATTTTCCGCTGTCCAATTGCTCAGGATTTATTCCCTGCATTGCCATCTGCCCGGACCTCTTTGCAGCAGTTGCATAATCTAGCTTCCCCAGCATTCTTGCGCATGCTGTTTTATGGCCAGATGCTTCCTTGCTGGCGAAAGACCTTATGCTGAAGTACGCATGCGTGCCCGTTTCCTCGGCCTCTGTGCCTTCTGTGGTGCATATTGCTGATCTTGTCTTGCCATAATCGAAGTTTCCGGAGACCCTTGAGGCGCCCTCCTTTTTTGCCAAGTCAATCCCCTTCTCCACAATGTCTGCGGCATTTTTGCCGAGATTGGCTATTTTTGTGTCATAGGACATCTTGACTTTCCTGTACCTGAAAGGCCCTTTTGATATTCCCTTAAATCCTTTATTAACAGGCATGTATTTTAGCAGGCCAATCAATTTGCTTATTGCAGCGCTGATATACTCTTCATCCAGGTTTTCGATTGTTGTGGCCGCAGTTTTTCCTTTTTGGCTTACAAATATATCCATTCCAACATGGTCTACATTGCTAATCCCGAGAATTTTATTGTTCACAAATTTAATTTGGCTTTGCCTGGCCTCCTTGGCCTCTACAATGGCATCATCACACCCTTTGCTTGCCAGTAATTTCAAAGTTCTGCTGGCTACCTTGCCTATGTTGACATTGCTTCCAGTTTTTTCTCTTTCTTTTTCTGATTGTGCCATTTTCTTTTATTGATTATTTCGTGAGTGTGTCTCGGACTTTGCCAAGGTTTTTTATTAAATTATTATTCGTTCTTTTGATTTGTATGCACAAATGCTAATTGCTGAGCCTAATCCCCTTTATTCTCAGGCATGGCCCGCCCATGCTCACACCTAAGCCTTGCATTGGCTCGCCTTTTCCACAGGTTGCGGCATGCAGCTCAAACATGTCCCTTGATGAGGCATCTATTGCGGCATACAGCTTGAATGTGCTGATTTCCAGCACAGGGCTTTTCACAGGGCCGGCAATTTTCCCATTTTCAATCAAATAAGCCTCGCTTCCAACATATTTCTGGTTTATTCTTTTATCATCGATGTTCCATTCGGTGAAATTTTTCATGAAAATCCCACTTTTCACCCCCTCAACAAGTTCCTCAAATGACTGTTCCCCGGGCAGAAAGAAAGTGTTGCTCATCCTTACCAATGCATCCTTGTCAAAGGAAGAGGCCCTTGCCGAGCCATTGCTTTTCACGCCCATCTCCCTTGATGTTGACCTGTTGTGAAGGAACTCATTCACCTTCCCATTTTTAATCAGGTATTTCCTTCTTGCCCCTATTCCCTCATCATCAAACTTATAGCTTCCAACCTTTCCGGCGGCAGTGGGGTCATCAACCAGGTTGAGCTTTTCATTGCCCATTCTTGTGCCAACGCTGCCGCTTTCAAGAAAGCTCTCGCCTGCCTGTGCTGCTTCCCTTCCCAGAATCCTATCAGCTTCATAAGGGTGTCCGCAGCTTTCATGCGCGATTATCCCTGTAACTTCTGATCCAGTGATAAGGTCAATTTCACCATGCGGCGGTTTTTTTCCGTGCCTCGCATTGTCTTCCAGCGCCAGCAAATGCTCCTTGAGCTGGCCTTCCAGGTTCCAATCCTTAATTGCCTCCCATCCTGCCTGGCTTGCATGCTGCCAGTATCTCTGCGCCATGGAATTTCCAATTTTTATCGACAGGCTATAGTCAAGGCCAACCATTGGAAACTGTGACAATATTTTGCTGCCTTCGGAATTCACATAATACTTATTCACCATGCCGTCTGTCCAGGTCCAGAACCTTGCAGGGATTTTTATGCCGTGCGACAGCAATCCCTTGTCCATCTCCCTTATATAGCCAATTTTTTTGTCAAGGGGCACATCCAGCGGATTCGTTTTATACGCTACTCTGGAAATATCCTTGATTGCCTTTTCTCCATTTGGGCTTTGGCCGGCGTTTCGGATGCCAGATGACTTTTTTGCCTGCCGAAAGGAGCCCTCAATCACTTTTTTTAAAAGATCCCTGTCAATCCGGTTTACAGAGCAGAAACCATAACATCCATTGACTACGAATTTGACTCCGATGCCAACGCTTTCCTGGCAGCCGGCAATCTCAACAGCGCCATTTTTTATTATTATCATGTTGGACTGGTATTCTTCTTCCCTGGCCTCAGCAAAATCAGCGCCTAATTTCCTGAGGAAATCCACGGAAAAATCAGCCAGGTCAGAATTAACATTGCGCATTGTGTTTAGAATAAAAAAATGCTTTTAAATCTTTGTAGCCATAGCCAAGTTACACCGTTGTTTTATTCTTTTTGCCCTGCCGCCCGCAGGAATTGGTCCGGAAGATTCAGGCCGGGCCTATCACTGTCAATTTCTTGCCTGATTTTGTGAGCACCATGCATTTTCCATGCCGGATTTCGCAAGTATCCTCTATCCTTATGCCGAATTTGTTCTTTACATATATGCCTGGCTCAACTGTAATAGCCATGCCTTCCCTGATATATCTCCAGCTCTTTTTCCTGACCCTTGGCATTTCATGTATTTTTGTCCCGATCCCATGGCCCAGTCCATGGATGAATCTCTTGTCCCATTTTCCGAGCACTTTGCTGGCAATAAGGTGTGCATCCCTGCATTTCATTCCAGCCTTTATCCTATTCACGGCGGTTATTTGGCTTTTAAGAAGGAGCCCATAAATTTTTCTCTCACCCGCGGATGGCTTGCCGACATATACTGTTCGCGTCATGTCAGACATGTATTTTTTGTACACAACTCCAAAGTCGATTACCACAAACCCCTTTAGCCGCCTGTTTTCAGGGGTATGGTGCGGCTCAGATGCTCCCGGCCCGGCCGCAACTATGCACGGAAAGCTTGGCTTCAGCTTTCTCTGCGCAATCTCGCTGTTGATGAATTCTGCCAAATCCTTCTCTGTCCTGAATTTATGTTTGTTCAAGCCAGAAATTATCCTTAAATATATCTGGTCCGTAATCCGGCAGGCCTTTTTTATCAGCATTAGCTCTTTTTTTGTTTTTATCGTGCACATATCCGCTCTTCTGCCATCAATGCGTTTTTATTTTGCCAGTATCTTTGAGACTTTTTCTTTGAGCTCAGCTGCTTTTTTATTTTTCACAAAATGCTCCCTTACAGGCGATATTATTTCGTTTAGCTTTGATGCCACGGCATTTTTCAGGTCAACAGGGTGAAGCCCTCCACTTGTAAATAGCCCTTCTAGCTCAGCATAACTGCCTATATCAATATTGCCGCCGTATTTTTCAGGCCTTTCAATGCGTATTGCATCAAATTTTTCAAAAATCATGTATTTGCAGTATTCCAATGTGGGATTTTCCTCAACAACTTTTTCAGGGCAATAGGCCTTTTTTATTTTTGCCTTTATCTGCTCTTCAGAGTCAGTCATGAAAATCGCTGAATCAGGGTTGGATTTTGACATTTTCATCTGCGTGGCCTTTTCCTCCGCAGTTTTTCCCAGGGGAGGCTGTCCCAACCCCATCAGCATATGGTGGCTCACTATTATTGGCTTCCAATAGCCCAGCTTTGGGCCAACTTCCCTGGCCAGCATATTGACCTTTCTCTGGTCCACCCCGAGCTGGCAAAGGTCTGCTTTCAGGTAAAAAATGTCAGCCGCCTGCATGCAGGGATAGAATATCTGGGAAGCGCTCAGGTTGTCGCTTTCGCTCCTGCCCATGATCTGGGAGCACCTTATGACCCTTTTCACTGTGTTGTTGACAGCCACCTTCATCACAGTCTTCCAGTAATCCTCATCTTTCACCAGCTCATTTGCCCAGACAAATTCCACGCCAGCAGTCTCCAGGCCGCACGCTTTCCACGTTTCTATCATATATTCTCCAACGGTTTGGATATTTTCCAGATTGCCTCCTAGCTTGTTGTTTGCCCATGCATGCCAGTCAGCAACAAGAACCTTGAATTTTGCACCTGCCTCAACCATCTTGTTGATGTTGATTGTCCTCATAATGGCCTGGGCAATGTGCACATTTCCCGAAGGCTCAAATCCGTCATAGGCAATAAACCCTTTTTTGGAAGAAAGCAGTTCCCTCATCTCTTCTTCTGTGACTATTTCCTCCCCTACTTGCCTTATCAGTTCCAGCCTGTTTTCGATATCCATGGCTTGGCTAAAGATGGCTTGGGTATAAAAATATTGCCCAGATAGCAGATATATATGTCATGCCTTCAATATTGCTCTCTATGGGAAAATTTCTTCTACCCTGGCCAGTAGTCCCCAGCGAAAGGTTTAAATATAACATCTTCTCCTTTGCATCCATGGAAAAAATAGATGAAAAAATGGAGGAAAAGAGATTTTCCAAGCAGCTGGTCGGTAAGACAGTTGTCAGCAAGGCCGGAAAGAGATTCGGAGAAGTTGGCGACATTATTTTTGAAGTCAAGTCCGGGGAGCTGATACACCTTATACTCACCAATCCGACACCTTATGCAGACAAGCTTGAGCTTGAAAAGGACAAGCAGGGAAACATGCTCATACCCTACAGTGCAGTCATTGCATCAGGGGATTTCTTGGTAATTGCTGAAGAGGACATAATTTAAATACTAACTATGGCCCTTTCTTTGCATGGCCTTTTGGAATATCTTTAAGGAAAATAGGCGTTATCTGACATTTCCTGAGCGAAAAAGACCCTTCTCAATGGTCGATTCCCTTTTGGCCGGAACCATAGAGCTTAGCCAACAAATGCACCGGATTATTGCAGATTTGAGCCAAAGAAAAGAAGGTGATTTTCAACTGAGCAGATGATACATGATAACCTTTTTAAAATCAGATACAATCATTCACCCAGGTATGGTTAATGAGCAGCAAGGAAGACAAAGACAAGGCTGAAAATGCCATCTGGACAGAAAAGTACAGGCCTAAGTCATTTTCTGAGATTGTAGGCCAGAAGGAAATAGTAAAACGCGTAAAGAACTTTGTCAAGCAGAAAAATATGCCGCACCTTTTGTTTGCCGGCCCCGCCGGGGTTGGGAAAACAACGCTTTCATTGGTTGTCGCGCATGAGCTTTATGGCGATGAGTGGCACCAGAATTTTCTGGAGCTCAATGCCTCGGATGAAAGGGGAATTGATGTCATCCGGGTGAAAGTCAAGGACTTTGCCAGGACAAGGGCTATCGGCAATGTGCCGTTCAAGATAATCTACCTTGATGAATGCGATGCCCTGACGAAGGAAGCCCAGCAGGCGCTGAGGCGCACAATGGAAAATTACACCCATACTTGCCGCTTCATCCTCTCCTGCAATTATTCAAGCAAAATCATTGATCCAATCCAGAGCAGGTGCACAATGTTCCGTTTCAGGACCCTTGATAAGCCTGATGTCATGGAGGTCATAGATAACATTGCAAAATCAGAAAAACTGCATATAGACCCGAAGGCCAAGGATGTCTTGTTTGAGGTTTCAGAAGGCGATTGCCGAAGGCTCGAGAATATAATGCAATCCTGCGCAGCAGTAGCAGACAGGCTGACAGAGGAAGTTGTCTATTCATTGGCTTCTGTAGCAAAACCCAGGGAAATCAAGGAGATACTGGACCTGGCTGTAAAGAACAGGTTTGAGGATTCGCGCAACAAGCTGCTCAGCACAATGCAGATGTATGGCCTTTCCGGGCTCGACATAATCAAGCAGATACAAAAGGAAATATGGAACCTTGACATAGCAGACAGGGCCAAGGTGGAACTGGTTGATAAATGCGGGGAAATTGAATTCAGGATGGTCGAAGGCGCAGATGAGTTCGTCCAGCTTGAAGCCCTTCTTGCTTATTTCACACTGGCCAAGTCATAATCAGCATGGGAATTGCCAAAGCAAGGCAAGCGAAGCCGGCTAAAAAAGAGGAAAAGGAGGTAAGGCAGGCAAAGATAGTGGAACAAACATTTGGCTATGCCCCTTCTCCAGCCCTGCCTGGCCAGATTCTTGCCCAGAATGAGTCAGGGCTTCTTTCTGATATTGCCCTAAAGAGCCAGCGGATAATAAAGATGAATTTTGAGCTGACGGAAAAGCTCAATGAGAACGAAAGAAACATAGAAAACCTCAATGAGGATTTGCAGGTGCTCTATGGCCGGCTTCAGGAGCATGGGAAGGACAAGGCCAAAATACAGGGCCTCATGCAGCGGATTAATGACCTGGGCCTCTATGCAGCCAATCTCAAGCATAATATTGATTTATTGAGGTCAAATCTCGAAAACAGGGAAAAATACATCAATGTCCTTAAGAGGGCTTATGGCAGCCGGGCATCAATGCCGGGCACAACAGCGGCACAGGACAGGGAAATCAAGGAGCTGCGGGAAAAGTCTGCCATGCTCCAGAACAATGTCCAGATTTTGCGCCAGGACATAAGTGTCAAGAAAAAGCACATCGACTTTCTAAAGAATTTTGCGCGGAAAAAACAAGTTGCCTTTTACTCAAGGCAGCTCCGGGAAAGCACAGGCAGTATAAATGAGCTTTCCGGGCAGCTCGTGGAATCAAGGAAGAAAAATCTTGAACTTATGGAAAAGGTTGACAGCCTTTCCCATAACGACAGGCTCAGGCTTCAGCATAAAAAAGAAGTGGAGGCGCTCAAGGACCGGCTGCTTGCAGAACAGGAGAAAAATCTGGCCTTGAAAGGATATTCCCGCGAAGCAACCCTGAAAATGAAAGAGGCCTTGGAAAGCGTAAAACAGGCGCATGCGCATGAAAAAGGGGAATCTGCACGGCTGGCAGAAGAGAAAAAGGCCCTTATAAATGAAATTCAGTCGCTGACGGCGAGGATCAGGGAGCTGGAGAAAACAGCAAATTCAGGTTCAAGGCTGATGCTGGTAATCTCCAAGCTTAGGAATGAGCTCAAGAATAAGGACGCCACTCTTTTGGAGATTAAGAAATCCAACTCATTCTTGGCTTCCAGGACAGAGAAGGCCATAGGTGAGGCAAATAAATTTGCCGGGCAGGCAAAGGTCGCCACAAGGGCCAATGAACAGCTGGTTGCTGAGCGCCAGAAGGCAGAGGCAGAGCTCAGGAAACTTAAGAATATCGTCGTTGCCCTTAAGCAGGATTACGACAAGCGCATTGAGTCAGTCAGGCTTGAGCAGTCCGGGATAGACCAGGCGCGGCTGAAGAGAACTGAAATGGCACTGGCAGCATTGCTGCGGCGGGGTGCATTGTCTGTTGCAGAGAACAAAAAACTCCGTGCAAGGCTCGATGAGCTTGCAGAGCTAAAGCAGTCCATTGAGGAAAAATCATCATATTACAGGCATTTTATCACCAAAATAATGGAAAAGGAAATTGAATTAAGGGCAGAGCTGGAAATTCTTAAAAAGAAAAGCGCCGTGCATGAAACAAAGCAGGTTATGACAAGATAGACTTCAGGTAGATTTCTAAAGAAAAAGTAAATTAAAAAAAATTAAAAATTAGGCCTTAGGAGCCGTGCTTTACGACCAATGGCACTTCTACTGAGTCCTTGTAATCATACTCTATAACAATCGGGAGCACGGTCTCATAGTCCCTGAGATTCTCATCAGCGACTGTTAAGGTGCACCTGATGCTTCTTTCTCCCTGGTAGAGTGTTGCAAGGCCTTCCAACGCGCCTCCTTCAAGCCCTGAGCAGCTCAAGTCTCCCAAGCCTGGGTCAGTCAGTGTAATCTTGACCTTGTCCCTGTCGGACAATTCAGTGCTGCAGTGGGTTCCTGGCGCATAAGCCCTTCCGTCTCCCACATGCCTCAGTGTGAAGAAGAATGAAAGCTTGTTGCTTCCCACAACTGATTCAGAGAAGGATGTTACATGAACTGGGCCTCCTGAATTTTCAGCAGTCTTTTCCTCATTTGGATTGCAGGCTGAAGTTTCCCCTCTTCTGCCAAGGAAGTCTTCCAGGATGCAAAGCTGAACCTGTGTCTTTGTTCCGTATTTGTAGCATCCTTCGACCTTCACATTAAATTGGACCTGGCCAGCAACGGCTCCGGCATATTGAAGGTTGGGGAACTCGACATTTGTCACTGTTCCCTGTATGACATTGCCATTTGGATCCCTTTGTGCCCCGAGAAGCTCATCTGGTGAATTTGCCTGAAGGTCAGCTGCGCTCACGCCAAAGTCAGTCGGGTTGATGCCTGTTACTGTAAAGACAGCATCGCCTGCAGCGACATCCCATTCACCAACATTTTCAACCCTGAGGTTGATGGAAAATGGATAATTAGTGTCGAATACAAAATCTGGCGGGGCCTGCGGGAAGAAGTCCAGCGCCAAACCCTTTTGGCCTCCTAAAAAGGCTTTTGTGCTTGTCGGAGTGCCTCCGCCGCTCCCTGTGGTGCATGCCGTGATAAAAATTAAAAGAACCAATGCAGACAGAAACAACCCATGCTTTATTTTCATTTGTATAACCTCCTTTGCATCTCTTATATGGCCTCTTGTTGCTAATTAATTGGGACCTTCACTTTGCATAAATTTCCTATATATTTACACATCCTTACACAATATCCCTATATAAATTTTTTTATTTTGCACACTCGGGCAATGCTTTCATTATCATTGGTCATGGACGGTGATGCATCCCCTGGGCCACTAATGGCCTTATACTGAAAGGATAGAATTTACTCATTATACCAATTGTCTTGCAAATGCTTAACAGCCAATTTCAGGATTCTGCAACATTGACAATCCTTATGGTCTGTTCTTCATAGTTCATATAACCATAGTGCAGCTTGATATTAAACGGGGTCTGGTATACTTCATCCAGCCCTTCTGGTATTGTGTACTTGCAGAGTATTGTTGCCTGCCCGTCCACAAGCTTGACAGGGGACGGCGGCTTGCAGCTTTCGAGCTGTGGTGCGCTATCGGCGCTGCCTTCCCACACCGGGGGCTCATAGTGAACCTTGTCCTTGTCAGTATACTGGATATTGAATGGGCAGGTATCATCCCTGCCGGATGCATAGCTGACTCTTTGCCAATCGTATACCTGGCCATTTGCATTCGCATTGGCAATATGGATTTTGAAGTAGACATATTTCTCAGTTGCTTCTTCTTCGATAGATGTTATTTGCACAGGTGCCCCCTGCCCGCCAGCCATTCCGACATTCTGCACCCTGCATACTTTGTCCTCTTCCAATGATGAGAATGGATGCGGGTCTATGCATACAATCGGATTTGCGACTGTCTCATATTCATAGCAAGCATAAATTTTTACCTTGGGCTCATACTTGTCTGTTCCTTCAGGCCAGCTTACAATATCATTCCTGAACTCAACCACTGAGATGTCACCCTCTGGATTGAAATTTGAGACTCCTTCCATTGGGGCGAAAAACAATGGCAGTGTCTTGCCAGACGGAGCAACAATGAAGGGCTGGATAATATTCTTATCAAATCCTGTTAAATACAGCCAGCCATTGCTGATATCATATGCCCCCCTGTTTCTTATTTCAACAACAAGATCAAATGGAGTGGGGTCGCCGGTATAGTATACAGTCCTTGCAGGATTTTCCCTTGTAAATCTCATTACAACGCCATAAGTGCCTGTGTGGGCATTAGTCACAAACGGGTCATCATCTTCATGGCTTTTTGGGCCCCATGGCCAGCTGCTTCTGCCGCTGCAGGCGCTCATCATTAATATTAAGACAAAGAGTATCGCAAGCAAGGACAGCTTGCTTTTTGTCGCCATTGACACATTATGCTTAACCATGCAAATCCCCTAGTTTTATCTCTTATATAAACTTTTCTCAGGGCTTCGGCTTATCTGCCATAATGATGGCCTCTGCCAGGCATTTCCTGGCGCAAATTTAGCCGGCTTCACAGCATACATTGTCTGCACTGCCTGGGCAATAGCCAGTGATTATCGTGCCTGCCTTGCATTGGCCTGATGACCTGCATGCATAGCCAAGGCTGCCAAAATCCCTGGTGCAGCTTTCCTTGCTTTCAAAACAGCATTTTTGATTTATTCCGCACGAGCCGCTTGCCTGGACATTTTCTCTGCCATAAAGGTCGCAAACCCCGTATTGCAAATCCTTGCAGTTTTCTGCAGGGCATATGTAATCCTTGCTGATCTTCTTGACAAACACTGTTTTTTCAATTGGCTCTGATATGTAGCCGTAATCTATTGTTGTTGTCAGCAATGTTTCAAAGCTGTCCTGCAGCTGCCCGAAATCCAGGGTGCAGATTGTAAAAAAATCCTGCGTGTTCTTGACTTGCTGCAATGGTGTGCATTCAAGTTCCCTGTTCACCATTTCAACATGTACATTCTTTGCAAGAAGCACATTGCTCTTTGGTGTTGCAGATGCGCATGCATCTTCATAGGTATTTGGGTCGGTTGCATATCCTCCACCCTTATTCTGGATGAGTATTTTGTATTCCCCTTTATAGGTCACTTGGCCGGTCTGCGGGTCTGTCTTCGGAATGACATTCTGCTCGATTTTGGAAACAGTGATAGGCGCGCCCTGCCCGTCGCCCAGCTTGATGTCCTCAGTGTCACAATGGGTTCCGGCAAGGCTGAATCCAAAGCTCCTTGGCTTTACGCAAACGCTTGCGCTTGACACAGTCCTGTACCTGTAGCACCCGAGTATTTTAAACAGGAACCTTTGCTCATCCCTGAGCCTTATTGCCAGGTTTTTGTTTTCAATTGTCCAGGTTACAAGGTCAAAGCCTCCTTCGGAATTGTACACTGATTTGCCTTCAATGTCAAAACTCTTGGTCTTGCTGGGGTCGAGCATTTGCATTTCCTCTGGATAATAGTTAATCAGCGTCAGGCGCCCATTAATAATATCAAAAGTTCCTTTGTTTCTCACTTCCACCCCTATCTGGAAGCTGCTTTTGTCAGATATGTCTTCGGGTGGCATATCCTTGGTAAATGCCATCATCAATCCTTCAGTTCCAGTATGGATGTCAGTTTCAATGACCGGCGCATTCCCGCTCCCGCAGGATGTTAAAAAAAACAGCAATCCAATTAGCAAAGCCAGGCTGGCATAAGGATTCCACATCCTAAACATTGTTCTGCTCCTTCTCATCTTTCCTTCTCAGCAAACATAGCCTGAGTCATATAATTTTTTCAGTGCGCAGTAAGGCTTCAAAGGCGCGCCTCCTGAATAATCATAAATCCCGAAATGCAATTGGTACCTCAATGATTTCAGCGGGATTCCGCAGTCTGTTGCCAGGTCATCGCATGTTGTCCCATCGGGATTCTTGGCTATGCATCCAGCAGTGTTGCCGACCTCGCCAATATGCTGCCCCGCGGTCACAACGTCATTGACTTTCACTTCAGTCTTGTTCAAATGCGCGTAAGTGAATTCATACTGGGATTCATGCCTAATCCTGACAAAATTTCCGCCCCAGTCTGTGCAGCCTTTTTGAACGACAATGCCGCTGGTTGCAGAATTCACCCTTGCAGTAGGGTAGGCATAGATGGTGACCCCTTCCCTCGGCCTTCCTCCGACACCAGGCAACCCGAAAGTATCAGAGATATTGTATGGCGAGGCAGATGGCACAGGCTTTTCTGTCAGAATCTCAGTTGGGGGATAGAAGATTCCGGATTTCGAAAGGTCCCCTGGCGTCACAGATAATGTCCCTGTTGCTTCCATCTCATAATCATAGCCGACTTTGAGGTATATCACTCGAGGATTCAGCGTGGATGGGTTGTAAAGGACATTCTCATCATTCCTGTCCCCGGTAAACTCCAGGGTGCACGGAGCCAATTTTTTCTGTTCAAGCGCCCCATACTTGACTGTTCCCCAGTCTATCCCTTTCAGGATGTTTTCATTCAGCCTGTATATGGAATTCCCGTCCCCTGCCGTAATTGGGTCTCTCAAAATGCTGCACGAGCCTTCAACTGGCGTGAGCCATGGCGGAAGCTCTAAGGCTCCATTCCTGACTGTTTTTATTTTTCCGCCTTTTACCATGTTTTCAATGGCAATCTGCAGGTTTATCAGCGTTTTTTGGTCAGCTGGCTTGATGCCTATAATGGGCACATCGCCCATTGTGACTACTGCCTTGATGAAGGACACTTCTGATTTTGATTCAACTTTTCCGCTTGGATAATCTGTGGAAAGCAGGTCCTTGTACAAATTGGCATAAACTTCCCGTTGCGCAGCAGCAACTCCCTTGGACGCCCTTGTCGCAATGAATTGTTCTTTCAAGGCTGACTTGCTGGACAGGTAATTGTCAACTTCAAGATTCAGGTCTTCCTCCCTTGTAAAATATGCGATGATGTAGCTGTCAAGCGTGAGCTGGTTATCCACATTGGCCCTGAAATACACTGAATTAACTCCCTTCTTGAGGTCATATGGCTTCAATATCTTGCATGTCAGCAATTCAACTGTGCCAATAACATTTGTGTATTTTACAGTGACTTTATTCGGGTTCATTTCCCCGCTCTTGTTGTCATAGACATTGTTTTCCACAAGGCCGCACACAAGGCCAATGTCAAAGTCCCTGTTGAATGCAACAGCCTCCAGGCTCGCCGAGGCAATAATGTCCTTTTCCCAGTAATTCACAGCAGCGTTTTTTGACGCAGAGAGCTTTAATATCATGTCCTGGGAAAGCTTGTCATCGACGCCTCCTTGGAGTATAGTGGTTTCTGTAGGCGCTGTTTTCTTTGCGTCGCTGACAGGGCGGCCCAGCAGCTTGCAGGCAGTTTCATTTTGGGTATCAATGCATTCCCTGAGCCTCTTGTAATTTATCTTGAACCAGCCTGTCAATCCAGCCTTGGTCTCGGACTGGCTTTCAGCATCCTGGAGTGTGCCAGGGATGTTCCCGGCCCATTTGGACATTGCAGCAGGCACATCTGAATTGAACATGGTCAGCAGTATTACCCCTACAATCAGGAAAGCATGTATAACTCTTGCCTTCTGCACAAATCTATTCTGGCTTGAATACATTACAAGAATTGCCCACCATGGGAAAAGGAAACGATAAAGGTATACGGGGCCAAAAAAAGTAGCCAGTGTGGGATTGCCGGCTACCATCTCTGCCAGCATTCTCTGTGGCACTTGGTTGTCCAAGAGGAAAATCATGGTTGACAAAACTGTAGTCTTGGCATAAAACCCAAATCCCTCATCTTTTTCCTTGAGGTTATTCATGTACAGCAACCAATAGGCAAGGAAGAAAATGAACGAAAAAAACCATGAGCGCGTGTCGTTCTCATACCATCCGGCTCCATACCATCCATATCCTGACAATGAAGCGTAATAACCGTCAATAAGGATATGCTTTACGAGCAGGGCAAACCAAAACCACATTTTTCCAACTTCAGAATCTTTTGCAGAGCCTGAGAACATTCTGCCGAGCAATGCAGTCCCCATGCCGGCCGCAAATCCGCCTCCAGCAGTCTGGAGCTTGATTTTTTGCTCATTGCCACCCTGCCCCCTATTCCCTGAGAATTTATCTTTTAGTTCAGAAGCCTTGTCCTTGAAAGCCGACGCTTTTTGCTGAACCTTGGAGTATGCCTTGCTGAATTTAGTAGAAACATTTTGCTTGATTGCTGATAGCCTGTCTCCCATTTTTGATAGTTGCCCAGCCGTTTCCGGCATCTTTTTTTACTTTCTAATCAATAGCTGTTACAATTTCCTGTTTTGCTTTTCTTCCTTTTTTTCCGCGCCGAGCCTTATCAGGTTGGCCAGCCGGTGGTCGAACTCCAAAAGCTTATGCATCCGGTCAATTTCCTTCCTTATGCTTTCTGGGACAGGCCCGGCATGGGCGAAGGCTTTGCCATAATCATAGAAATCTGAATTCTCGTGCTCAATTTCCGCAAGTTTATGCTCTATGCTATAGGCAGCCTCAAAAAGCTTCCATGACTCAGGAAGCTTTTCCATTGCATTTTCCTCTTTATCAGAATATCCTGGCATTGTCCTCTTTTTTACCGCTAATGATTGCACTCATGCCTTTTTCCAGCCTCGGGGGTCACAATTGCCCGATTTTTTTCAAAATCTATTCAGCGTCAGCAATTTGCTGTTGCGGCAATATACTCCTATCTATACTAGTCTATGATACTAGAGGTTATATAAATTTTTCTTCATATTCCCGGCAAGGTTCACAACACCATTGCCCAATAAAGAAATTGCCTGCCTATCGCCTGACTATATCCACTTTCAGCTCTATGATGTCAAGGACTGTGTTGTCTGGTTCAATCCTTATCCCGTTTTGGCCAACTTCAATATAATTGTCAATTACTTTTGAGAATGTCGCGTCCTTGGTGTTTATTGAAAGCGTTTTGCCATTGATATAAATCCTGCCTCTTTTGAAATCCTGGCTGTCAACAAATCTCATTGACAGGTTGACATCATCCCTTCCGGACACGATGTCTGAGTACTGGTTTCCGGACACATCGAAGAAATAAACCGGGAATGCAATCTCCTTGAGCCTGGAAGTTATGCTTATCTGGTCTATCAAATATCTGCCATTATCACTGCTGAAATAAAGCTTGTTTTCGCCATTTTCCAATATGGCAGGCGAGAATTCAATTGTTTTCAGCACGCCGCATTCCGGCACGCTTGAATATGCCTGCCTGTTGTTGATCTGAATCTCAAGTATTCCAACATCAGCCTGCCTGCAGTCTGGAAGGAATCTCAGCAATGCCTTCTCAAGGTTGAATTTTTCTGTTTGGGAAATCACAAAGACATTTTTGCTTTCTCTGGTTGTCACATCAGTCACATCTCCGGTGACCTGGACATTTTCAAGGGTGTATTCATTCGTTCTCCAAAACCTGAATCCAACTTCAGAAACCTTGAAATCCAGCACATTGCTGTCCACCAAAGAGTCTTTTGGCAGCTCTATTGGCATGACATTTTTTGTGGAAATCTCATTATTATATATCTCTTCGCCGTTCAGCAGGACAGTCAGCCTGCCCATGGCATCTTTAACGCTGAATGACAAAAGCACATTGTCAGTGTTGTCAAGATCCGGGATATTGAATGTAAGCTTTTCCTCCTTATTGTCAAAAATCCCATTCTTGACATAGATTGACCCTGCTTTCTTGAACACTTCAGCCCCTGCCAGCGAGAACAGGCTAACAGCAGGCAGGTAATGCTCTATTTCCAGCTTATCAATCTGCTCAAGCCTTCCGGGATGGTCAGTTAAAAGGTTGGTAACAACCCTCCCGCTTCCGGTGCCTGTGCCACCAGGCCCATCGCTTTCCTCCTCCAAAAGGTCCTTTCTGACATCTGGCGGGAGGAACAGAATATAGAGAACAATAAGCAATGCAATAACAGCAACCAGAGTAGCGGCACCGCTCCCTGACTGTCCATTCCTTTTCTTAAGCATCAAGATCATCCTGCCGTGCCTTTACTTTGCCCAGCCAACTGCATTTGCCCTGCTGGTAAAAGCCATGCAAATTGCATGCAAAAATGCATACTTTACTCTAAAGTTGCCTCTTTTAAATGAGGACACTAAATAAGTTTATATATAAATAAGTTTCGATGTAACCAGTGCAGTTGAAAATGCAGCCAGCATCAATATGCGGAGTGCCTTTTTCAGGAACATAAAATGCCGGAGGGGGAAGCCCCCTTCGGGGATACGGCATTCTTCTCTAGAATATAAATCGCGGAGCCCGATGCTGGCCGAGGCGAAGCCGAGATTTTCAACTGAACGGCTATTATCGATGTTGGGCAAAAAATATGAAAATAATCCACATGAACCTCAAAGCCTGCGAAGTGAAGGTTCGCACTGAAAATCTTGATGACCTGTGGTATCTAAGCGAGATGATTGATTATGGCGATCTCGCCAAGGCAAAGACGCTCCGGAAAATCAAAGCGCAGGACAAAGAACAGGAGTCTAAAGGTGCAGAAAGAAGGCCGATTTTCCTTTCAATCCGTGTAGACAATGTTGAATTCCACAAGTACTCTGATATCTTGCGCGTTTCTGGCACAGTTGATGAGGCAACTGATGAAGTCCCGCGCGGCAGCCACCACACGATCAATGTCGACCAGAACACAGTCCTCACGCTTGTAAAGCAAAGCTGGCCCAAATACCAGCTTGACAGGCTGCAGGAATCAGCCAGGGAAAAGACCCCAAAAATCTTGATTTGCATCATGGACAGGGAGGAGGCATTATTTGCCGCCTTGAAAAAATATGGATATGACATCCTGTCCGAATTCCAGGGCGCTGTTGACAAAAAAGTCCATGGCACTCTCCAAAAATCATCAGGCGACTTTTATGGCGAAATCCTTAAGTCCATGGAAGATTATGACAAAAGGTTTGATTTTGACACAATTATTGTGGCAAGCCCTGCTTTCTGGAAGGAGGAATTTTCTAATTACCTCAAGGACCATGAAATCAAGAGGAAAATACGGACAGCAACCTGCTCTTCTGTTACCAAAAATGCAATAGAGGAAGTGCTGAAGCGCGATGAGCTCAGGAAAATTCTCCAGGAAGACCGCATCTCGCGCGAAACTGCCTTTGTTGAGTCACTTATGGTCGAAATATCAAGGCAGGGCCAGGCAGCCTATGGCCTTAAGGAAGTTAGGCAGGCTGTGGAATCTGGTGCAGTTGAAACGCTTCTGATTACTGATTCGCACATTAGAAAATCAAGGGAAAGCAAGTTATATGCCCACACAGAAAAATTAATGCGCCAGGCAGAAAGCATGAACGGCAAAGTAATGTTGATAAGCGGGGAGCACGAAGCTGGTAAAAAGCTCGATGGCCTGGGCGGCATTGGCGCAATTCTAAGGTATAAGCTGAACTATTAGCCTTACGGGCACAAAAACCCCATAGCACCCGCAATAGCATAAATATATACTCCCTATGCTTTCTGGGTTACCTATGGTTATCCATATATCTGATATTGCCTGCTCTGTATCTAATTTTCCAGTGCGCTGCCATTTACACAATGGCAATGTTTATAAATTGACCCCCAGTACTTTTTTGTGGATAAGTAGAAAAGCTTGCTAACTGTGGAGGGGCCTGCTTATATGCTTATATTTTAACATAAAATCCAATCGGAACATATAAAAAGCCCCATCAAATGCCAAACCCTGTAATTGCAGCACAAGCTCAAGGCAGGATTGCCTGGAGAAAGGGGTTAGGGGAAAGCATTGCTTTTTTTAGAGTAAGAACGCTTTCAGGCAATACTTCTGAAGGCGTGTAGGTAAGCTCAGCAATTATGCATGCCCAGTTCGCAGAGCCAGAACAAAAAGGGAGTGGTTCCAATGGATAAACTTTTGAATTCAATAAGGGAAGCCGAAAAAAAGGCCAAGGCGATTGTGGAGGATTCTCAAAAAAAGGGGGACAAGGCTGTTTCTGATGCAATGGAGCGCGCAAAACAGATGGTCAAGCGCGCAGAGTCGCATGCACCTTCTGAAATTGAGGCAAGGCTTGAGGAAAGGAAAAAGGGCCTTGCAAAGGCTATCAGTCAAATAGGGGAAGAAGGCAAAAAAGAGCTGGCTAAGCTGGCGAAATCAGCGCAAGCCGGGACAGACCAGGCAGTCGCCTTAATTTTGAAGAAATTTGAAGAGGAAGTCAAGAATGCTTAGGCCAAAGGGCATGAAAAAAGTTTTTGTCATTGCTCCAAACAGCTTCCAGGCTAGGCTCATCAACAAGCTCTATTCTTTGAAGGTCCTGCATATAATTGAGCACTCCAAGTCTGAAAAGCTTGACATTGGCAATCCGCTTCAAAATGCCGAGGCTTTATCAGACGCTGTTGTCAAGACAAGGTCTATCAGGAGCCAGCTAAACAGCAGGGAATTCATGCTCGCTGTTCCGG
Source organism: Candidatus Woesearchaeota archaeon (assembly GCA_018303405.1). Lineage (NCBI taxonomy): Archaea > Nanobdellati > Candidatus Woesearchaeota > Candidatus Woesearchaeota archaeon. Next base: position 182,225 of record JAGVYD010000009.1, on the reverse strand, counting down.
ATGAAGGCAAGAAAAAAAAGAACAAGGGCAAATCAGCCCATGACAGGCATCCAGGAATAGGTGATGATTCCGGCCCTTCCATGCAGTTTGCCTCACTGGAATCGGTCATTTCCCAAATCAATGAAATCTATGAAAGTGCCACAAAAACCATTGTCAGCTATCGGGACATTGACCAGGAAATAAAAAAATTAAACAGCCTTCTTCTGAAGGCGCACACACTGAAAAGGCTCGGAATAAGCATATCGAACATTTCGCACTATGAGACAATTGCCCATTTTATAGGGCATGCTGACAAGCAGCCAGACCTTGTGAGCGAGGTCCGCAAGCTGACATCCAAATCCTACATAAAATCAGCCACATCCGGGCAAAAGGCAATAACTGCAATTTTCATAGACGCGTCCCAAAGGTCTGAGATACTCTCGCTTCTGGAAAAGTACAGGTTTCAGGGCATTGATTTTTCCGACTTGATTGCTTTTACGGGCGGGAAGGAATTCGATGAAAAAAGGATTTCAGCGCAGCTCAAGGCATTGACAGAAAGGAAATCCGGCTTCGAAAAGAAGATGGTTTTGGCCAGGCAAAAATATGGCGATTATCTCGGGTCTGCTGAAAAATACCTGGCCCGGGAAATCGAGAAAGCCGAGGCACCCCTGAAATTCGGAATGACTGATGAGACCTCAATTATTTCCGGCTGGGTGCCCAATGACAAAGTTGATGATGTCGTAGCAGAAATCAAGAAGCTGACAGGGGACAAGGTTTACATTGAGATGCGCGACGCAGGACACCATGACGACATACCCATTGAGCTCAAGAATCCGAAATTCGCACAGCCATTTGAAATTCTCATGCACCTTTTTTCACTTCCAAAGTTTACGGAGATTGACCCGACTTTTTTCCTTTTCCTGACATTTCCGCTTTTCTTCGGATTTATGCTCGGGGATTTTGGCTACGGCCTGACAACCCTGGTGCTGTTCATGATTCTCAAGAAGTTCATGCCCAAGTTTTCAGGCTTTTTCAATATCCTGATATTTTCATCCCTGGCGACAATTGGCTTTGGCCTGGTCTTTGGGGAATTCTTCGGGGCCGAGGAAGTCATGGGATTCCATATCCCTCACCTTCTTAGCAGGGGCCATCAGATAATGGACTTGCTGGCATGGGCAATAATAATCGGGGTGATCCACATCAACATAGGGCTTATAATCGGGTTTGCCAATGAATGGATGCACCACGGGTTTTTGAAAGCTGTCGAAGAAAAATTCAGCTGGATTTTGCTGGAGATAGCAATTGCCGTTGGCTACCTTGTCTCGCTCTGGCCAGGCGTGGCAATAGGTGCTGTGTCAATCGTTTTGCTGTGGCTCGGCGAAGGCGTCAAAGGCCTGATAGAAATCCCCTCAATTTTCAGCAACATCCTTTCATATGCAAGGCTTATGGCCATAGGTCTCGCATCTGTGAAGCTGGCAGAAGTTGTCAATGAATTTGCAACAGAATTCATCCATCAGGGGGGCATTTACATCTTTTATGCCGTGCTTTTGCTTGTGGTAGGGCATGTTATCAATATTGCATTGGGCATCATCGGCCCCTTTTTGCATTCGCTCAGGCTCCACTATGTTGAATTTTTCACCAAATTTTTCAAGGGCGGAGGCAAGGAGTACATCCCATTTGGCCGGGAAATCGACTAGGCCGCAAACATCAAATGGCAACACTTGATTGCCAATGATATTCATCATATCGAGAAACGGGAGACAGGCAGGCAAACTGCAAATGGTGCATATTCCGTAACTCAAAAACAACAGGAGGTAGCAAAATGGCAATAGAATTGGGAGTAGGATTGATTGCTTACTCAGCTGCAACAGCAATCGGCGTCAGCGCCATAGCAGCGGCAATCGCAGAAAAGGCAATCGGAACAGCAGCAATCGGCGCAATGGCCGAAAATGAAAACCTGTTCGGCAAAGGGCTGATTTTGACAGTCATTCCGGAAACACTGGTCATTTTTGGCCTGGTAGTTGCCATCATGATAATTGGCATGGCTGGTGCTGCATAAGCAACCGGCAGCCAATATCAGGCGCTGATACCTCTGATATCTGCCAGGAAAAATCAAGATATCGCCGAGGCATTGCAGCGCAATTTTTAGCGTGCATGTTGGTATTCGGCAGCTGCTTGGATGCAATGCTGATGCTTGCATTGCGTCAAAAGGTGTGGTGAGAACATGGGACTTGAAGAAGTGAAGGAGGAAATCCTGTCCAAGGCTAAAAGGGAAGGGGATTTGATAATTAAAAAAATGGAAGCCGAAGCCCAGAAAATAATTGCCGAGGCTGAAAAAAGGGTCAAGGAAATTGAATCCAAGAATCACATGGACGCTGAACGGGCGGCCGAAACATTGGAGCGCAAGGAAATAGCGAAGGCCAATTTTGAAACCAAGAAGAGAATCCTGCAGAAAAAGGAAGACCTGATTGGAGCCGTATTTGAAAAGGCAGCCAGCCAGATACAAAAGCTTCCTGCTGAAAAAAACAAGGCTTACTTTGAAACGCTTCAGGGCAAGGCAAGCAAGCAGATAGGTATTTCCACATTATACATCAACCAAAGGGACAAAAATCTGGCCAAGGACTATAAGTGGCTTGGCACTGACATCTCAGGCGGGTTTATCGCTGAAACAGAAGATAAATCCATGAGGATTGATTACAGCTATGACACCTTTTTGGACAATGTGAAAAACAGGAATCTCAGCGGCATTGTTAACCTGGTTTTCAAGTAATCATAAGCATCATAAGCTCATAAGCGAAAAAAGCAAGGATAAAAAATGGCACAGGTTCAGATTGCGGAAAGCAAGGATAAAATCAGGCTCGACAATATGTATCCATATACATATGTCAGGGCAAATGTCATGCGCACAAAGCTTTTCCGCAGGAATGACTACGAGAAAATGCTTAAAATGCAGTTTTCTGAGCTTGCAAAATTCCTCCAGGATTCCAGCTATAAGGCGGAAATTGACGAACTTGCCGTCAGGTATTCCGGCGAGGAGCTGATTGAGATGGCCCTTACAAGGAACCTCGCAAAAACCTTTGCAAAGCTGCGCAGAATTTCAACAACAGAGCTGAACTTGCTGATTGATGCATATCTTACAAAATATGACATACTTAATGTCAAGACAATTGTCAGGGGGATTTACACTTCAGCTGACAAGGATTATATCAAGAGGCTGCTGGTTCCCGCGGGCGCTTTCCGTGAGGAGTTCCTTTATGAGCTCCTGAAGAAGGATAGCGTCGAGGATGTGGTCCGCGCAGTGCCGTTCCTTGAATACAAGCACTTCAGAAAATTCATCGAGGACTTGAAGGAGAAAGGCGCGCTTTATGAATTTGAAAATGCGCTTGACCAGCATTATTTCAGGCACCTCATTTCATTCAGCGAAATGCTTCCTGTCGGCGGCGAATTATTCAAGAATTTCATCGAGACCCAGATTGAGGCAACAAACCTGCTAAACATTGTAAAGCTGATAAAAGAAGGGGCCCCAAAATCTGATATGAAAAAATACATTTTTTTGACAGCCTCGCCAGAGAAGAACCTGCAGGTCCTCAGGCTCCTTGAATCAAAAAGCATAGACTCCATACCCAAGGGCATCAGGAACAAGGCCATGCGGAAGTTTATCAACGAGTGCGTTGAGCATTATCATAAAAATCATTCTCTTATAGAGTTTGAGAGGCTGGTAAACAAGCACGTGCTTGGCCGGGCCATGCTGTTTATCCACCAGAACCCTCTCTCCATAAATGTGATACTTGGATTCATGTTCGCCAAGGAGATCGAGGTGCAGAACCTGATGAAAATCGTCAAGGGCAGGCAGCTTGGATTTTCAGAGGAATTCATTTCAAGGGAAATCATTGTCTAGCACCAAATGTAATAGTAAGCCAGCTTACGCAATGGCAATGAATTTTGGAAACAGGCAATAGGGGAGAAAATGGCACCAGACAACACGGAAAAAATGCTGGAAATAGCAGTGGCAGGGACATCCAGATTTATCCTGGGATTCCAGCTTGCAGGAATAAGGCATACCCATGAAATCGAGTCAGACCATTACAACAGGCTCAAGCAGCTGATGTCAGACCCGGCTGTGGGGATAATAATCACAGAGGAAAAAATAATGGAAAAGCTGGACGAGCATGATAAGAATGAGATAGAGTCATCGGTCAGGCCGGTTGTGATAATGCTTTCAGACCAGGCGAGCTCAGAAAGCCTGAGAAAAATGATCGGGAAATCGGTGGGCATTGACCTTTGGGGCTGATTTAAAGAATGCAATATCACATATCATTTTCATAATACAAGAAACAAGACGTGTAACAAAGGTGGAAAAATGGAAGATAAAACACAAGCGAAGCAGCAGGAGGCGGGCATGCTCTACAGGATTGCCGGCCCGGTGGTTGTTGCAAGGGGCATCCGCGCCAGGATGTATGATGTAGTTAGGGTAGGCAGGGAAAGGCTGATGGGCGAAGTCATCCAAATTGATGGCGAAAACACAACTATCCAGGTCTATGAGGATACAACAGGCATTAAGCCCGGCGAGCCAGTTGAAAATACAGGCTTGCCATTGTCGGTGGAGCTTGGCCCGGGAATGCTGACTAGCATTTATGACGGGATCCAGCGGCCATTGCCGGTTCTCCAAAAGCAAGTGGGCGATTTCATTAGCAGGGGCGTTGAAGCACCAGGCCTTGACCACAGCAAAAAGTGGGACTTCAAGGCAATTGCCAAGAATGGGGAAATGGTCCATTCAGGCGGCATAATCGGTGAAGTCGAGGAAACTCCCGGCCTGATACACAGGATTATGGTCCCAAATGGTGTCGAAGGAAAAATCAGTTCCATCAAGTCAGGCAAGTTTACTGTTGACGATGAAATTGCCAGCCTTGATAACGGGACAAAAATCACAATGCTTCAGAAATGGCCTGTCAGAAAGCCAAGGCCCTCGAAAAGGAAATTGCCGCCGACTGTTCCGTTGATAACAGGCCAGAGGATTTTTGATGCCTTGTTCCCATTGGCAAAAGGGGGTACCGCAGCAATTCCAGGCCCATTTGGCGCTGGAAAGACTGTCACCCAGCAAACGCTGGCAAAATGGTGCGATGCAGACATAATTGTGTACGTAGGATGCGGTGAGCGGGGAAATGAAATGACAGAAGTCCTGACAGAATTTCCGCATTTGACAGACCCAAAAACAGGAAAGCCCCTGATGAACAGGACTGTCCTCATTGCCAATACCTCGAATATGCCTGTCGCGGCAAGGGAAGCCTCAATTTACACAGGCATCACTATTGCAGAATATTACAGGGACATGGGCTACAGCGTTGCTCTCATGGCTGATTCAACTTCCAGGTGGGCAGAGGCAATGAGGGAAATTTCCTCACGGCTTGAGGAGATGCCAGGGGAAGAAGGCTATCCTGCCTATCTTTCAACGAGGCTGGCTGAGTTTTATGAAAGGGCCGGCAGGGTTCTTCCGTTGGGAACAGACAAGGAAGGAAGCGTGTCAGTCATTGGCGCAGTCTCGCCTCCAGGTGGGGACTTTTCAGAGCCAGTAACCCAATCAACACTCAGGGTCACCAAAACATTCTGGGCTCTTGACGCCAAGCTGGCGCAGCGAAGGCATTTCCCAAGCATCAACTGGCTAACCTCATACAGCCTTTACCTTGATACTTTGGGCCCATGGTTTGCTGAAAAAGTTGCCAGGGACTGGAGGGCCTATGTAACCCAGGTTTCAACTGTTCTTGGGGAGGAAGAAAAGCTGATGGAAATTGTGCAGCTTGTTGGCTCAGATGCATTGCCGGACAAGCAGCAGCTTGTGCTTGAAACTGCAAGGCTCATCAGGGAAAACATACTCCAGCAAAATGCTTTCCATGACGTGGACACATTTTGCGACCTTCACAAGACTTACACCCTGATGCAGATCATCATGCATTTCAACTCGCTGGCTGGCCAGGCCTTGGAAAAGGGTGTCAGGGTCAGGCAAATCCTCGACACCAGGGCAAAGGACAGGATTGCAACGGCAAAATTCGAGAAGGATTACAAGTCCCTGCTTGAAAGCGTGCGAAAGGACATGGATTCAGAGTTCCAGAAGCTGAAGGCATGATTGTGGCAAAATTGCGATAATTGGCGCATCATAAAAAAGAATGATAAGCAAAGGAGAATGATGGGAGAAATCAACCAAGGGTGGTTAGGATGAAAGAATACAAAACAGTTTCCAGGATTGCGGGGCCGCTGGTCTTTGTGAAAAAAACAGAGCCAGTTGGTTATGCAGACCTTGTTCAGATTAAGTTATCCGACGGCACAATGAAAAACGGCCAGGTTTTGGATACAAGCGACGATGTTGTGGTTGTCCAGGTTTTCGAAGGCACATCAGGCATTGACAGGAACAGCTCCATAAAATTCCTTGGTGAAAACATCAAGCTTTCAGTGTCGCAGGACATCCTTGGCAGGATTCTGAATGGCGCAGGCAAGCCGATTGACGGCGGGCCTGACATCATCCCTGACAAAAAGCTGGACATCACTGGCGCAGCAATTAATCCATACGCGAGGGCAAGCCCGGCGGATTTCATCCAGACTGGTATTTCCACAATTGACTGCATGAACACGCTTGTCAGGGGGCAAAAGCTGCCAATTTTTTCAGGATCGGGCCTGCCTCATAATGAAATTGCTTTGCAGATTGCCAGGCAGGCAAAAGTAGTGGGCCAAAAGGAAAAATTCGTAGTGGTATTTGCAGCCATGGGAATCACAAACGAGGAAGCGCAGTACTTCATCAGGGATTTCGAGGAGACAGGGGCCCTTGAAAGAAGCGTTGTATTCCTGAACCTTGCTGACGATCCTGCAGTCGAAAGGCTGATCACTCCAAGGATGGCGCTTACAGCAGCAGAGTATCTTGCCTATGAAAATGACATGCATGTTCTGGTCATCCTGACTGACATGACAAATTACTGTGAAAGCCTTAGGGAAATTGGGGCAGCAAGGGAAGAAATCCCCGGAAGAAGGGGCTACCCCGGTTACATGTATACAGATCTTGCGTCAATCTATGAGAGGGCAGGCATGATCAAGGGAAAAAAAGGAAGCATCACGCAATTGCCTATCCTTACAATGGTCGGCGACGATATCACCCACCCAATCCCTGATTTGACCGGATACATTACTGAAGGACAGATTGTGCTCCTCAGGGAACTGCACATGAAAGGAATCTATCCTCCAATCGATGTATTGCCGTCGCTTTCAAGGCTGATGAATCTGGGCATAGGCCCTGGAAAAACAAGGGAAGACCACAAGCAGGTTTCAGACCAGCTTTATGCAAATTATGCAGAAGGCAGGGACCTTAGGGGCCTGGTTGCCATTGTCGGAGAGGAAGCCTTGTCTGACAGGGACAAGAGGCTGCTCAAGTTCGCTGCTGAATACGAGGACAAATTTGTGAGGCAGGACCGGGGGGAAGACAGGTCAATTGTGTCCACGCTTTCAATTGCCTGGTCAATGCTGTCAGATATCCCTGAAAGGGACTTGACAAGGATCAAGGAAGAATTCAAGAAGAAATTTTACACAGGCAAGAAGGAAAAGGCTGAAGTTGTTGCTGCGGCAAAATAAGGAAGGAACATGGCACAGGACATAAAACCAACAAGAAGCGAGCTGATGAAGCTCAAGAAAAAAATTAAGCTGGCCAAGTCAGGCTATAACCTTCTGAAGAAGAAAAGGGATGGCCTGATACTTGATTTTTTTGAGGTCCTGGGCAAGGCCAAAACCCTTAGAAGCGAAATGACCAATTTTTACAATGGTGCGCAAAACAGGATGAACATCGCCAGGATGCTTGAATCTGACCTCGCCATCAAGTCAATTGCCCTTGCCATGAAAAACAGGCCCGAGATTGACCTGAAGACCAAAAGCATTATGGGCGTAAAGGTCCCGAAAATCAACCAGCTTGATTTGCAGAAGAAGAATTCCGAACGCGGCCCAGGCATATTCAACTCAGCAGCGGTCACTGAAACAGCAGAGGCCTATGAGAAGCTTGTGGAAAAAGTGATTGTGGCTGCAGAAGTGGAGACTTCCATGCGAAAGCTCCTGCAGGAGATTGAAAAGACAAAAAGAAGGGTAAATGCCCTTGAGTTCGCAGTCATACCCCAAATGCAGAAGTCAGCAAATTTTATCCGGCTCAGGCTTGAGGAAATGGAAAGGGAGAATATTTTCAGGATGAAAAGGATAAAGAAGAAGAACGAAGCAGCAGCCTAACCATCCAAGCATCCTCTTTTCGCATTTCCATTTCTCACTTGTTTAACAGTAAGCTATTTAAAGCCAAATCTCAAACATGTCCTAACACAATATGTTTCATTCCAAACAAAATTAGAGGGGGGATAAAATGGGTTTCAATTATGCCGTTACAGCAATGCTTGTTTCTTTTATTGGCTTTTTTTTCGCTTATTGGCAGGCGAGAAAGATTCTTGACGTTCCGCTTAAATCTGAGAAAGTCAAGGAAATTGCAGACGCAATCAGGACTGGCGCAATGGCGTTTCTCAAAAAGCAATACCAGATTCTTTTTTGGTACGTGGTAATTGTAGGGATTATATTGTATTATTTCATTGGCCAGCTCATGGCGCTCACATTCGTGCTTGGATGCATCTTTTCTGCCACTGCAGGCAATGTCGGGATGAGGATTGCAACACAGGCCAATTCCAGGACTGTCATGGCTGTCCAAAAAAGTATGATGCACGGCCTTAGCATTGCATTCTCATCCGGGACTGTAATGGGAATGACCGTGACAAGCCTTGGGCTGTTCGGGGTTTCAATGCTATACCTAATATTCAATGACCCCTCAATTATATACGGGTTTGGTTTCGGCGCTTCAAGCATAGCGCTTTTTGCAAGGGTTGGCGGAGGCATCTACACAAAAGGCGCGGATGTCGGTGCAGACCTTGTTGGCAAAGTTGAAAAGGGCATTCCAGAGGATGACCCAAGAAACCCGGCGGTGATAGCTGACAACGTTGGCGACAATGTCGGCGATGTTGCAGGCATGGGCGCTGACCTTTTTGAAAGCTATGTGGGTTCTATCATAGTTGCAATGGTGCTTGGCGCAAGCCTTTTTGATTCCCCATTCTGGGTCTTGCTTCCTCTTATGATATCCGCAGCCGGGATTATAGCATCTATCCTTGGCACATATTTTGTGTTTGCAGCCAAGAAATCCTCGCCGCAAACCGCAATGAACTATGGGATTTATGCAAGCTCCATACTTGCGGCTGTCATGACATACTTCATCATCAAGTACACAATTGGTGATATCGGTGTCTTCTGGGCAGCCATGGCTGGCCTTATCGCAGGCATTGTTATAGGGCTTGCAACTGAATATTATACTTCAGAAAAGGGAGGACAGGTCCAGAAAATTTCAGAGGCAGCGACAACTGGCGCAGGCACAAATGTCATTGAAGGCCTAGCAGTCGGGATGTTCAGCACAGTGATACCTGTGGTGACTGTGGTTGTGGCAATACTCATAGCCTATAAATATGGTGGGGGCATATATGGAATTGCAATTTCAGCAGTCGGGATGCTCAGCACCTTGGGAATGACGCTTGCCATGGATACCTATGGACCTGTTGCCGATAATGCAGCTGGCATAGCTGAAATGGCCGGGCAGGGCAAGGTTGCAAGAAAAAGGTCAGAAGATCTGGATGCTGTCGGGAATACCACAGCAGCTATAGGCAAGGGCTTTGCAATAGGAAGCGCGGCATTGACTGCTTTGGCACTTTTTGTTGGCTATACAGAAGTTGTGCAGCTCAAGATTATTGACATATTGCAGCCTAATGTAATAGCAGGCGTATTTATTGGCGCATTGATGCCATTCTTGTTTTCAGCATTTGCGATGAAGGCTGTGGGAGTGGCAGCAGTGCACATGGTTGAAGAAGTCAGAAGGCAGTGGAAAACAATAAAGGGAATAATGGAAGGCAAGGCCAAGCCTGATTATGCAAGATGCGTAAGCATAAGCACAGAGGCAGCGCTTAGAAACATGATCATACCGAGCTTATTGGCCATTCTGGCCCCTGTTGTGGTCGGGCTTCTTTTTGGTGCAGCCGCAGTCGGTGGCTTATTGGCCGGCGCGCTGTCATCAGGCTTCTTGCTGGCGGTCATGATGGCAAATGCTGGCGGCGCCTGGGATAATGCCAAGAAATACATCGAGGCAGGGCATTTCGGTGGAAAAGGCAGCGATGCGCACAAGGCAGCGGTTGTTGGCGATACGGTCGGCGACCCGTTCAAGGACACAGCAGGCCCATCCCTAAACATCCTGATAAAATTGATGTCAATCGTGGCTGTTGTGTTCGCGCCTTTGATATTGCTCTACGGCGGGATTATTTAATCCCTTTTTTCTTTTTTTCTTGTTTTTTCAATTCCTGATTTATTGACGGCTTTCTTTTGCCATTTGATGTAATTTGTCTTTTATCAATGGTAAGAAATCTTTATATGGTATCCAAAAGAAGATAAAATCATGGGAGATGAGCAGCACGAAAGCCAAATCACGAACGAAATAATTAGGAAGCCGCAGTACATTGAAACTCCAAATCTGGCTGATTATGACAAAACTTACAGGTCTTTCACATGGGATGATGCCCGCAAGGAGATTGACTATTTTGCAAATGGCAAACTGAATGTGGCCCATAATGCAATTGACCGCCATGCACTGACATGGAGGAAGAACAAGGTTGCAATGTATTGGGAGGGCCAGAATGGGGAAAAGGAAAAATACACTTTCACAGAACTGAAATTTCTGACAAACAAGTTTGCCAATGTCCTTGCGAATCTGGGCATCCAAAAAGGCGACAGGGTATTCATATTCCTGCCCCGGATTCCCCAGCTGTACATAGCATTCCTTGGGATAATCAAGACAGGGGCCATAGCCGGCACATTATTTTCTGCATTTGGGCCTGCCGCCTTAAAGGACAGGCTGCACGATTCAGGGGCCAAGGCCATCATAACATGCAATGAGCTTAAGCAAAGGGTTTATGATGTCAGGAATGAGCTGCCTGAGCTCAAGCACATAATAATTGCAGACAAGGATTCAGGGCAAGGTGAAGTTAATTTCCATGCAGAGCTTGACAAAGCATCAAGGAATTTCAATGTCGCGCACATGGACCCAAATGATATAGCATTCATGCTTTACACCTCTGGCACAACAGGAAAGCCAAAAGGCGTTGTCCATTCCCACGGGGATATTGTGCAGGAGCATCTCAGCGCAAAATGGGCCCTTGACCTCCATGAAAATGATGTATTTTGGTGCACTGCAGATCCGGGCTGGGTCACTGGCATTGTCTATGAAATCCTTGGGACGTGGAGCAATGGCATATCGCAGATAATTCACGCAGGAAGGTTTGATCCTGAAAAATGGTATTCAATTATCCAGGATTACCAGGTAACTGTCTGGTATACTGCCCCGACAGCCATTAGGATGCTGATGAAAGCAGGGATGGATGCTCTCAAGAAATATGACTTATCATCGCTGAGGGATATCAACAGTGTGGGGGAGCCTCTGAATCCTGAAGCCATACGGTGGGGGGAAAAGGCATTTGGCCTGCCGTTCCATGACGGGTGGTGGCAAACAGAGACAGGTAGCATATTAATCTGCAATTACCCTGTCCTGCCAGTCAAGATTGGCTCCATGGGCAAGCCTTTCCCGGGCATTACCGCAGCAATCATTGATGATAATGGCAATGTCCTTCCTCCTGAAACAGAAGGGAACTTGGCTATCAAGGCAGGATGGCCGGCAATGATGAAGGGGATTTGGAACAATGAGGAAAAATACAGGTCCTACTTCAAGGGCGAATGGTATTTGTCAGGTGACAGGGCATTCATGGACCCCGACGGTTATTTCTGGTTTGTTGGCAGGGCAGATGATGTTATTAAAACATCAGGCGAGCGAGTGGGGCCATTTGAGGTTGAATCGGCGCTTGTGGAGCATCCCGCAATTGCAGAGGCAGGAGTGATTGGAAAGCCGGATGCAGAAAGAGGGGCGATTATCAAGGCTTTTTGCACGCTCAAGCCAGGCTTTGTTGGCGACGACAACCTTAAGTCGGAAATTCAGAAATTCATCAAGTCAAGGTTGGCCGGGCACGCATACCCGCGGGAAATCGAATTTGTCGCATCGCTTCCCAAGACAAGGAGCGGCAAGATTATGCGCAGGATTCTCAAGGCCAAGGAGCTCGGCGAGCCAATTGGCGACACAAGCACGCTCGAAGAATATTGAGTCGGGGAATATTGAGCAATCTCAATTGTTTGAAATCAATTATTTGGATCTGGTCGGGATTTTTGATTCTGGTTTTTGGCACTATCCTTGTTCAGAGAAAGGAACCCAATAATCCCCAGGCACAGCATAATTGCGGCTATGAAAATAAAAACAGTGTTGAATGAAAACCTGTGTATGAGCCAGCCTCCTGCAAATGGCCCAAGGAAATAGCCAAAATTTTCAAACATTTCCATCACCCCGACACTCTCCCCTGATTTGCTTCTTCCTATCATCTTCGCTGTGATGTCTTCGTAATAGCCGCTTAATGCAGGCCAGGCAATTGCAAACACCCCTGTGCTGCAAACAAAAACTGCAATGGAAAGAAGCCAGATATTGGTGGATTTTGCAATAAGGAATATCCCTCCTGACATGAATAAAAATCCAATCAGTATAAAGTTCCTTTTTCCAATCTTATCTTCCAGCTTGCCGAACAAGTACTCCAAGGCTACAAAAGGCAAAATATAGATGGCGAGCAATATCCCCCCGAACACAGTTTCATCCATGTAGGGGTTCGTGAATCTTTGCGCAAAGATAGGCTCAAAGCCGAAAAAAAGGCCGTCCCAAAAAGTCAGCGTTAAAATCAAGATGAGCACAAGCATTGCCTTGCTCTTGTAGATTAGCTTGAAGTCTGCAAATGCCATTTTGAAGGAATCGCTTATTTTCCCCCCTCTTCCATGCTCATGCTGCGGGGGCTGCTCCCTGTAAAAGCTCCAGATAATTGCCATTGATATGACCATAAAGAAGACAAATACAAGCAGAAGCCACATGGGCGACTCGCTGAAAACAAAGCCGGCAAGAATTCCGCCAATTATCAGGCCAAGCCCCTCAAATGTATCCCTCAATGAAATGTTGGTTGAACTGTTATTGTAGTCCGAATGCTTGAATATGGATGAATAAGCCGTAATGTCAAACATGTCAAAGCCAATGCCATACAGGATCAGGGCAAAGGCCACTATCAATGCAACTCCCCCTCCCCCATAAATTGCTGCTGCCGCAGCAATCAGGAATGTCAGGGCCACCATAAACAGCAGCTTTCTTTTCACCCTAAACTGGAGATAGCCTATTATGCTGTCAAAAAAAATTGCAGCCATTGAAGGTATGCTCAGGAGCAGGCCTATTAGCGCTATATTATACCCCTTTTCGTCCAGGAACAAAGGTACAAAATACTCAAAGGACAGGTAAGCAAGCGACCAAACCAAAGTGGCTGAGCAAATAATATTGATGGTGCTGTGCTTTGAATGCTCATAATTCCTGTAAAAATTAATGATTCTTAGCATGGCTTATCCTTTGCCCAGCGGTTATATATAATTTTCGCGCCTTCAACTGCTCCAATATGCCCCGAAAAGGCAGAATCTTCCACCTGGTTTCTGGCCAACGGTTCCCAGCATTTCATCCTTCAGCAAAATGAATTTCTGTTTTCACTAATTGCTGAATAATTTTTTTCCCTTTCACTACAAAAAATAGGAAAAGAATATTTTATAATGAAAATCACTTTAAAGTGAAATATCAGGTTCATATTCATGGTCCGGGTCTCGTCGCAAAGCCATCCGGCTGCCTTAGATATATTTTTTATCACTTTAAAATAGAAAAATATTTATACTCGATTAAAGTGACTATCTTTGAGTGTTATAAAAGGTCAAGCCTTTTAAATAAAGACACCTATTTACCCTCATTAGAGGGTGAAAATCCTCTGAAAAAGAGGGGGTTGTGTACAATGATCGTAAAAGAAGAATTTTTGAGCAAACTAAGACGGTATTTTTCACTGAACCTCTACGAGGTTAAGATATGGACAGCACTTCTATCCCGGGGAGTTTCAACTGCCGGCGAGCTTTCTGACATAGCCAATGTCCCGAGAAGCAGGTCATATGATGTTCTGGAAAGCCTTGAGAAAAAAGGCTTTGTTGTTATGAAGCTGGGCAAGCCGATAAAATATATCGCAGTTGCGCCTGGCGAGGTTGTTGACAGGGTCAAGAAAAATATGAAGGTCGAGGCCGATGAGAAGGTCAAGAGGCTTGACGAGCTCAAGAATACTGAAGTGCTCGGAGAGCTGAATACTCTCCATACCCAGGGTGTAGAGCTAATTGAGCCAGCTGACTTGTCAGGAAGCCTCAGGGGCAGGCACAACCTGTACAATCATCTGGAGCTTACAATCAGGAATGCCGAAGAGTCAGTTGTCATAATGACAACAACCCAGGGCTTTATCAGGAAAGTTGAGGGCCTAAAGCCGGTTTTCGAGCAAATCAAGAAGCGCGGAGTAAAAATACGGATTGCCGCGCCACTGAACAAGGAATCCAAGGCAGCAGTCAAGGACATTTCTGATGTTGCCGAGGTAAGGCACACTGACATGAAAGCCAGATTCTGCATTGTTGACGGGAAGGAGATAATCTTCATGGTGTTGAATGACACTGAAGTGCATCCAACCTATGACGTTGGCATCTGGGTCAATACGCCTTTCTTTGCAGGGGCATTGAATGGCCTGTTTGACCTGGCATGGAAGTCACTCAAGACAGCAAAAGAAGTTGTGGGCAAATAAGCCCTTTTTCTTCTTGTTTTTTATTTTAATTATTAAATCATAAGGGGAATTTGACAATGAAAGCGCTCGTTACAGGAGGGGCAGGTTTTATAGGGTCCAATCTGGCAACAACTTTGGAATCCAAGGGCCATGATGTGACAATTCTGGATAATTTTTCATCTGGCAATTACCGAAATCTTGTTGATTTTCACGGGAATGTGATTATTGGGGATGTCACAGAACAGGAAGCTCTGGAAAAGGCAAAGGATGTTGATATCATTTTCCATGAAGCCTCTATTACCGATACGACAATTACAGATGACAGGATAATGCTTGGCCAAAATCTCGAAGGCTTCAGGAATGTGCTCAATTTTGCAGCGGCGAGGAGAATCAAGGTTGTTTTTGCATCTTCAGCCGGAATCTACGGAAAGGCAAAGAAAGTCCCTTACAAAGAAGCAGGGGAATATGTCCCCCATAATGTCTATGCATATTCAAAATTGGCCATGGAAAGACTTGCCAGAATATTCAGCGCGCAGCATTCCATCCAAATAATTGCCTTGCGTTATTTCAATGTATATGGGCCAAGGGAGTACTACAAAGGCAAGGCATCCAGCATGATTTACCAGCTGTATTTGCAGATGAAATCCGGCAGAAGGCCAAGGATTTTCAAATTTGGCGAGCAGGAAAGGGACCAGGTTTATGTGAAGGACATCGTTGACGGCACAATCCTCGCCGCCAAGTCTGATATTGACGGCTTTGATGTTTTCAATCTTGGTAGCGGCCAGGCAACAAGCTTCAACAGGATTGTGGAAACCCTGCAAAAATGCATGAAATCCAGTTTGCAGGCGGATTATTTTGACAATCCATATCCTGATTACCAGAACAAGACCCTGGCTGATCTTTCCAAGGCAAAGAAAGGCCTCGGCTACCAGCCAAAATATGATATTAGGAAAGGCGCAGCTGAATTCATCAAGACTATGGAGGGAGAATTATGAAAATATTTCTTGACACAGCTTCAGTCACAGAGATTAAGGATGCTAATGACATACTGCCTTTGCAAGGTGTAACTACTAATCCAACACTTATCATGAAGGAGGGCAGGGACTACAAGGAAACCCTGAAGGAAATTTGCGAGATTGTCGACGGCCCGGTAAGCGCAGAGACCATCAGCCTCGATGCTGCCGGCATGGTCAAGGAAGGCATTGAATTTTCAAAGCTGCACAAGAACATCATAATCAAGGTTCCTTTGACGCCTGAAGGGCTCAAGGCATGCAGGATGCTCACTGCAAAGAAAATAAGGGTCAATGTAACGCTCTGCTTTTCAGCAAACCAGGCGCTGCTTGCCGCCAAGGCCGGGGCCTATGTTGTGTCGCCGTTTGTCGGCAGGCTGGATGACATTGGCCAGACTGGCATGGACCTCATAAAAGAAATAAAGCAAATCTATTCCAATTATGGCTATAAGACGCAGATACTGGTCGCAAGCGTCAGGTCCCCCGACCATGTCAAGCAGTCTGCACTTATTGGTGCGGACATAGCAACACTGCCTTACTCTGTTTTTACCTCGATGTTCAAGCACAGCCTCACTGATGTGGGCGTCAAGAAATTTCTGGAAGACTGGGAAAAAGTCAAGCCAAAGCAGAAAAGCTAGGGAAAATCAAAATTATTAAATAATGATATCACCATTTTACCGGAATGGAAATTTGGACTCTAGCCATTCTGGCAATTGCCTTCCTGGCGCTTGGCTATCTCATTGGAAAATTTCTGACAGATTCAAAATGGAGGCATGAAAGGGTGCCGGAAATAAGGGAAGAGGCAATCTCAAAATCAAGGTCAGTTCTCACAGGCCAGTTTTCAGAGCAACTGGCGCCTTATTTTCCAGATTTCAAATATTCCCCCACCGAGGCCAGGTTCATTGGCAAGCCTATTGACTTTATAGTGTTTAAGGGAATGGATGAGAAAAATATCAATGAAGTGGTATTTGTTGAGGTGAAGTCAGGCAAGTCAAAAATCAACAAGCATGAAAGAAACTTGAAGGACGCCATTGAAAAGGGCAATGTTAAATGGGAGGAATACCGAATGCCGGTCCCTGGCGATAAGCAAGGCAGCAGGCAGGAAAATAAGGACGAAAAATGAAACAAAGCGATTACGAGACTAATTCGAGAAAGCGCAAGAAATACCGAAACAGGTACAAAGCAGGAGGGCATTTCAGAACTTCAAATCCCAAAGCAAAAGGGCAGATTGGCAATAATGCCAAAAAATCATAATATCCTATCCTCAATCGATAACCTTTAAAAACTTCTTGATTAGCTAACCCCCTATGCAAAATGACTACTCGAAGATTGCTGAATCATTGCACCCGCTGGAGAGAAGGGTGCTCCCATATGTAAGCAGCAATACCTTTTCTGAGCTTTCACAGTTGTCAGGAATATCTGAGGCTGAAATATCCAGGCCAATGCAATGGCTGCAGGAAAAAGGCCTTGTTTCCATAAAAGAATCAGCCCTGGAATCAGCCACTCTTGGCAGGAACGGGATTGCTTATGCCCAAACAGCGCTTCCTGAAATCAGGTTTTTGAAATTTCTGGCAACACCAAAAACCCTTGGCGAAATCAAGGAGAAAAGCGGGCTCACTGATGAAGAAGTCAATATCTGCCTCGGCTTGCTGAGGAAAAAGGAAATGATAGATTTCCAGCAGGGCCAGATCTCCTCAAGGGGAAAAAACGGGAATCTCGGGGAAATGCAGGATTTTCTCTCGGCCTTGCCAAAGCCAATAGCCTCACTCAGCAAAGAAGAGCTATCCCTGCTGGATGAGCTCAAGAGAAGGAAAGACATAATCCAAATCGAAACCAAAAAGTCATATTCGGCAGCCATAACCGAGCTTGGCAAAAGGCTCCAGGCTTACAAATTTGAGTCAATCATTGACAACCTCACCCCTGAATTGCTTGCCACGAGAGGCTGGAAGGACAAAAAATTCAGGCGTTATGACCTAAATATTCCGGTAAAGCAATTATTCGCCGGAAGGCGCCATTATGTCAGGGAAGCAATAGAGTACATAAGGAAGATTTGGCTCGACATGGGATTCAGGGAGATGACCGGTCCCATGGTGCAGACATCTTTCTGGAACTTTGATGCTTTGTTCACAGCGCAGGACCATCCTGTGCGTGAGATGCAGGACACTTTCTTTGTGCAAAATCCGAAATCTGGAAAATTGCCAAGCCAAAAGCTTGTTTCCCTTGTCCGCAACATGCATGAGCACGGTGGTGGGATAGGGTCAAAGGGATGGCAGTATCAGTGGAGCGAGTCCGAAGCCAGGAAAAACGTCCTGCGGACGCATACGACCTGCCTTTCCGCGCAGACAATAGCATCGCTCAAATTGGCAGACCTGCCGGCCAAATTTTTTTCAGTCGGCTCAAACTTCAGGAATGAGACATTGGACTGGAGCCACCTGTTTGAATTGCACCAGGCAGAGGGAATTGTCATAGATGAGAATGCAAATATGCGCCACCTGATTGGCTACCTGAAGGAATTTTTCCGGAAAATGGGGTTTGACAAGGTCAGGGCACGCCCGGCTTATTTTCCTTATACAGAACCCAGCATGGAAATAGATGTTTTCCATCCTGTTCATAAAAAATGGGTGGAATTGGGCGGCTCAGGAATCTTCAGGCCAGAGGTCACTGTTCCCCTGATAGGAAAGGATATCCCTGTTTTGGCCTGGGGCCTGGGAGTCAGCAGAATAATACCTGATTACTATGGGATAACTGACATCAGGGACCTTTTCAGGAACGACTTGAAGCAGCTGAGGGAAATTAAGGCATGGCTGAAATAATTGATGAAAATAATAATCAACTAGCAATAATAAATAACATTAGCAATAATAAATAACGAGTGAAAAAATGCCAACTGTAACCTTTAACAGAAAAACCTTTGACAGGATTATTGGGAAGAAAATAGATGACGATCTTCTTAAGGACAGGATCAGCTATCTTGGCACAGACCTTGAGAAAGCTGATGATGGGGAAATAGTGGTTGAAGTATTCCCGAACCGGCCTGATATGCTTTCAGAGTACGGCTTTGCAAGGGCGCTGTCCAGTTTCATGGGCATCCAAAAGGGGCTGAGAAAGTATGATGTCGCCAAATCAGGCGCAAGGGTAACTGTAACACGCAATGTTGCCAAGGTCAGGCCTTATACAGTTTGTGCCATTGTTAAGAATCTCAAACTTGATGATGAAAAAATCAAGGAGATAATCCAGATCCAGGAGAAGCTGCACGTCACATTCTGCAGGAACAGGAAAAAGGCCGCAATTGGAATTTATCCGCTTGAAAAAATTGCCATGCCTATCACCTACACTGCAATGAATCCTGAGGACATTGTCTTCCAGCCACTTGATTCTTCTGAAAAGATGAATGCCAGGGAAATTCTTGAGAAGCATCCAACAGGCAGGGAATACGGCAGGCTTCTCGAGGGCCAGAAAACCTATCCTGTCTTCATTGACTCGAATAATGAGGTCTTGTCAGTTCCGCCAATAATCAACTCAGAAAAAACCGGAAGGATAACTGAGGCGACAAGAGAGGCATTTATTGAATGTTCTGGCTTTGACCTTGTAACCCTGAACTATCTGCTGAATATAATCTCGGCATCCCTGCTGGACATGGGTGCAGAAATCCAGTCAATGGAAGTCGCATACCCTGACAAAACCATTGTAACCCCTGACATGGCCCCGTGGGAAATGAAAATTGACTATCCTTACATCAACAAATGGCTTGGCCTGGACCTTTCTGAAAGGCAGGTTGCTGATTATCTTGCAGCTATGGGCTATGGCCATAAGCCTGGCCATGCCTTGGTCCCTTCCTACCGGGCAGATGTCTTGCACACAGTTGACCTGGCAGAAGACATTGCCATTGCATACGGTTATGAAAATTTCAAGGGGGAAATACCAAAGGTTGCCACAATTGCAGAGGAGAGCCCATTTTCCAAGTTTCAGGAAAAGGTTGCCAGGATTATGATTGGTGCAGGCTGCCAGGAAGTGAACACCTACCATCTGTCAAGCCAAAAGGAGCAATGCACAATGATGAACTGCAGGGTGGATGTCATTGCATTGGCCAATTCTTTTTCTGAAGACTACAACGTGCTGCGCGCCTGGATTATGCCGTGCTTGCTTAAAATCCTGGCTGACAACAAGACAAGGGAGTTTCCCCAGAAGATTTATGATTACGGCATAATCTTCAAGGCCAATCCATCCACTGAAACAGGGACAGAAGAAAATGTCAGGCTCGCATCGGTAATAAGCCATTCCAAGGCTGATTTTTCAGAAGCAAAGCAGCAGCTGGGCTATCTGCTTTCCCTGCTCGGCCTCCCATATGAAATTGAGGAGGAAGAGCATCCGAGCTTCATTCCTGGCAGGGTTGGCAGAGTTAAGGTGAAAGGCAAAAAGGTCGCGTACATAGGCGAGCTGCATCCTATTGTTCTCCAGAATTTTGGCATTGAAATGCCTGTCTCAGGATTTGAGATAAACCTCACTGAAATTTTCGGGCTGATTTGACATCATTCTTATTTTCTCCGGATTTCAGGCTGTTTCAATTCACAGTCCGGTATTTCCGGTTTTTGATCTCTGAAATTCTTTTTTTAATTCTCAATCTTTCCACATGCTTCTTATTCACCGCCGCAAGCTCCCTTTCCCTGGCTATCCTTTTCCATAAGTCAACCCCCTGCAGCACTTCCTCTATTTCCTTCACCCTTGAGCTGTTGGGCTTCACGAGCTTAAAACCCTCTTCAAGCATTTTTTTGCCAAAATCATAGCTTTTGGTGCCAAAGTCCCTGACACTGTAAATCCCGATCACTGTTTCATTGGCTATTTTTTCCATAGGCCTTATTGCCACAAGGTCAAGGAACAGGTTTTCGCTTGGCGCCGGGCCCTTTACTCTGACTTCTTTCAGGACCGGCATAAAAACCCAGGTCGCAAACAGCCTTATGAACCCTGAAAACAGGAACAGGAATTGCAGGTTTGACAAAAATATCCACGGGTTTATGAATACCTTTGTGGCCAGTATGCCTCCAATCATAGCGCCGGCAAAAACAGCTATCCCTATAAAGAAATTGTAATAGGAAAACAATTGCGCACGGATTTCGGATTTGCTTATATCAAACATGAAATTTGAGCAGCTTATCTGGAATCCTGCCCAGATAAACCCTGTCCACATATTTACAAGGGCAATATACCAAAATCCAAACGGAAGCAGCCATAACAACGGATTCAATGGTATGAGCCAGCCTGTAATATGCATAATCCTCCTGTTGCCGTAGAAATCGCTGTTCCTGCCCCAGTAAAGGACCGTGAGGTATGTCACACCCACATTAAGTGCAGTTACAATCGTAAACTGGAGATAGCTGAAGTCCAGCGTCCTGAACATGTACACAATAAAAAAAGGATTGGCAAGATAGACAGCAAAGTTGATTACAAACAGGTACACTGTAAATTTTCCAAAATGGTCAGTGGAAATATTTCGCAGGAATTCCTTGAGGCTTATTTTCTCAGCTTTTTCTGTCCGCAATGGCGGTTCGAACATGGCATTTAGGTACGCAATTGAAATAATCCTCGACACAAAGGCCATTCCGAACATGAAAGCAAAGCCATAGAAAATTTGATTGTCAGGGAAAAGCTTCAATATCAGGCCGCCCCCGATAAATGCCAGGAACGTTGACATGCCAATTATCCTGCCCCTTTTTCCAAAATATGTTCCCCTTTCATCTTCAGGGACAAGATCGCCCATCAGGCTGTTCCATGGTGGCGAAGTAAAGCTGTCAAAAACATGGTACATCGCGACAAGTAGAATAAGCAGTTCCATTGCGCGGTGCATGAAAATAAATGGGGTAAGCAATATAGGGATGAACATGACTGCCTGGGCCAGCGCTGAAAACAGGATTACTTTTTTGCGGCTGTTAAAATGCTCCACCAGATTTGAAGAGAAGAGCTGCACAGCGCTTGCTGTCAGCTGCGGGATAGAAGAGAGCATTGCAATTTCTGAAGTTGTAGCCTTCATAGAAACCGCGAACGCAGGAAAATACTTCTCGCCCACCCCGACCATGGCAGAATACGCTGCGCCATCCCTTATGGAATAATCAAGGCTGCGCTTTTTCCTATTCCTTGCAATATCCTGCAATTGTTCAGCTACTGGCTTTGCCATAAAAAGGCCTTGCACCGCCATGACTATTTCTTTTTTTCCTTCTTTTTCTTGGCTGTTTCTTTTTCAGCGGGCTCTGCTGTCTCTGGTTTTTTCTTGGAAGCCCTGGCTCGGCCTGGCTTTGCCTTTGCTTCCCTTTTCTTTGTGTCGACAACCTTTATGCCCATTGCATCCAAAGCCTTCACAACATCAGAATGAGATGCATTTTTCTTGATTTTGACAGTTTCATTCAATGGCTCAAGGTGCTTGATATTGCACTTCCTTCGCCTGACCTGCCCGTCAATCAAGACAGAATTCTTATCAACAATATCGACAATCACACACTTTCCCTTGGCATCCCTGCCTGCTATTTTCACGCACAATCTTCCAACTTCGTACATCCTAATCCCTCCGGTCTCACGCAAATCCCCGCTGTCGCCAAACGGTTCACAATTGAGACTATTGCTTTATGGAACCATGCGATAATGACTATTGCCTCGCATCCACAATGATTTTCCTTCTCATGCATTTGCTGCAGAGCATTCCTGCATACGGCCTTTCCGGCCTTTTCTGGCTTTTGGCCATATTTTGGATTTTCATGGGCCTTGCCCTTGCCACACCTGACAGGGCAACACCGCAATTAGCGCAATGTGCCTTTTTTGGCATTTTTTCTACATAATGCGTCACGTTCCGGCCGCCAGGCGCTCTCCTAGTTACATGCCTGAGGCTCCTGCTTCTTCTTGCTGGTCTAACCATGGGATTTGGGAGAAAACAGCTGTTTATAAAGGTAACTGTCCCAATGCAGGCCGAGCTACGCCGGGATTTCCAGCCGGGCTTATCTAATATATCAAAATAATATCAATTCATAATACCCTCAACTACAAGAACAAAGTCATCTCATGTTTTGCATAAGCCAATCATAAGCCGTCCTGTCATTCCTTTTCATGTCCCTTATGAGCTCATCCCTTTTATTCCTGGCTTCTTCCACGCCATTAATAATATACTGCAAACCAACTTTAAATTTATCCGGCGTTTCATAGCTTTTCAGGAATTTCATAATATACTCATCCATGCTTTTGAGGATTGTAGTGATGCTGACCCATGCGTGCCTGGATATGATCATATTGGCGCTGACAACCCCCAGCACCTCTCCCTTTTCATCCCCTGCAAGTTCCCTCAACACCAGGGATGCCTCTGTAATGCTCTTTGCCATCTCATTGTACTTTGCCTTCTCCGCATCATCAAGGGCATCATATGGCTTGCCAGGCCGTGCGGCTATATGCTCCAGCCTGCCCAGCAGGAAATCCGCTCCTTTCCTGATCCGTTCCAGATGAAGGCTGAATTTTGACAGGGTCGCACCTTCATTAATTATCTTTAAGAATTTCCTGATATCAGCGAAAAGCCCCATGTTTACACCTTTGGTAGGCATCTAATGCAGCTTTAGCAGCTTTCTCAGTGTCATGCTGAAAATTATTGATGTAATGATGTAGACACCGAGCCATCCCGGATGCCAGTTTATGATTTTGAAGTCTTCCCCGAAAACCCTAAGCTTGCGCACTTCAATATTTATGGATTTGATGCTGTCCTGGTTTATTGGCTTGGCAGGCGCAGAATACTCATTAATATCTGATATTATGACATCCTTGTCATATCTCTTTCCATTGACCTCAATCTGGAGCAAATGCTCGCCTTTTGTTCCTTTAAGCTTCCAGCTGGCCATGCCGTTGTCAACTTTCTGAACAGCCTCGCCTATAATCTCGATCCCTTCGGTGGGCAAGATTGTTGCCTCTGTGCCGTCCATATTTTCGAATTGCGCACTCAGCGCGAATTCCTGGCCAGGGGCAATTGGGTCATATGTGTAATGCGCATTAAGCCAGCCAAAAACGAGAATCAATGGGATAAATGTTATCAGGGTCGGCTTCATGGAATGCATCATGTATTTCATATTTTTTTCCATGGCCGATTTCTGGATTTCCAGCATTTTTTTTGGGTTGTCCTTGTGCTTTTTCATGTCTTCCTGGGACTTCTTTATGTCATCCTTCAGGGATTTCATGAGCGACTGGTCAGTCATCCATTTGTAAATTAATGTAATGAGCACTGAAAGAATGATTGAAAGCGAGATAATCACTATTGCTGGATTGTATTGCAATATCGGGGATAATACGCTGTCAAGAAATGCCATTTTACTCCATGAACCTCCTCATCATAGGATTCATATCCATCATGTGCTGTTTGGCAATGTCCTCATACAGCCTATAGATTATCATTACACTGAGCAATATTCCTGTGCCATTGCTCAATGCACCCATGATATCCGCTGAGGCAGCAAGGATACCGACAAAAATCGAGCCCATTATTGTAAGTGGCCCTATATACCTGTCAAGCAGCCTTTCCAAAACCCTTTGGTCTTTCCTGAACCCAGGAACCTGAAGCCCTGATGCCATAATCTGCCTTGCCTGGCTTCTCGCGTCCATCCCTGCAGTCTGCACCCAGAAATATCCGAATACAACGCTCCCAGCCACTAATATTACCATGTATCCTAAAGCATGATACATATCCTGCCACCTCAGGCTATTGGTCACTATTGATGTTATGATCTGCGGCGGGTTTACCCATTGCACCAATCCATGCCCTGCATCCGCAGTCTCGATCTGCCCGAAGATGTATATTGAAATCCAGTTTATCACAGCAGAGCCAGACTTAAGCGCCCAGTTTTGCATAAGGCTCGCCCATAACTGAACATTGGCAAGCAGAGCTGCAATGAGAATCACAGGGATGTTGCTGACATAGATAAATGCAAGCGGCCATCTGATGCCATGGCCTCTCACCCTGCCAAATGACAGGGGAATCTCCACTTTCATGGCCTGGCCATAAACAGCCATTACAAAAATCACTATTGTCACAACAACTGTTGACAGCATAAGTATGGCAGTATCAGGCTGGCCTCGTCCAAGTGACTGGAACAATGCAGGAATCGCGCCAGTTGCTATGTCAGGGTTAGTTGGGGAGGGAAGCCAGCTTAGCGCCCTTATGAATATCTGCTTTGACACGCCTGCAGCGATGAAAAGGCTGATGCCTGAGCCAAAGCCCCATTTGCTGACAACCTCATCCATAAACATGATTAGCAACCCGCCGATAAATATCTGGATTATGAGGAAGATCTCCATTTGCAGGTACATCTGGCTCGGAAGGTTGCTCGCAGGCGAAAGGCCGCCCATAAACACATAAATCGCAGCCTCAAAAATTATAAAGAAGAATGAAAGCATTTTTTGCACACCCTGGAACCTTTTTTTCCCTTCATGCGAGGTCAGGTCAAATTTCACAATCCCTGACCCGTTCAAAAGCTGCAGGACGATTGAGGCAGTGACTATTGGCCCAATGCCAAGCGAAATTATGCTTCCGAACTCAGCTCCAAGAATAATGGAAAGGAATTCAAACCTTGATAGCTCATTTGCGCCCAGGCCAAACAATGGAATCAGGCCCAGTATAAAAAAA
The DNA here is from genome assembly GCA_018303405.1 of Candidatus Woesearchaeota archaeon. NCBI lineage: Archaea > Nanobdellati > Candidatus Woesearchaeota > Candidatus Woesearchaeota archaeon. Next base: position 156,801 of record JAGVYD010000009.1, on the reverse strand, counting down.
AGGACCAGCACAATGCCTGTCCATTTCATTTTTTCCTTAAATGAAAGCCGTTTCTGGGTCGGCCCTCTGACTTCCGGAAGATTTCCCAGTATGTTATCAAAGAAACCCATTGTTTGCCCCCATTAGTCAGATGCCATTTGCCTGCTTTTTAAATTTTGCTGCTGCCCAGGCTGCGGGCAACGCTCATCCTTATTCTTCCATTGCAGCCGGCTTCTTTTCTGCTGTTTTTCCAGACTTGGCCTTTTTCTCCTTTTTTGGCTTAAGGCCTTCAACCTTGCCGCCAGCAGATGTTACCTTCTCAATTGCTTTCCTGGATGCATAAGGTGCAGTAAACATGAATTTTCTTGTAACATTCCCTGAGCTCAGCAGCTTGTTGTACCCCATTTCCTCAAGATTCACAGCAAAGCCGCCAGCTTCTTGCTTAATTGCGCCGCTTGAGGCCAGCTTATCGGCATTTTCTTCAAAATAGCCGACATTTATTGCTTTATAGCAGATGCCATTGTGCGAAAAAAAGCCATATTTTCCAAAATACTTTTCATCAGCCCAGATGCTTGGTTTTTTGGCGTCTCCCCTTTTGCCTGTCCCTGCCATGCCTCTGCCGCCCCTGTTGCCGGCGCCCCTATGCTTTTTCATAGCGCCCCAGCCATGGGTTGTGCTTCCCCTGAGCCTTGAATTTTTCTTCCTTTTGTAATAAACCATTATCAACACCTGTTGTTTTTCCTTGTGATTATCTTCATGCAAAATCCCACATGCTTTACAATGACATCCTCTTGAGCAGGTCATTTATTTTTTCTCCCCTGTAGCCCAAGTCTCCTTTTTGTCCATATGGGGCCTTTATTCCCCTTGCCCTGAAACCCCCTTTCGGAGGATGCAGCCTGAAAAATTTCTTAATTTTCTTATTGTCTCTTGGGTCTTTTTCAGCCTTGGTTTCAAGCAAAATCCTGATGCTTTCTTCGCTGGCTTCTCCCCAAGTCACATAATCCTTGACCTTTACCAGCATTCCCTTACTGCTTTGGTCATTCTTTACGAGCGAGCAGAAAAATTTCCTGTGGAGGTTGAGCATGGTCATGGCATCGGCTATTCCCTGCTTGATGCCCCTGGTTCCTCTCAGCCTTATGGCCACGAACATCGGTTTGTTTTGTTTTTTTTCTTCTGCCATGTGTGTCCGCTCCTGTTATCCCGCAATCCTGCCTTCCCTTATGCTGAGGCTCTCCTTATGGTCCGCCCTGATTTTCATTTCACTTAATTTTCTCAGGGCACTGACACATGCAGCAATGAGGTTCATTTTTGTGTTGGTCTGGCCCCTGGTCAATGACCAGATATCCTTTATGCCAGCTGCCTTAAGTATTTTGGCGCACTGCGATTCAATTATCAGCCCAGTGCCTTTCGGCGCAGGTATAAGTGTGATGATTGATGAGCCGCATTTGCCAGTCACGGCAAACGGTATGCTGTTCGGCTCAGTTCTTGCGTCTTCCCATGAGCCTGATCCCCTCCTGACCTTGATAACAGCCATTTTGGCATTCCTGATGGCCTTTTCCCTGGCAGGGACTGTTTCCTTGCTTTTGCCATAGCCAACGCCAACATAGCCGTCGCCATTGCCAACAACAGCAATTGTTGCAAAATGGGGCTTGTTTCCTTCTGCGGTTTTTTTCTGTGTCTGCCTGAATACCCTTCTCTGTCCGCCCCCGAATTTGCCCTTTGATTGCCCAATAAGCAGCAGCTCAACTTCCATGTTTGGAAGGAGCATGTCCACAATTTCAGGCTCCAATATCTTCATGCCTGCGTCAAGAATCGTGCCAATATCAGCAACTTTGCCTGATTTTACATTCCTGCCGAGCTCTGTCTTGGGGTTCCACTTGGAAACATCAATCTGGCCCTTTTCAACCTTTCCGGCTGCAATTTCAGGTTCTTCGATTACCTCAACAGTCACTTCCTGTGTTTCTTCCGCATCAACAACAATATTTTCTTCTTCGTTCATTTTGACTTCATCTTCCTTTGGCACAGCTTTCTTTGGACTCATTATTACATCCCTGTGATCTTGTTTTTCATTTCCTCAAATATCTTTGGCATATTCTCGACCTGGACATTGTTTTTTGCATATGCAGCAAACTGGACTTTCCTGTCCTTGGTCTTTTGGGCATATTCAGCAATGTGCTTTCCAGACACCCTGTCATCGCTGGGCAGCACCTCGGCAGAATGGGGCACTGTGAGCCCAGCATCAATCAGGCCTTTGAGCGCTGCAAAGACCTTCCCTCCTTTTATGGCAGGATGAAGGCCAATATCCAAAATGGCTTCCTTAATGTGCAGCTCTTTTGCCTTCTTGCCGGCCAGCAGGCCCGTCAGGTAAGCGCTTGGCAGGTTTTTCTCGCCAGCTTTCCATCCCAGCTTTTCAAGGCTCTTGGAACTTATTGTGAACAGGACTTTGTCTCCTGCAGACGAATATTTTACTGCCTGGACATAGAGGTGCTTATCTGTCTTTCTTATTACAATCCTTGGCTTTCCGGACATAAGGGTCCGCAGCCTTTTCCTGTAATTCGTCTTGTCTTTCCTTCTTAGCATTACTGTTTTTATTCTTGCTGACATAATCATCACTCAACCATCATTTGTTCTGTGCCGGAGCCTTGACCATATCATGCTCCTCCATGAAGACCTTTATGTGCCTTCTGCTCCTGAAAAAGCCGCCCTTGGCCTTGGCATAAAGCTCCCAATAATCCCTGTTGGATATGTATTTCCTGTCTTTGAGCATTCTGATGAGGTTTCTCTGTCCCCTGATCTTTTTCATCCAAGTGTCCTTGCCAGGCAGCCTCGCATTTTTCTTCCCTTTCCTGTTGCCGACCCCTCTTTGCCTTCCCTTTGTTTTTTGGATATGGGTCTTTTTTGCCCTGCCTCGCGAAATTCCCTTTTTCTGTTTGGCAATTATGACTCCCTTTGAAATGAATCCCCTGATATCCTGCTTGGTGATTGACTGCTTCAGGTCATCAATGGTGCTGCCTGTTGCCTCCAGCCTTGCCAGGTCCAGCTTTATCCTTTTGGGCGAGACGCCCAAAATTTTTCCTGCGAGTTTTTTTTGCACATTGAGTTTCATGCTGTCACCTTAGCTGGCATCCTTCTTCGTGAGCATCCTATCGAGCTCCTTTTTCTGCTGGTCCTTTTCTCCCTTGGATGCCTCTCCTTCACCAGCCTCGGCCGGTGTCTTTTCATCGGCTGCTGTTTCCTTTTCCTTCTTTTCCTTTTCAGCAGCTTTCTTTTCTTTCTCTTTCTGCTTGGTTTCCTTTTCCTTGGATTCCTTGCTCTTTTTCTCAGCTTTTTCTTTTTGTCTTGATTCAAAGGCGGCAAGGTACTTTTCCGCCTTGATATTCAGAAGCATGATGCCCAGCTCCTGGGCTTTCCTTACCATCTCTACCCTGTTCCTTGTCCCGACATTGGATGAGATTACTGCACCTTCCTTTTTCGAATCGAGCTTCCCAAGCTCGGCAATATTATGCACAACTACCTTTCTCAGGCCTTCCTTGGAAAGCCCCTTGGCTTTTGCAGGGCTTCCCCAGCCAGGCTCGACCCGTGCAGGATGCCCCCTCAGCATTCTCCTCAGCTTGGAATGCATGCCCATTGGCTTTCTCCACTTGACGCCGAGCTTTTTCTTCTTGATGCCTTCTTGCCTGACAAACCTTGGCTTCTTTTTCTTAAGGCCAATCCGCAATTCAATGAGTCTTTTTAGGTCTTCCATGGATTATCACGATTTATTTTCATTTAATCTTATCAGGCTGCTTTCTTTCCGTTCTTGTCAATTATGTAAATCCCGTCCTGGAATCTTCGCCTGTCAAATCCAACACGTCTTGTAAGGGTTTCAATTGAGGCAGCAGTCTGCGCAACCAGCTCCTTGTCTATCCCTTCAATGATTATGATCTCTCCCTCAATCTTGACCTTGACATTCTCGCTGAAGCTGAGCACTCTGGGAATTTTTTCGCCAAGCAGGTTCTTGACAATCAGCTGCTTTCCGGAAACAGCCACATTCATCGGAAAATGCCCTGAACAGATTTTCAGCTTGTATGTTACGCCGTCCTGGACGCCCTTTATCATGTTCCTGAAGTGCGCCATCATGGATCCAACCTTTTTCTTCTCCTTTTGGGACCATGGCTTGGCAATGAAATTGACTTCCTCTCCTTTGACTTCTATCCTCACCTTCGGGTCATACATAATCCTGGCCACTTCCCCTTTCTCTCCCTTCACTTTCAGGGTCCTCTTGTCCATCGCAACATTTACTCCCTGTGGAATTTCAACTGCCTCGAGCAGGGTGTCCCCTTTCATTCTTGTTTCATCTTTTGGCTTTTTTGTTGCGGTGTTTTTTGCATCCATATTAATCATCATCTCTTCGTTATCATGCAGTTGATTTGCTAATAGCAGTATGCCAGCAGCTTTCCGCCAGTGCTTTTCTTCTTGGCCTCGATATGGGTCATTATTCCCTGGGGTGTTGTCATTATAATTATTCCAAAATCCTTGGCTGGCAAAAACCTCTTCTCGTATTTTTCGAAATCCTGCATCTTGACTGAAAACCTCGGCTTGATGACGCCGCACTTATTGATGTTGCCGAGCAGGTTTATCCTGATAATCCCTCCCCTTCCATCGTCAGCCTCTTCATAGCCGCCGATGTACAGGTTGTCCTGCATGACTTTCAGCACTTCCTTCACTACCTTTGAATTCGGCTTGGTCTGGCATTCTCTCATGCCTATGTTTTCCGCATTCAAAATTTTGGACATTGCATTTGCCAATGGGTCATTTAACATCGCATTCACCTTAGCTGTATTTCTTGAATCCTATTTCCTGGGCAACATCTCTGAAGCATTGCCTGCACATATGTATCCCATATTTGCTTATGTGCCCGCCAGTCCTGCCGCACCTTCTGCACTTTCTCAGCATTTCACCGCAGCTCCTTTTCTTGGGCGCGCTGTGCTTTAGGTATTTTTGCAGCTTGACCGGGTTAGCCTTGAGCTGCTTGATCATCTTTCGGTAATCGCTCGTTGTCATATTTTTCCTCCTATTCCTCCTCGATCTTGACTGCGAAATTTTCAGACATGAATGTCATTGCATCCTGCCTGCTTATCTGGTGGTGCTTTGGTATTTTTTTCACCATTTTCCTTCTCCTTCGTATCCTGAATCCCGGCCTGGCCAGGGTAACGCAGACTTCAAGCCCCATTATGCCTATTTCCGGGTCGTATTTTATGCCCGAAATGTCAATATACTCAGGTATGCCAAATGAAACATTGCCTCTTTCATCGAATTGCCTCGGCTTCAACACATGCTCCTTGGCATCCAGGAGCCTCGGCAAGAGCTCAGCAGCTTTGCCTTTTCTCAGGGTCAGCTTGCAGCCAATAGGGAGGCCCGGCCTCAATCCCCATGCAGGAATCCTCTTTTGTGTGAATGTCTTTACAGGGTCAAATCCTGTTATCCTCTTGATCAGCTTTATGCCTTTCTCGAGCTTGTTCACATCCTTTCCGGCGCCTACATTTAAGGTAAGCTTCTCAATCCGGATTTTCCTCATTGGGTTTTCCATAATTCCACTTCATCCTAATTTTCAGATAATGATACGAGCGGCTTGCTTTTTCCTATGACAAATGCGTATTTCTTGAGTGTTTCATAGGTGTGGCCGTCCTTTGTCTTGTAGGTGATTTTGCTCTGCGCAACATCTTCGACTGTTCCTGTGCTTCCTGAGTGCTTTCCGCCTACCAGGTAAACCATTGATTTTGGCTCCAGCCTGACATGCTCCACAATTTTCTGGCTCGGGACTTCAATAAGGATGCTGTCCCCTGTCCTGAATTCATTCTTGTCAGTCATGATTGTCCTGCCATCATGCATAGTCAGCTGTATCATCTTGCTTGTCATTTTTTTGCCTGATATCTTGCAAAGCTTTACGCCGGATTCCTTGTCCGATATCTTTACTGCTTTCAGCTTTCCGTCCTCATCGATTATCACGCGCAAAAATTCCTTGGAGGCCGGCATGCTTATGACATCCATCAGGCCAACAATCATCTTTGAATCTCTTCTCTTCTTGCCGTCTACAAGGACATCATACTTGGTCATCATGTACCTGACTTCCTTTGCGTTCCTGGCGGCTTTGGCCATGTCCCTGAGCATCACTACCAGCGGAATCCCGTTGTCAAATGGATGCGCACCCGGATTTGGCCTCGCAATGAACTTATTGGCCTTTCTCAGGATATTCCATCTTTTTGGAGCATAAGGTCTTTTGAGGTGGTTCTTCATTTTTTGGCCTCCAGTCTTTTCATTCTATTCTTGTCATCAGTGTTGAGCTCTGTAATCATGACATTGGATGGATGCATGAAAAATGCCACCTTGCTGCCGTCCTTCTTGATTATTTCAATTCCCTCTACCTGGAGCCTTGTGGCTTTGAGGTCGACGGATGCGATTTTTCCAATCTTTCCCCTGAACTGGCCTTTCATAACCTTCACTTTGTCCCCAACCTTGACCCTGATAGACCTTTTCCCGTGCTTATTCCTGAGGTCTTTTGAAAGGTGCGAATGGAGCATTTTTCCTTTTAGGTGCAGTGGCGCATTGAAGCTGTACTTTCTCTGCTTCCTTGGCTTTGTGCTTGCCTTCCATTTGCTTGAAAATTTTTTTTCCATAGTAATCACTTTTTCCAATTATAATCATAATATCAGGCTGGCCACCTTGGCGATGCCGGGCCATCTTTCTGCAGCCTCTTTTGCTATTGCGCCCTTGAATATTGTCCCTTTGGGGTTTCCCTTTTCATCCTTGAGCACAACAGCTGAATTGTCCTCGAACTTGATTCTCATCCCATCAGGCCTTCTGTACTCCTTCTTTTGCCTGACTATGATTGCAAATACAACCTGTTTCCTCATGTCCGGCCTGCCTCTCTTCACAGCGGCCATTACCAAGTCGCCGACCCCGCATCTGGGGATTCTTCCTTTGACTGTCTTTGATCTAAGCACCGATGTAATCTTGATTACCTTGGCGCCTGAATTGTCGCAGGTATCAACATAGCTGCCGACGTTTAGTCCCTTGGTGACTTTGGCTTTTACTGGCTGCATCCTGTTCACTCCATGCCGTCAGATGAATCTGAGCTTTCCTTTTTCTTGGATTTCTTTTGGCCCTCTTCCTCATGGGCCTTTTTCTTGACAATCTTCTCTTTTTCTTCCTGCTCAATCATCTTCCTTCCCTTGTAGGCAAGCTCCTCGCCGACTTTCTCCACAATTGTGTGGTGGATTGTCTTGCTCAATGGCCTTGTTTCCCTTATCTTGACTATGTCCCCTTCCTTTGCGTTGATGTGAGGAGGGTTATGGACGTGCAATCTTGTAATCCTGTTCTCATATCTCTCATATTTTGGAACAAAATGCTTTCTCTGGATTTCAACAGTGGCGCTTTTCATTGGCTTGGAGCTGACCACTATGCCGACAAATGTCTGCCCCCTAAGGCTGATATTATTGTATTTTCTTGATGTCTCTGAATTGGAAACAGATGCGCTTCCCTGGCCAGCGGCCTCGCCATGCTTGGCCTCTTTGCCTGATGCTTTGTTGGATTTTTTAGCCATTTTTTCTCCCTGTCCCTTGTTTGCTCACTTAATCTTCATCTTGATCCGGTCTTCCGGCCTTTGGGCCAGGATTCCAGCGTCGATTATGACTTTTTGACCGTCCCTGAGCTCGAATGCAATTGCGCAACCCTGCTTGAGGACTGTCTTCCTCTCACTCTTTTCTGTCAGCATGATGAAGGCATTTTTTGTCTCATCAATCACTTTTCCCTTGATCCCGGCCAGGCTTTTGTTCTTGGCGCCCATGACCTCTGCCATGAGGCCGATGAACTCGTGCCTGGCAATGTCTTTTCCTGCCATCTGGCTGGCCCTATCGGACCTCAATCGTTTCAGGGGCAAACCCCATCTCGACGAGTATCCTCTTCACGGCCTGCCTGTGGTCGCCTTGAAGCTCAATCTTGCCATCCTTGATTGTCCCGCCGCAGGCCAGCTTGGACTTCAGGTTCTTGGCCGCTTCCTTGAGGTCGATTGATTTTGTGTCAATCCCCTCCACTATAGTATAATACTTGTTGAATTTTTTATTGACAATGAAAACCCTGATTTTCTGGCTTTCCTTTGCGATTATCTCGCAGACGCACAGGTCCGGAGGCAAGCCGCATTTGGAGCAAATATCGTTCATTCTTTTTTGTCCCTCATTTTTTGGTTCATGGCCGTCATTATCTTGGCCACTGTTTTTTTCATCTGCCTGATTTGGCCGGGGCTTTTTGGAACAGTCCCTGTCGCGACCTGCGCATTGCTCTTTATCAGGTCTTTTTTCACTTCAGCCATCTTTTCGTTCAGCTGTTCCCTGTCCATTGCCTTTATTTCCTTGAATTTCATGATAATTGCCCTTATCCACTGCCGGTGCTTTCATCCTTTGCCTCATCCTTGCTCTCGTTGCCGGATTCAGCCGCTTTTTTCTTTCTCGGTGCCTTTTTCCTTGTCTTGGCAGTTTTCTCTGCAGGTTCTTCCTCGCTTTTTTCCGCATCAGCCTCAATTTTTTCGCCTGAAGCTTCATTCTGCTGCGCGCTTATTTCATGCACTTCTGTAGTTGCATCTTCAACAACTTCAATATCATCCGGCAGCTCTATGTCCGGCGGCATAATCCTGACCTGGATTCCGATTGTTCCGGTTTTCAGCTGGGCCTCTGCATACGCCTTGTTCACGCCTATCTGTGCAATGTCCCCGCTTTTCTTCAGGTAGCCAGTGTAGAATCTCCACTGTTTTGCGCGTGCGCTTGGCACTTTTCCTGAAATGAGTATCTCAATCCCCAAGGCGCCATTCTTCATTGTGTCTTCCATTGCCTTGTGGCTGATGCCCTTGAACCTTGCCGAGCCGAATTTTTCCAGGGATTCAGCAATCCTTTCGCTGACAATATGTGCGTCATGGTAAGGCGCCTCGACCTCGGCAATTTCTATTTGTGGATTTTCAAGATTGAATTTCCGCTTCAATGTGTTTGTAAGCTTCTTGATGTTCTGCCCTTTTTTGCCGACTACAAGGCCTGGCCTTAGGGCATGGATGATTATTTTTTCTCCCAACGGGGTTTTCTGGAGCTTTGTGTGCGAATGCCCGACTCTCTTGAGGGTATTTCTGATGTATTCCTGGATCTGGTATTCCTTTATTTTCTGTGCAACAAACTGCCTTTCAATCATTGTTTCGCCTCTTTGCCTGCTGCTGGCTTAGCGCCTGCTGTGCTTCCCTGGCCTTTCCTTGCATGGCCCCTGGCTTCGGCCTTTGATTCTGCCTTTTTTTCAGATACAACAACTTCAATGTGAGTTCTTCTTGCCTTCCTTCTTGTCTGCCTTCCATACCGCCAAGGCCTTGCTGCCTTGTTTGCCGCTATATGCAGTATGACAAGGTCATTTGCACTCAGGCCCTTTGTTTGCGCATTGGCCTCAACTGAATTCAATATCCTGAGGATAGACTCGCTGGCTTTCATTGGATATCTTCCCGGCCCAATCCCCTTCTTGTGGCCAAGGTCAAAAGTATGCCTTGTAAATGGCACTGCCTTTTTGCCGAGTATAACATCCTGCAGGATGCTCTTTGCCCTTGAAAGCCTCATCCCCTGCACATACTTGCAAATTTCTATGCTTTGTTTTGTTGAAATTGGCAAATCCCTTCCCATGGCTTTTGCATAATTTTCCGGAAATTTTGCCATTCCATACTTGATTGACATTGCTTATCCCCCTTACCTGACTGAAATCGCTGAGCTGCTTCTTGTAGCGCCAATTCCTGGTGCGCTGTGCTCAACCCTCTTTCTTGTGATTGAAAACTCGCCAAGCCTGTGGCCCAGCATTTCCTCATTGATCATGATTGGCACAAATTCCTTGCCGTTGAATACCTTGATTGTCATGCCAAGCATGACCGGCATGATGACCATGTCCCTGCAGTGCGTTTCAATATTCCTCTTGCCTGACCTGATTCTCTTGAGCAGTTTTTTTTGCTCTTCGGTCCATCCCCTCTTGACAATTTTCCTTCTTTCCCTTGAATTTATGAGCATGGCAAATTCCTTGTCGCTCATTTCCTTCAGTTCCTGGACGCTTTTTCCACGGTAGGTGAATTCCTTTTTTGCCATTTGGTTACCTCATGAATGCTTGACAGCTTTACCTCTTGTATCCTGTCCTTCTCGGCCTGATCTTGCCAACCTTTCTTCCTGGCGGCGCATTCTTTGGCGCTATGGTCGGTATTCCCTTCTTGCTTGACCTTGACCCGCCGAATGGGTGGTTGACTGAGTTCTGTGATGTTCCCGATACCTTTGGCCATACCTTGTTCCTGGCTGTCATCCTGAAATAATTGTTGCCCGCCTTGAGCAGCGGCTTTTCGGGCCTTCCGCTTCCTGCTACTATGCCAACAATTGCCCTGCATTCTGGGTTGAATTCCTTCCTTTTCTTTGAAGGCAGGAGCAATGTCACGCTTCGAGGCAGCCTTCCCAAAACCCTGGCGAATCCGCCGGTTGAGCGCACAAATTTGCCGCCGTCCCCCGGATGCGCTTCAATGTTGCAAATTGATGTCCCCTCAGGAATATTCTTTAATGGCAGAATGTTGCCAGGCCTTACCTGCGCATCCTGGCCAACCTGTATCTCCTCGCCTACCCTGATGCCTTCTGGCGCAATGATGAAGCATTGCTCGCCATTGTCGAGCTTGATGTCAACCAAGGGGGCATAATGGCCCGGGCATTTTACAATATCCACAATTTTTCCGATTACTGTTGTCTGCGCCACTCTGGGCAATTTTGCCTCGGCCTTATAATAAAAACTATGAGCGCGATATCTAGGCGAACCCTTTCCCCGTTTCTGCTGAATCAAGTTCTTTCCCATAACTGGCCTCAGTTAACACGGAATTGTATTGATAGGATTTCCGCTGCGCTTCAATCCCATGGCTCCCTGCACTTCGTTCCTCCTCTAATTACATCAGCCCCAAGTTGGTTGCCAAGTCAATGGCAGGGGTTGACCTGTTGAATTTGATGTATGCCTTTTTTTCGCCAGTCGGCGCATTGTATGTCCTGACACTGTCAACTTTCACTTTGAAAGTCTCTTCAATTGCCTTTTTCACGTCGAACTTGGTTGCCCTTCTGTCCACTACGAATATCAGCTTGTTCTCAGACTCCATGAGCCTGATTGATTTTTCAGTCGCCAATGGGTATTTTATGACTTCGCCAATTTCCATAATCATTCACCGGCCTTTCTGGAAGCGCTTTTTTTCGTGCCTGTTTTTGCCACTAGCCTTTTGGCCTTGGCTGGCATGTCAGCTTTCTCGGCTTTTCTTGCCTCGGTTTTTTCCCCTGGTTTTGCAGGTGCACTCTGACCTTCTGCGGCTGCCCTGAATTCATCTGTGAAAAGGTTCTCATTGGCAAGCCTGTCGATTGCAGCTTCCGTGAACAGTGTCAGCCTTCCTGGGTAAGTTCCAGGGGCCAGCATTTCAGCATTCAGGTTGCTGACAATTTCGATCTCCACACCGGGCAGGTTGGAGCATCTCCTGTAAAGCCCGCAGTCCTTGGACACCACAAGCAGCATGCCCCTGTTCATCTTGTACCTTCTTCCCCTGCTTTTTCCTCGGCCAGCCCTGACTTTTTTCTCTGAATTTCTGGCATACTCATTCTCAAGCCCCCATGCTTTCAGGGCCCTGAAAATCTCATTGGTCTTTTCCATGTTTTCAATCTGCGATTCAATTATGAATGGGAAATTCTCTGGGACAAGGTGGCCTCTCTGCATAACGATATTCTTGTCCATTGTCGCGGCCAGGGCGCTCCTGATAGCCTTTCTTCTTTCTTTCTTGTTGACCTTGAGGTCAAAGCTCTTTTCTGCTTTCGGGGGGTGCGCCCTCCTCCCGCCGACCATTCCGGGTGCAAAAGCGCCGACCCAGTTCATCCTGGTTCCCCTGCTGCTCATTATTTTTCTGGGGACTCTTGATATTCCCAGGCCATACGAGCCTCGGTAATCCCTTCTTCTCCTGGACACAACTGCGCTGCTCTGCTTTCCAGCCATTGGAAAGGCCCCATACCTTTGCCTTTTCTTGCCCTGGATTGCAATGACTACCCTCTTGATAATGTCAGGCCTGAACTCCTCGGCAAACTGCCTTGGAAGCTCCTTCTTGCTGACTTCATTTTTCATTGCATTGACAACTGGTATTTTCATTCGGCTTCACGGTTTATTTTTTTGGGTCAGTGCTTATGATTGAGATTGCAGGCGCATCCCTTGGGAATTTCTTGTGGTCCCTTCTTGCGTCTGTCATCATTATCATTCTCTTTGTCGAGCCTGGCAATGAGCCCTTGACCAAAACATACTGGTTTTTGATATTGCTGTAATGGGTTAAGCCCCCTCTTGGCATCACATCAGCAGGATTGTCCCCGATCTTTACAATCCATTTGTTGTATTCTGTCCTCTGGTGATATCCCATTTTGCCGGCGTGGGCAACCCTCCATGACGCCGGCCCTGTCCATGGTCCGACGTTGCCTGGATTCCTGATTGCTTTTTCTGATTTGTGCTGCCTAAGCATGACTCCAAACCTTCTGCGCGGCCCCTGTGTTCCATGGCCCCTGGTCACACCATGGATGTCCACAACCTTGCCTTCTTTTGCGAAATCATTTATCCGGATGTCCTTTCCAAGCATGGCTTTTGCATAATTCAGCTTTTCCTGGACGCTTCCGCCAATGCCCAGCTCAAAAACCTCTGGCTTCTTCTTGCCAATGCCAGTGAGCTTAGGCTGCGTATAAGCCAAAATCCTGATATCATGATAGTCCTCTGCCTTAAAGTCGTCAATTTTCTTGCTGGCTTTCTTGGGCAGTGATATTTTCCTGCCAAGCTCCTTTTCAGGCTTCTCGGCAAAAATTTCGGAAGAAACAGACAGGCCATATGTGGATTTTTTGTAAAAACGGACAGAAGCAACCTTGAGCGGGGGGCACTCCAGGATTGTGACGGGCATGAATATCTCCTTGCCTTTTGTCATCGAATGCTGGCGGTTGTCGGCAAGCATGATATGGGTCATTCCTGCTTTATAGCCCGGGAACCCCAAAGGCCTGGCCTCCTTGGCGCCTTTCCAGGTCCTAATCCTGGGATAGGCCCTTTTAGCCCTTACTCTAGGCCATACCTGCAAACTTCCCCGATGCGGTGTTCTTGTTCGTGGCATTTTTTAGAGAGTCCCCTGTCTTGAGCATAGGTTTGTGAGGCATTTGCCCAGCACTTCCTAAACCGCCTTTTTCTAAAGCCTTTCAAGAGAGAATCAGATAACTCTGCCCTTGTACTGAAAAGCTTTTTTTCAGGCGTGGGAACACATATTTAAACTTCTTCGACCAATGTTTAAATACCTATATTCCAGAAATTTGGGGCCATTTATAAAGGTTGCTATACGTGACAGCATGCCCGGGCATGCCATTTCAGGCCTTCATTATATATAATTCCACACGAACATGAAAACAAACAAGGCAATGTGAAGCGCCATAATAAGGGCGTTTATGAACCAAAATACAAAGGCTTCTTTTGCATCACTTCCTCTTTTAAGCCTGGCATATGATATTTTGAGCAATACCAATGCGGACACGAACCATGCTGAAACGCCCAAAACCTTTGGCCAGCAAAAAATCGTGCCTGTCAGGGTTGAGTCGCACCTGCGCGACACAACATAAATAAAAAATCCCAGAAATACCAGGATGAAGATATACTGTGCTGCCTGGTATTGCCTTCTGTCCATGCATCCTGCTCAGTGGCACGGGTTTTTATTCTTTTGCATATAATTCATCAAGACGATACTTGTGTCATCCATGATGGTCATATATCAAATTCGCGCCCTCATTTAACTACATTAAATGAGGGTTTATTTTTCTCCCCCTCGGGTTAGTGCGGGGAGAAAAATAAAGTCGTTGGAACAACGACCGCGAATTCTGCTGTGCCCATTTCATTTTATGCACAAGCCTTATAAAATGCCCTTTATTATCATGTGCAATGAAATGCGCAATCTGCAAAACCGAAATCCAGGAAACATTCCTGAAAAAGCCTGTCGGGACTTTCATCAAGGACAAGAAAGGCAAGAAGCACCTTGTCTGCTCAGCCTGCCAGAAGAAATTCAGCAACGATAAGGAAAAGATTTTAACGACGATCTGATTTAGTTCTCATAAGCAAGCTATTTTGTGCCCCTGTAGCTCAGTCGCAGAGCGCTTGCCTCGTAAGCAGGAGGTCGAGGGTTCAAATCCCTCCAGGGGCTTTTAACCCTTCAAATAAAGTTTCCAAATGCCAGCCCGGCAGCGGTTGAGGACAAAATTACAAGCAGAGCATACACCAGCGTTTTCTTAGTGCCCAGGATTTTCCTTATTACCAGCATGCTGGGCAGGCTCAGGCTCGGCCCAGACAGAAGCAATGCAAGAGCTGGCCCATCAGCCATACCTTTTGACATAAAAGCCTGCACGATAGGTATTTCAGTTAATGTGGAGAAATACATGAACGCTCCAAAAATTGAAGCTATAAGGTTTCCCACAACAGAATTTTTACCGACGAGATTTGTTATGACTTCCTCAGGCAGCAACGGCATTATGAATCCAGCTACAAACACGCCAATAAAAAGCAAAGGCAAAATCAGCTTTGCGAAGCTCCATGTTTCACCAAGCCAATCATGCCTCATCTCTTTATTGAATTTAAACATAGCAATTAAAATTATGCCGAGTCCCAGCGCTGCCATGATGTAATATTTTGCCGATTGGCCAATTTGCAATCCATTTACAATAAGGAACCCAATCATCAATGCAAAAAATATAGCAATAACTCCATTTGAAATTTTATGCTTTTCTTCCTCTCCGGAAAAGAATTCTCCCTTTTCAACATCCTCCCTGAAAATCCATGCCATGGCCAACCCAACTATTAGGGAAATTAGTATGGAGCCTATGATCCTGGCAAAGCCAATGCCCGTGCCCAAAACACCAATCGTCAGAAAAATAGCTGCAATATTTATAGCAGGACCCGAGAACAGAAATGTTATCGCTGGCCCTAGACCAGCGCCTCTTTTCCTGATGCCAGCAAATAGCGGAAGGATTGTGCATGAGCAGACTGCCAATATGGCACCTGAGACTGATGCAACACCGTAAGACAAAAATTTGTTTGCATCCCTCCCCAAATATTTCAAAATCTTGTCTTTTTTCAAAAATACTGCAATTGCGCCGGCAATGAACATGGCCGGAACAAGGCATGTTAGAATGTGCTGTTTTGCATAATCGCCCAACAGATTAATCCCGGCGATCACAGACGAATTGAACCACTCACTGTTATCCGGGAGGAAATAAAAGAATCCGAAAACAACAGCAATCACAGCCATTAGCATAATTTCCCTTTTTTCCATATTGCCATCCTGGTTACATTCCCTTTAGAAAATTCTTGATTTCGGGCATTGCTGGCACCCTGCCAAAACTTTTCAATTTTCCATCTATGATAAGCCCAGGAGTTGAGAAAACGCCTTTGGCAACAATCTCATCAATTTCGATCACTTTTGATATCTCTGCCTCAACTCCTGCCTCTTTGCAGGCCAATTGGACTTGCTCCTCCAGAAACTTGCATTTTGAGCATCCTGGACCGAGTATCTCTATTTTCATTTTTTTATCCCGACAATTCTGAGGGCGCCATACACTCTCTTGTCCTTGATTGAATATATTATCTTCTTGCCCTCCCTTTTCGAGGATATCAGCCTCCAGTCCTGAAGCTTTGCAAGATGCATTGATGTGTTTGACTGGGTTTTCTTAATTATCTCCGGTAGTTCACATGCGCATTTCTCCCCATGGATAAGTGCCTTCAGTATCCTAAACTTGGTTTCCTCTCCAAGCGCCCTGAAGATGGTCAGCTTTTCTTTCATATCAACATCTATTGATATATTGATATATAAATATTTCTATCCGGGCAGGGCTTATTCAAGTCATTATAATTTACATCCTTCAGGCAATGTGGCATGCATCGTCATGGAATATATTTTAACTTAAAAGTAGTAACAGAATGCAAAGATTTAAAAACAACCTTTCCCTAACTATTCTCATGGCAACACACCCCTCAGGAAATAAAATTCTAGCCTTAACTTTGGCCACTTTGCTTTCCGGCGTTGCACAGCCAGCGTCAAAAGCTGAAGTTGAAAGGATTCTAAGGCAGTTGCAGGAAAATGGCAGCAGGCATAAAATATCAGAATCAGAAGGCGGCGGTTGGCAGTACTCAATTGAAAAAGAAAATGTCACTCTTGGCGGCAAAACATATGATCACGCGACCATGGCATACTTCAGGAGTCCAGACAGCAAGGAAGAAGCGCTGATATTGACAATGTTCAGGAAGGCAAATGATGGGCTGGAATTCAGGCTCGTGACAGACGGCGGCGACAAGCCATTGGACGGCAAGGCTGACTATCACATCTACAAGACAATGGATTTTGCAGAAGCCCTCAAATTCATATATGGTGCAGCTTCAGCGACAACAGAAGACCAAGCAAAGAAACTGCTGGCTCCGGCTGATTCAGGCGCACAAAAAGTATATGACGATGCAGTAAAAAGCGGGTTGCAAAAATAACGTTCCAATTTTCTAGTCACTATGTCAGAAAATCACTCGAATGAAAATCACGAAAACGGCCACCATGATTCTGGTGATGCCAAGTCGCCGTCAAAATTAGAGAATATTGCCATGGGCGTCCTTGCCGGATTGATCACAAACTACATTTTTCCAGCTGCTACACCATTGTATGCCCTGGGCCGTGCGGCTTTTTTCGGTGCAATAAGTCCATTGGCTGACAAGCTAATTTATCCAAAAGTGAAATTAGGCGAGCTTTACAAGAATGCCCCGCTGGAAGGGGCAGGTTTTTTCGGTGGTCAATACCTCCAAACTCTTGCGCAGTATGTAATCTGATTCCTTTATCTATGCATTTGACTAAAATGACTTGCAAGCACTTTTAAATCCATCGTCCAAGTGACGCTAACTTAACAGCCCAGCAAATAATAACATTTATATAACCGAGGATTTTGCTTTACAATAATTGTAATGGTTGCAAAATGTCGGCTAAAAAACTATTCCCATTCATTGCAGCATTTCTCTTAGTTTCCATTCCGGTATTTGCACATGAAGAATCCGAGGAAGGAGAAACCGTTGAAATCAGCGCCGGCGTCCTGCCAACATCAATATTTTACAGCCTGGACACATTTGCCGAAAGAATCAGCCTTTGGACAACTTTCAGCCAGGAGGAAAAAGTGGACAAGCTTTTTCAGAATGCGAATGAGAGGATTGCAGAAATCCGTGAGCTGATTGAGGGCAGCAAGGCTTCCAAGGCGCAAAAGGCCGCTAAGCTGCAGGCTGAGGCAATATCCCAGGCAGCATCATTCATGTCCATCTATGATTCTGGTCCCGTAACTGAGCAATTTCTTTTCAGGGAAGGATTTATCGCTTCCCTCCAGCTCCACGCAATTGAAATTGCTGAGCTCGCCGATTATTATCCTGAAAAAATCACAGCAAAGGAAAGGCTGGCAAATGATTTTCTGATTGATTCATTGGTTAAGCCGGTCGAGAATCTGAACAAGGATTTGGTCAATAAGGGCTGGGAAGGCATAACGGAGAAATCAACAGACGAAGCCATCAGTCGTGCAGAATCCCTTTTGGCCCAAACCAGGGGCAACTCTTTTTTTACAAAGAAGCACTATGATGACATGGACTCAGAGATGGCCCAGGCAAAAAGCGAAAACAAGAAGGGTAATTTTGTGGAGGCCAAAAGCCTTGCAAACAGCCTTGCCGTGCACATAGGGGAAGAGATGCTCATTTCACAGATTCCGGAATCATCTGGCTGAAACAAAAAACCCTGTAATGCATTTAGAAAATCATTTCTTGGTTTTTTCAATGAAGTCATAGGCAGAATATGCTGCCTTAACTCCCTCGGCAACGCCTGTAATTGCCTGCTTAAACCTTGTATCCACGACATCTCCTGCCGCATACACCCCTGGTATATTTGTCTGGCTGTCCCTGTCAATCATGATTTCTCCCTTTGCATTGACCTTTACACCCAGCTGCGCGGCAAGGCCTGACAAGGGTATGTGCCCAATCGCAATAAAAACTGCATCCAGCTTGAACTCGTGGCTGTTGTTGTAAGGATTGTCAAGCATAACGTGCGTCACAAATTTGTCACCTTTAATCTCCTTCACATTGGTGTCATGTATCAATCTTATTTTCTTGTTTGCCAGTACCCTATCATATGTCACGGGCTCGGGCCTGATCTTGGCTCCCCTGTAAATGATGTACACCACTTCAGCCCATTGGGTCATGACCAGGGCATCCTTTGCAGAGGAATCGCCGCCTCCTATCACTGCCACAACCTTTCCCTTGTAGAATGCGCCGTCGCACAGGGCGCAATAGTGCACTCCCTTGTTTGCATATTCTTTTTCGCCAGGCACGCCTAATTTTTTCCATTCAGTGCCAGTTGCGAAGACTACTGTCTTGCTGATGACCCGCTTCTGGCCCAATGTCATGATTTCAAATAAATCATCATAGCCCTTTTTCACATTTGTAACCCTGTCATCAAGCAATGTGACGCTCTTGTACTCAGCCGCGTGCTCCTTCAGCTTTTCTGCAAGCTCAATTCCGGTAAGCCTTTTGAAGCCAGGGTAATTTTCAACAACGTCAGTAGTGGTTATAACGCCGCCAGGGGCGTCGCCTATCACTATTGTTTTCATGTGGAACCTGCCAGCATACATGGCTGTGCCATAGCCAACAACTCCGCTGCCAATTATGGCCATGTCATAGACATCTTCTGATTTTTTATTCTCTTCCATGGGCTGAAATAATTGCTGCGGGTATTTAAGATTATTGTTTAATCTGTTTATTTGGAATATGCATTATTTTCTTGGCATAAACACCAGAAACCCTATCAATCCTTCAGACTGGACTTCAAGATTTTGCTGTTAAGCGCATTTATTGTCTTTTTAATGAGCTTCATCCTTCTTTCCAGGAAAATATTTTTCATTGCCAGCCTGTTATTTCTGCTTTTGACATAATCCCTGAGTTTTTTCTGGGCCATTGCATTCTTCTTTAATTGGATGTCTATGCTTTTTAGGTGCTTGTTCTGCAAAACTGAATATCTTTTCAGCTGCTTCATGGTCTTTTTGTCAAATTTGATTTTACCCATGAAGCTTTCAATTTTAAATTGGGCAACCGGCACATTTGGATAGATATCCAGGGAATTGGCCCTGATGCCTGCTTTTCGCGACTGATCCAATTCCTTTTTGGCTTCTGCCCGCGAGTCCTGCAGGTTGGCATGATGGATTCTCATCTGATTGACATTTGAGATCATCCTATCCTCTTCTTTCAAAAGCTCTGTATTGCCTGGCTTATTGACTTCCACGACTATGTCCTTTAGGCCATAGCTTATGCGTACAATGCCCAGCTCCTCCAAGAAATATGCCCAATTGTTGACAATGTTGCCCGGCAGCCCGAGTTCCCTTGCTGCCTCTCCCAAGGATATCCTATTCCTGGCCCTAATAAGCCTGATGAACCCGTCTATTCCTGTTTGTATCAGATATTGCTGAGTGTGCATTTATTTGGCCCCTGAATATAAGCATGGCATTTACCTCTTTTCTGAGAGCCTTAAATATAGCATCCTATTTAAATCTAATGGCACCGGACTGGCTGCAAATAGCCTTTTGTGCTCGGCACATCCCTTATCAGCCATAGAAAAATTAATATACTAATTATATCAAAAAATGCTGGATGGCATCACCGCGAACCAATGAGGAAGTGGAAGAAGAGTGGCGGGAATACATAAAAAACAGGCGGAAAAAGAGCGACTGAGTTCTCTATTTTAATGGGCCCGACCGGATTCGAACCGGTGACCTCCGCCGTGTGAAGGCGACGTCATACCACTAGACCACGAGCCCAAACAATTGATATGTGAGATTGAGTATAAGCATAAAAACCTTATCCAAAACTCTTTTGGTAATTCATATAGATATTTTTTGCAGTCTCCTCTTCAGTCATGCCTTTAAGCTCAGCAATTTTTTTTACAGCCCCGGAAACATTTGCAGGCTCGTTTCTTTTTCCTCTTTCAGGGCCCAGATAGGGCGCGTCAGTCTCGGTCAAAAGCTGCGTTATGCTGACTTTTTTCACAATCTTCTGGAAATGCCCTGAAACAACCACATTTGCCGGTATGGAAAGCACCCACCTGTTTTTTTCAATCCTCTCAACAAGCTCCATGCTCCCGCCAAAGCAGTGCATCACTACCTTTTTGCATCCCTCATGTTCCAGGATATCTACAGTGTCTGCCTCCGCATCCCTGGAATGCACAATAAGGGGAACATCAATCTCCCTGGCCAGGCTGATAAATTTTGAGAAAATGCCCTTTTGCCGGGCATGGCCTTCAGGAGTCTTGTCCCAGTGATAATCCACTCCTACCTCTCCTATCCCAATTATTTTGCCCTTGTTTTGCCGTATAAACCCTATTTCAGCGTCAATTTCATCATCTCTAAGTTTCAGGGCTTCAATTGGGTAAATGCCCAGGGCAGCCTTAATTTCACCATATTTCCCGGCAAGCTCTAAAACTCTCCTGTTTGATTTGGCATCCAGCCCATTGCTGACTATATGCTTCAAGCCAGCATTCCTTGCCCTTTCCATAACCTCATCAAGGTCGGTCTTGAACTTCTCGCTGTCAAGGTGCGCATGCACGTCAACCAAAAGCCCCATGGAAAGGCTAGAAGCTGACATCTTTATAATATTTTCTCGATAGCTTTAAATATCCTAATCTTTTCGCCCGAATTGGTGATAATATGCCAATCGCAGGTTTCGGATTCACAAAAATGACAGTTGAAAGGAATGAAGGCAAGGGTACAAAGCTTAATATTGAAAACAATGTCTCAATAAAGGATATCAGCGAAATGGACACTGGCTCTTCCAAGCCAGCCCAAAAGACGCTCAAATTCTCTTTTGTATTCACCTCTAAGTTTGCCCCGGATTTCGGCGAGATAAAGCTTGAAGGGGACGTAATCTACATTGAAACAGACAAGAAATGCAAGGAAATTCTTAAGGAATGGAAGAAGGAAAAGAAGGTGCCGCAGGAACTCCTGCCAACAGTGCTGAATGCCGTGCTGAGCAAGTGTGCGGTGCAGGCAATTATACTGAGCAGGGAAATAAACCTTCCATCCCCTGTGCCTTTACCAAAAGTTAATGTTAACTGAGCATTACATAGCACATTATCCCCCAAGCAATAAGGGCTGGAAATGCTTATTATTTCAATAGCAATGTTGCAAGGCAAAGCTAGGCGGACAAAATGGCAGAGAAAGAACTGAAACTTAAGGTGGCAGAAGCCATACAGGACGACGTAAACAAGGGAATCATCAGGATGGATTCCAGCTATATGCATGATATCGAGGTAAAGCCCGGCGACATTGTCTCGCTTAAGGGCGATCGTGAAACAGTTGCAATTGTTGACAGGGCCTATCCGGGCGATATTGGCCTGAACATCATAAGGATGGATGGCATAATAAGGCGAAACGCCAAGACAGGCATAGGCGAAGTTGTCTCAGTCAAGAAGGCTCAGGGAGTAAAGGAAGCCAAGAAGATAATCATTGCTCCTGCAAAAAAGGGGATAATGGTCCGGGCATCCTCAAACCTTTTCAAGCAGGGCCTGCTTGGCCGCGCGCTGATCAAGGGCGACATCGTTTCGCTCGGCGGCACAAGGACCCGAAGGAGCACAATGTCGCAGTCCCCGTTCTTCGATGATATTTTCAATGTCTTGGATGAGAACATGGCCGGCTTTGGGTTTGGCGACCTGAAGTTTATAGTTGCTGACTCAAATCCCAAGGGGCCTGTCATAATAACGGAAATGACCGAGGTTGAGCTGAATCCTGAGGCAGTTGAGCTGAAGGAAGAGGAGCTCCTGGAAGTCACATACGAGGACATAGGCGGCCTGGAAGAAGAGATAAAAAAGGTCAGGGAGATGGTCGAGCTTCCCCTGAAGCATCCTGAAATCTTTGAAAGGCTTGGCATCGAGGCGCCAAAAGGAGTCCTGTTGCACGGCCCGCCCGGAACAGGCAAGACCCTTCTCGCAAAAGCAGTCGCCAATGAGACCAACTCGCATTTCATACTTATCAATGGCCCTGAAATAATGAGCAAGTACTATGGACAGTCCGAGGAAAACCTGAGAAACAAATTCGAGGAAGCAGAGAAAAATGCGCCTTCAATCATTTTTATCGATGAAATCGATGCCATTGCCTCAAAAAGGGAGGAATCACGCGGTGAAGTGGAAAGAAGAGTTGTTGCCCAGCTGCTTGCCCTGATGGACGGCCTGAAAAGCAGGGGCAAGGTTGTTGTGATTGCAGCAACAAACATCCCTAACGCGCTTGATCCGGCCCTGAGAAGGGGCGGCCGCTTTGACAGGGAAATAGACATTGGCGTGCCGAGCAAGGAAGGCAGGCTGAACATACTCAAGATTCATACAAGAAACATGCCATTGATGACAAAAGGCCGCGAACGGGTGGACTTGACGCGGCTTTCTGAAGTGACGCATGGATTTGTGGGAGCTGATTTGGCAGCCCTGGCCAAAGAAGCAGCAATGATTGTGCTCCGCAGAATACTGCCTGATCTCAAGCTGCAGGAAGATGACCCAATACCTCATGAAACCCTTGAACGGCTGAAATTGACACAAAAGGATTTTACAGAAGCATTGAGGGTGGTCAGGCCATCAGCATTAAGGGAAGTTTTGATAGACATCCCCAATGTGAAATGGTCAGATGTGGGTGGGCTTGAGGATGTCAAGCAGCAGCTGCGCGAGGCTGTTGAATGGCCGCTAAAATTTCCGGAGGCATTCAAGCGAATGGGCGTCAAGCCGCCAAAAGGAGTTTTGCTTTACGGGGCGCCAGGCACTGGCAAGACAATGCTGGCCAAGGCCATTGCAACTGAAAGCGAATCAAATTTTATCAGCGTCAAGGGCCCGGAGCTTTTAAGCCAATGGGTGGGGGAAAGTGAGAGGGGAGTAAGAAAAGTCTTTGAAAAGGCCAGGCAAACTGCCCCGACTATCATCTTTTTTGATGAAATTGATTCCATTGCCCCGAGAAGGGGGGCGAGCAATGACAGCCATGCAACAGAGAGGGTGGTGAATCAGCTGCTTACCGAGATGGATGGCCTTGAGGCGCTCAATGACGTCATAATCATTGCAGCCACAAACAGGCCGGATATCATCGACACTTCACTGCTCAGGCCAGGCAGGTTTGACAGGATAATCCTCACGCCCATCCCTGATGAGGCAACAAGGTTTGAAATTTTCAGGGCGCACGCAAGCAAAATGCCCATTGACTACAAGACACTTCCAAAGGAAGTCCAGAATTTCAATGTTCCGGCATCAGCAGGAAGGGCTGCTGAAAGCAATGATTCCGAGGACAAAGACAGCAAGAAAAAAAAGAAGGCCGAGCAGCCTGAACCAGCTCCCCATGACAGGCTGATGTCATATCTCGCGTCTAAGACAGAGGGCTATGTTGGCGCTGATATAGAAGCCATTTGCAAGGAAGCTGTTATCCAGGCCCTGCGCGAGGACCTCAAGAGCAATTTTGTCACATTCTCAAATTTCCAAAAATCCCTGGAAAGAGTCAGGCCTTCAGCCAACAAGGAAGTGGAGAAGTCATATGAGGAGCTGGAGCAGCACTTCAGGACGGCAAAAGCCAGGGAAATGCAGGAAGAAAAGCCGGCTTACATGGGATAATTTTATCAGATTTATCATTTCATTTTTTGCCATTTTTTTCATAACTTTTATATAATCATTCATTCAATTTTCCATTGATAAAAATGATAATTGTCGGCTGCTCGGCATCACAAGGATTGGGGAAGAAAATTGCAAGAAAACTCCATAAAAAATACTATGACCTGAAGGTTGGCTCATTTCCAGACGGCGAAACCCACCTCAAATTCTCAAACAAGGTCAGGAACAGGACAGTTGTCCTGGTCCAAACGCTGCACAACCCCAATGAAAAGCTCATTGAAATATTATTGGCAGGCTACACTGCCAAGGACCTTGGCGCAAGGAAAATCATACTGGTGGCCCCCTATCTTGCCTACATGCGGCAGGACAAACGGTTTCATGCCGGCGAGGCAGTGAGCAACAGGATAATAGCCAAATTGTTCAAGGTCTTTGACGAAATAATCACTGTTGACCCTCATCTGCACAGGATAAAAAGCCTCAGGGAAATATTCAGGATGCCGGCATATTCGCTCACCGCAAATTACCTTCTTTCTGAGTATATAAGGAAAAACATCAGGAATGCCGTTGTGGTTGGCCCTGATGCTGAATCATACCAGTGGGCTTTGGGCGTGGCCAGGAGTGCGGGATGTGAGGCAATTGTCCTGAAAAAGAAAAGGTATAGCTCCAAAAATGTCAGGATTAAGCTCCACGACCCCGGGATTGTGCGTAGCAGGAATGTTGTCATCGTTGATGATATCATAAGCACGGGCCATACAATGATGGAAACAGTAAAGCAGGTTAAGCAAGCCGGGGCAAAGAAAATCTATTGCCTTTGCGTGCACGGCGTTTTTGCCGGCAATGCGCTTGCAAAGCTCAGGAAGCTCGGCGCAGCAGTTGTGTCAACAAACACCATTGAGAACCCTGTTTCCCTGATTGACTGTTCACCTTTGGTTGTCAAGGCTTTCACTGATTATAATAAGAGAAAATAGTTTTTCTTTGCGGCGTTCCATTAATCATTCGTTCAATTTGAACAAACTATATAAATAATGATTTGCTCTGCTGTTCCATGGAAAAGCCAGGCGACATCATCCGTGTTTTTACCACAAGTGAAGCTGTAGAAGGCATTCTGATGCCAAACGCAGGCGAGTTCTTGGTCATAAAATTGTCGTCAGGTTACAATCTGGGGATTGACAGGAAGAAAATAACGAAAATTGAGCTGGTCCAAAAATATTTTCCAGAAACATCTAAGCCAAAGGAAGTTGCACAGGAAAATGGGCTTCCAACAATTTCAATTCTGCACACAGGGGGCACAATTGCCTCAAAAGTTGATTACCAGACAGGGGGTGTTATTGCCAGGTATTCGCCGGATGAACTATTGGGGATGTTCCCTGAACTTAGCGATATTGCAAACATCAAGTCAAGACTGATCAGCAACATGTGGAGTGAAGACATGAATTTTGCACACTATAATGCCCTGGCAGAGGAAATCCGGGCCGAGATCAAGGATGGCACAGACGGGATAATAGTGACTCACGGCACAGACACTTTGCACTACACTTCAGCTGCACTGAATTTCATGCTTCAGAATCTTCCGGTACCTGTGCTTTTGGTTGGCTCGCAAAGGAGCTCGGACAGGGGCAGCAGCGATGCCGGATTGAATCTTCTCTCAGCGGCATATTTCATTTCAAAGCAGAAGGATTTTGCGGATGTTGCTGTCTGCATGCATGGGGGAATAGATGATGAATGGTGCTTGATCCTGCCTGGCACAAAAAACAGGAAAATGCACAGCTCAAGAAGGGACGCATTCAGGGCCGTCAATGTTTTGCCTTATGCAAGGGTTAATTTTCATGAAAACAAAATCCAGTTTCTTGACAAAACTTACAGAAAGCCAATGAAGGATGCCCTGCGGATTGCAAATTTTCGGAAGAATATCAAGATTGGCCTGTACAAGGCGCATCCAAACATGTACGCAGCAGAATTGGAGGCTTTCAAGGGCTATGATGGCTTGATCCTCGAGGGTTATGGCATTGCCGGCAATTTTCCGGTAAACAAAATTGATGAAAATACAAAAGAAAATGACCTGATTGCCGCAGCAATTTCCAATCTGTCCAAATCCGGCGCAATTGTCGCTGCCACAACCCAGACAATTTATGGAAGCGTAAATCTGAATGTCTACCAAACCGGAAGGAAAATGCAGGACCTTGGTATTATTGGGAATTACACTGACATGACTCCCGAAACCGCATATATCAAGCTGGCATGGCTGCTGAGCAATTATCCAAAAGACCAGGTACCCGTGCTTTATGTCAAAAACATTGTTGGCGAAAACAGCAGCAGGCTCGAATTCAGCGAATAAAATGAAGACAATCAAAATAACTGATGCAAAAAGTGTTGAAAATGAATTATAATGAAATTGGGTTTAAATGCGGCCTGGAAATCCACCAGCAGCTCGATACAAGCAAGCTTTTCTGCAATTGCAGCTCTGAAATAAGGTCTGGTAAGCCCGACAAAATGTTCAGGAGACGCTTAAGGGCGGCTGCAGGGGAATCCGGCAGAGTTGATGCAGCGGCGGAGCATGAGCAAAAAAAAGGCAAATATTTCGATTACCAGTATTACAATGGCGGTTCCTGCCTTGTCGAGCTGGATGAAGAGCCGCCAAGGTGCATCAATCAGGAGGCATTGCAGGTTGCCATCCAGCTCTCGCAATTGCTTAACATGAAAATTTCTGACCAGATTCAGGTGATGCGCAAAACAGTTGTCGATGGCTCCAATACAACAGGCTTCCAGAGGACAGCCCTGGTGGCCAGGGACGGTTTTATTGAAACATCAAAAGGCAGGGTCACCATCCAGACATTATGCATTGAAGAAGAATCTGCGCAATTGATTGAAAGAAACAAAACTCATGATGTCTATAACCTTTCACGCCTTGGGATTCCGCTGATTGAGATTGCTACCGGCACTGAAATTGTTGATCCAACGCATGCCATGGAAGCAGCGGAGAAGATTGGAATGATTTTGCGCAGCACCAGAAAAGTAAAAAGGGGCATTGGCACAATCCGCCAGGATGTAAACTTGTCAATTGCTGGAATGCCTCGCATGGAAATCAAGGGATTCCAGGAGCTAAAAAGCATACCAAAAATCATTGACTGGGAAATCAGGAGGCTCGAGCATGCAAAGTCCAAAGGAGAAAAGATGGCATCAGAAGTCAGAAAGGCCGAGCCTGACTTCACGACCAAATTCCTAAGGCCCATGCCTGGCGCAGACAGGATGTACCCCGAAACAGATGTCGTCCCAATTGTCCCCAACATGGACAAGGCTGATTTGCCCGAGCTGATAGATGAAAAGGCAAAAAGATATGAGAAGGAATTCGGGATTAGCAGGGAATTGGCAGGCCTTGCGGCGCATAATCATCTTGACCTGGACGCATATGCCGCCAGGTTCAGAAATGTGAAGCCGGGCTTTATCGCTGAGTTTTTCCTGACCCTTCCCAAGGAAATCAAGAGAAGATATGACTTGTCAATTGAGCCGGGCAAGTATGCTGATGAAATATTGGCCAGGCTGGACCAGGGCAAGGTTCCAAAGGAGGCGGCCATAGAAATTCTGGTTGAGTTTGCCAAGACCGGCAAGGCTGATTATTCAAGATTTGCCGGCATCCCTGACGGAGAGCTTGAGGCCGAAATCAATAAAATCGTGGAGTCCAATCCTGGAAAAAGCCAAGGAGCATTGATGGGCATGGTGATGGCCAAATTCCGCGGCAAGGCAGACGGGAAGAAGATAGCAGACTTTCTTAACAAGATTTTAAAAAAATAATGTGCCTGGCCATTTTACAAGGTTCTTAACCTTGCCTTATACCAAAACTCATTCAGTTTCATAAATCTTGCTGAAGAAGCTTACATAAATCATGTGTGTAAACTCCATGATGAAAACAAGCCATACTGCAAGAAGTTCAAGCTTGAATTTTGTCGCGATCACTAGAAACAAAATAAGTGCAACAGTTGCCAATGAATTTGTCTTCATCTTTTTATCCACAAATTCCTTTTTCTTCCTGTTTTTTTCAGTCTTGTTGGCAATATAATATTTTATAACGGACAGGACAAAAAGTATTAGGCAGTCAAGAAGCCAGATGACGGCCTTGTTTTCAAGGCCAATCATGGGTATGTAAAACAGGCCGATGAGCAATAATACCATGAGATAGTCAAAAAAATATTCTTGTATGGTGCAGCTGGGCTTCACACTCATGATAAAATAAACATAGCCCCACCAAAAATAAAAAAGCGTGATCATGGCAGCGGTGAACATCGCTATTCCCAACGAATTTTTGATGTTGAGTATGGCAACAAAGCTCATCACAAGGATCGCACCAAAAATGATGTTCGCAAAAATCAACTGGTTCTGCATGTTGAGTTTGCTTTTTTCCATGTGATTCCTTCCTGTTGCCCAGTATCAATTTTTCAAAACGCGCCATAGCTTATTTTTCGTAATTTATTTTTCCTCAATGACATATCATTTGAATATCACATGCACCATTCCCCAATTTTTGACTATTATCCAGTTATAATATGTTACTTTATAAACCCTCGCAAAAATATTTAAACAGGATTATCAAATAATGGACTATGAGGATCGCCATATTCACAGACACCTTCTATCCGAATGTCGATGGTGTATCAATAGCAATCGCGAATTGCGTTGAAATACTGGCAAGAAAGGGGCATGAAATCCTAATTGTGGCGCCAGACTACGGATTATCAAAGGAAATGAATCTTGCCAAGAATGTTACCGTTCAAAGAATATTTTCAGTTAGCATGCCTACTTACAGGAGTTTTAGGTTTGTTTTTCCACTTTATGGGAAATGCCTGCAATCAGTCAGGTCGTTCAAGCCAGACATCATCCATATTGAGACCTATTCAACACTTGGCTATCTGGGCGCCAGGATAGCAAAAAAACTGGGGCTCCCTTTGGTCGGCACATACCACACCCTTGCATCGGAATTTGTAAAATACCTTTCCCCCCTGAACCTTTTCGGCATCAACGGACTGATTGAAAATATCATCCCTCATAAAATGAGCCAGACATTGCCGCCGAAAAAAGACGGTTTCATGAAACGCACGATTTGGAGGACAACAATCCGGCTTTATAACAAGTGCAACTTGGTAGTCACTCCTTCGCCATCAATAAAAGGCGAATTGGAAAGCAGGGGTCTGAAAAAGCCAATTTTGCCGATTTCTAATGGGATAAAGGTGGAAATCTTTGCAAATAAAAGAAAATTTCCAAAAAAGCCACGAAAAATACTCTACGTTGGACGAGTTAGCTATGAGAAAAGGGTTGATCTGGTGATTTTTGCGTTCAGCCATGTCATAAAATCTGTTCCTGACGCACACCTGACAATAATCGGGCAAGGGCCCGCACTGGGCTCAATCAAAATCCTGTCTGAAAAGCTGGGGCTTTCAAAAAATGTCAGCTTTATCGCGTTTATGAAACAGGAAATGCTGGGTGGCTACTACAGGCAGAGCGATATTTTCATGACAGCTAGCCCGATGGAAACCCAGGGGCTGGTCTTAATTGAGGCAATGTCCTGTGGTTTGCCATGCATAGGGGTTGACAGGTTTGCCGTGCCGGACGTGATTCATCATGGCATAAATGGATATGTGGCAAGGCAAAATTATGCGCAGGAAATGGCGCAGTATGCAGTCAGGCTTCTCTGCTCGTCAGGGCTTTACGCAAAAGCATCAAAAGCAGCCAGGCAAGAGGCGCTCAAGCACAATCTGAAAAAATGCGTTGAAAAACTTGAAAAAGTCTATCTGGGCCTGGCGCCCATAAAGCATTGATGCATCATGAATTCAAGCCCTCTTATGCCGCACAGCTGGTAATTATCGTATTGGCTTCCACTGCCTTGATATGGACTTCTTGAATACAAATGCATACAGGCCATTGTAGCAGTACCTAATTGTTGTAAGGAAATATCCCTCCTTCCTGTAGCGTCTGGCAGATTCATAGACTGTAATATTGTTGAGGTATGTCAGTTTTGTAAATCTCATGAGTCGCTTGAAAAGTTCTACATCTTCAGCCACGTATATCTCGGGAACATAGCCGCCTGCTTTTATGAACAGGTCCTTTCTCACTATCTGGCATTCCCCCCTGGATCCCCAAAGCCCAATTTTATTTGAAAACCAGACGTTGAAATTGAAGAATCCCTGCATCACATTGTCGAGCCAAATAGCTTCGCCTGGCTTGACCATTATCTTCACTGAGCAGGCTCCGGCGCCGTTTTCCTTGAATGCTTCCTCTATCTTTTCGATAAAATGTGTGTCATAAATCCTGGTGTCAGCATCTATGAAAGCAAGGATTTCCCCTTTTGCAGCTCCTGCTCCAATATTCCTTGCAGCCGAGGCATTCCTGCTCTTGTGCTCAATCACCCTTATCCCTTTAAGCCCGGATTTTCTTGCCAAGGCCGCCGTCCTATCTTCTGAGAAGTCGTCGGAGACAATCACCTCGAAATCCTTGTGCCTTTGCCTCTTGAGGTCTGAAAGAATCCCGTCAATATACATTTCCTCATTATGCGCCGGTATTATTATGCTTATCATCTTTATCCCATTGTCCCATTCATCCAATTGCCGCCTTGCAGGCTCTTAAGAGCTCTCTGGGATTTTGTGTCAGCGGATTGTGGCCTGACCGTATTATCTTGACCCTGATGAGGTCATTCTGCTCGGCGATGTTGTAAACAGCGCTCTTCCTTATGAAAATATCCTTTTCGCAAAGTATTATCAGGACCTTTTTTTTGATCTTTTCCAGATTCATTTTTGTGTTTATCAAGAGCTTTATTACTGTAAAGCCGTTTGTCAAGGATGTCCCCCTGATGTCAAGGCTCGGCCTATACCAGAATGGCTTATTTTTGTATTTGTGGAAGTCGTTTAGCCTCAATGCCCGGTTTTTCTTGGAAAATGGCCTGATGAAAATAAGCATGTATGACGATAAGACGCTGAACAGCCATGGCAGCCTGACAGTCTCGGAAGAAAATGGCGTAATAAGTATCAGGGAATGTGCCATTCCTTTATACCTATTGGTGAATTCAACTGCAATTGCAGCCCCGAGGCAATTGCCAATCAGCACGCTTTCCTGGGCATTTTCATGCTTCAAGACAATATGGAGGTCCTCGACCATATTTCCAATACTAATGCTGCCCCTCCCTGACCCACCATGATTCCTGATATTCAGCGCAATCCAGTTCAGTTCCCTATACTTTGAAAGGAATGGTTTATACACAGTATAATTGCTCGCGTCGCCGTGCAGGAATACCAGGAATTTTCTGCTATTCTTCACCGGCTTGTTGAATGCATAGCTAATCTTTGTCCCGTCAAAGCTGGTTATGCTTTTAAGCTTCATGCTCCCACCAGGTGCCTCAGCAGCATTGAGCTCCACAGCATCCCATCATCTGAGCAATAAAATCTGCCCATCAAAGGCTTGCCATTAGGCTCCAAAACCTCATAGAAATTCTGATAATGCTCCACTATCCCGCTAACTTTGTCCAGATAAAAGGCATACATCTTTGAATCGCCTTCTTTGACAATATCAAGATAGCACATCCCAAGATGGAGCCAGCAGGCATCATGCTCCCAATCCCCTGCAAAAATATTTTGCCAGATCATGTCATGTTCCCTTGTTTTCTTATGAAAATAGCGAAGAGGAACTGGATAATCCAGCTCATTCCTGCGCATTGTCTGGATGACACTCTTAAGCATCTTTTTCTCTGTAAAAATGCCGCACCAGAACGGGAACACATTTGCATCGCCAGTTATTGCATTGTTGCCTGACAGGTCATCTATGAAATGCGTCTTTTTCCAGAAATTGTCCTTAATCCTTTTCTTGAAATTCATCCCCCTGAATGGGTTATTGAGCTTTGCCTTGCCAATTTCACCGGCGAGCATGGCCATCATGCAGTTGTGGTAGCACGGGGAGACCCTCAGGGCATAGTCTTTCATGCCGCTGATGTTCCGGTCAGGCTTGACAAGCCCTGTTTTGGGGTCATAAACCCTTTTATAATATTTCATTATCTCCTTATTCAGAAAATCCTTGTGTTTCATGATTAAATCCCTGGCACCCGCAAGGTTAAGGCTGCGGAGCAGAAAAGGCAAAGCGTCTGATGAAAAGCTCGGAAATTCAAAGGGCTTGCCATTTGGCGAAATGATTTGTGTGATTTTGCCATGCCTTGCGAAGGTATCCAGCGCATATTCCAATGTCATGGCAACCTTGTTTTTCTGGCCTAGCCTGATAAGCGCCTCAGTGCATATGCCAAAATCCCTGCAATAGAATTCAGGATAATTGCCCCTGCTCACCTGGAAATATTTCTTTTCCCTGTTCCAGCAGTGCTCGATTATCTGCAGGCAGATCTCAGCCGCACTGCCGGGATATTTCATGTAGCCGTCACGCCTGATTCTTCCCGCACGGCGAAACATCCTGTACCCTTCCGGGATATGGATTAGGCTTAGCATAATGATCTATGTCCATTTGCTTATGTGCTTTAAACGCGCCCGCGGGAATAGTCACTTCGCTTTGCTCCGTTCGTTTCCCGCTTTTCGCGCATAATTTCGTCTTACATAAGTTTCACTTTACAGCGAAATTAAAACGCGCCCGCGGGGATTCGAACCCCGGACCTATAGCTTACTTTTTGGGGACGCCCAAAAAGTGTTAGGGCGTCAGACCAAATAGGAGGCTATCGCGCTTCCAGGCTGCGCTACGGGCGCAAATGGAGTGTCATTTGATACCGCACTTAAGGAGGCGCTCATTGCATTTGGCCCTCCGAACCACTGTTCTCCATTATGCACTGGAACAATATGCGGGCAAACGCTTTAAAATCTTTCCCATTTCTAGCCGATATGTACAAAATAAAGCAGGTTAATGCTGATTTCAGGGTACTAGAGGACCTCAAGCCGGACTTCGGGGATAATGGCACTTATTCATATTATCTCCTTGAAAAGGAAGGGGTATCCACAGGCGAGGCCATATCCCGGCTCGCGAGGCATTTCGGCATCGAGAAGAAAAAGTTTGGCTATGCCGGCAACAAGGATAAAAGGGCGCAGACTCAGCAAGTAATCTCTATCCAAGGAATAATCCAAAAACAGCCTGTTGAGCTTGGCAACCTGTCTCTTAAATATCTTGGCAGAGGCCATGAGCGGATTAATCTGGGTGATAATTCAGGAAATAATTTTGAGATAGTGGTTCGAAACCTTGACGCAAATGCCATCCACAACAAAATTTCTTTCATTCCAAATTATTTTGATACGCAGAGATTTTCAACTGCTAATTTTCAAATCGGGATATCAATAATACAGAAGAAATGGAATGATGCATTAAGCCTTTTAACAGCTACAAAGCAACTGCAAAAACATGATGTCGATACAATGCATGGGCACTCAGATCCAATAAGGCAAATACGCACTCTTGATAAAAGGCTTTTGATGATTTTTGTCCACAGTGTCCAAAGCAAAATTTTCAATGAGCTTTTATGCTCTTGTATAAAATCAGGCAAGGGGAAATACAGGGAATTTATCGACAATGGTATGGAATTTTGTTTTCCGGAAAATAAAAGCAGCGAGCAAGAGCTTCCCTTGGTGGGGTTTGGCACTGAAATAAATGAAGAATCTCTAATGCATAAATTGAATGAGCTATTATCAAAGTATGGAATTAGGCAGCGTGATTTTATCATACGCGAATTGCCTGGCCTGAGCAGCGAGGGCCATTTGCGCAAGGCATTTGTCGATGTCCAAAATCTCACTATTTCAGATTTAGAAGACGACGATTTGAACACCGGGAAGAAAAAATGCACGGTTTCATTCTCCCTGCCAAAAGGAAGCTATGCAACAATTGTGATTAAATCAATGTTTGGGCAGTGAATGGATGATGAAGTTATAGATTGCCATCATCATGTCCTTTTTCCTCTTTTTTCCGCTGAACTCATGGTCTGCCCCTGTTATGGTTACCATCATTTTTTCTCCATCCAGGCTTGAGAAAAGTTTTTTTGCGTGTGAAATGGGCACCGTTGCGTCTTTGTCGCCATGTACAATCAATGCCGGGACTCTGATTTTGTTTGCGCGCAAGTATAGATTGTGTTTCGCGCCGTTTTTGAAGAATGCAAAATCAATTGTGCCAAATCCTGTCTTGATGGATTTTTTTCTTTCCCATGCTGCCTTGCTGGTCTTGAATGATTTTAGCATATGTTTGCCATATTCTGATAATGGGCATTTCAATACCAGAAAATTCGACGCATTTTCCCCTGATTCAAAATCAACTGCAACCGCTCCGCCAAAGCTTGAGCCATAAATCCCGAATCTTTTGAATCCATTTTTTCTAAGCCAGGCAATTGCATCAGCCAGGTTTTGCAATGCCGTGTCATGCGTGATCTCGCTGAACTTGCCCATGCTTTTACCGTGCCCGGAAAAATCAAAGGCAAAAGTGCAGATGCCTTTTCTGTTAAGCATTCTGCTTAATCCACGGATTGTGCTGCCATCTTTATTGCTGGAAAGCCCATGGCAAAAAACAATGGCAAAATCATTAAGCATCATATTTTTTGGCTTGCTCAGAACAGCACTGACTTTTATCCCTCTGCTTTTGAAATAAACTGATTTTTTCATTGGTCCCTTGAATAAGTCCCGTGGGGCAGATGGCTGCTCCTCATATCAATTT
This sequence comes from Candidatus Woesearchaeota archaeon, assembly GCA_018303405.1. Lineage (NCBI taxonomy): Archaea > Nanobdellati > Candidatus Woesearchaeota > Candidatus Woesearchaeota archaeon. The sequence continues at coordinate 122,432 of JAGVYD010000009.1, read as the reverse complement.
TTTCAGTTTGAGCTGGCTTATAATGTCCTCAAAAACATCTTCAATTGCCTGCTCGCCATTGATTTTGATGTGCACTTCCTTATAGAAATCTGTCAGTGGCTTTGTATCTTTGTGATAAATCTCGAGCCTTTTCCTGATGGCTTCTTCTTTGTCATCTTCCCTTTGGTAGAGCCTGCCTCCACACTTATCGCACACATCCCTCTTTTTCGGCGGATTGTAGGCCGTATGGTAAACAGCGCCGCATTTGCAGGTTCTTCTCCCTGATATCCTCCTTATTGCCTCAGCATCAGAAATGTCTATTTCTATCAGGGCATCTATTTTTGCAATATCTGAAAGGGACTTGGACTGGCTCAGGTTCCTCGGAAAGCCATCCAGCAGGAAGCCATCTTTGCAGTCATCCATTGAGAGCCTGTCCCTGACTATGCCTATCACAACGCTATCAGGAACCAGTTTCCCTTCCTTTACAAACTTGTTGGCTTCGAGCCCCAGTTGGGTGGATTTTTGGATATTTTCACGGAGGATATTCCCTGTGGAGATATACGGAATGCCCATCTTCTCTACCAGCAGTTCAGCCTGGGTGCCTTTGCCACAGCCCTGTGGTCCCAAAAGAATAATCCCTGCCATCTTTGCACCTCAAAAAATGCACTAGCCAAAATAACCCAGTTTTTCCTCTATTTGTGACTCTTTGTTCCATCCAATCTTGACATTCTCAAAATATTTCAATACCTGTGTCCTCAGTATTTTCCATCTGTCTCCAAAATCGCGTATAAACTCTGCATTGAGCTCATCATTCCCCTGGATTTCCAGGATAAGGGATGAAGAATGCAAAGACATTAGCTCCTTGTAAATGAGATAAACCTTTTTCTTGTCCTCTTCATTAAATATGCCAACCTCATACAGGTTTTGAAGGTTGGTGTCGGGCTGAAGCCAGGACTCCAGGACTTTTGCTATCCATTCTATTTTCTCGTGCATTTTTCTCCTGACTTCCCTCAGGGTTAAGCGTTCCGGCTCTATCATGTCAATGTCAAAATTCTGCTGCAGAAAACTGTAATCTGGCAACCTGTACTTCTTTTCCAGCAGAGCATATGTCTTTTTTGGGTCTGTTTTGTCGGGCATGATTTACAGGTTGCAATACCTGTTTAAAAAGTCTTTCCTTGCAGGTCGTTGCCTGGCATGTGCACCTATACTCCCATTCCTTTTAAGAAATATCCCACAAAATAGGCAACAGATGCAGCCAGCCCTCCGACAATTAGCATTTCAATTCCGCTCCTGAACCAATTTCGCTTTGTTACCATGACTTTGGCGCTTCCGACCAAAAATAAAATTAATCCCGTCAGGAACACCGAAATGCCGAAAACATTTGGCATCAGGCCAGGAAAGAATTTGGCCATCACAAATGACAATATTGGCACAAACCCTGCCAGTATGAATGCCGAGAAGGTGGCAAGTGCGCTTTGCCATGGCCGCTTTTCCGTAGGCGAAAAGTGCAGCTCTTCCATCATCATTGTGTCAACCCAGATTTTCTTGTCGGAAGTGATAATACCCACTGCCTTGTCAAGGTCTTTGCCTTTAAACCCCTTCTTTTTGTATATCTGCCTTATTTCCTCGCGTTCTCCATCCGGCACATGCTCAATTTCCCATTCTTCCCTTTTTCTTTCCTCATTTTGGAATTCAAGCTCGGCCTTGGTCGAAAGGTAATTGCCGGTTGCCATTGAAAATCCGTCAGCAAGCAGGTTGGCAAAACCCATGATGATGACGATCCCTGGATTCAGGGCAGCGCCCTGGACCGCGGATACAATGGCAAATGTTGTTACAGTGCCATCCAGGCCGCCATAAACAAAATCACCTATATATTTGCCGCCAAAGCTTTTTCCATGAAGGCTTTTCTCGATTACCCCTTTTTCATGGGCCTTTTTGCTGGCATCAATATCCTTCTTGTCATACGCTGCCAATGCCCTTTCAAGCCTGTCATTAATCATGCTTTTGAGTATTTGCTTGTGATATATATTAATTGTCATTTAGTCCATAAACCAAGTGGCCAGCGAGGGGGTTCCAGATCGCGCGGGTATCCCTTCGTATCAAGTTATTGTTTTAATCATAAGGCAAAATAATAAATAGCTTACCGCCAGCCAATAATTGCGAGGTGAAATTATGGATAAGAATGCAAAGAAGCCAGCTTCCAAGAAAAAAAGCATGAAGGAAAAGGGCAGCAAGGAATCGTGCTCATGCTGCTGCTGTGAATAAGCAGGCATTATATCCTCTTGAATAGGCTTTGAAATTCATTTTCATGAAACCAATCTAAATTTTATTGACAATATTCCTTGGATTTCTATAAGCATTTAAGCCTCCGGAGGGAGTTGCACCCTCGACCTCCTGCTTACAAGGCAAGCGCAATAGCTACTATGCTACGGAGGCAATTTTTTTGGCAAAAAATTGCTGAAAAATCAGGGAAAGTCCAAATCCAAGCCATTAATCCGTGTCTGAGAGAAGGATGGCGCTTTATAAAACTTTTGAGCCGCAAGCCGGGTTGAACATTCCCTATTCAATCTGAGTCTTCAACCCTCTTGGCGCAAAATAAGGCTTTGTGTGCGCAATGGGCCTCTTGATTTCCAGGAATTCCTTGACCAGATTCTGCAGTTCGTATGCATCCATTAGCAAATGATGCCTGTGTTTTTCCAGGTCTTTCCATATAAATCGTTTCCAGAATGTTGTCAGGAAATGCCTTAGCAGCGGATGATTGCGCCACTTGTTCTCATAGTCCACTTCCAGAATCGCCTGGCAGGAAACCCAGAATTCGCCCTTTTCCATTTTGAATTTCCTGTTGTCCTGCACCACTTCCACAGTAGTCAGGCCAAGGCCGTGCAAATCCACATTCAACAGCAGCCTGTAGAACTTGTTGTGCTGGGGCGCATGCTTGAATCTCCACTTGACCCACACTTCCTTGCCATGCTCCTGCCCCCTTGCCTCATAATACATTATTTCAGGAAAATCAGGGTCCTTGTCGCTTTCAACATACTGCTTCTCGATGAACCATTCATGGAGCATCAAATACAGGTGCTTCAGGCTAAATGGCCTTTCCTGTAGCTTGACTTCATACTGCGCTACAGTTATTCCCAATGGTATTGGCTTAGCCATTCATATCCCAACCAATATTATTACCAACAGTATATTAAATTTTCTGTAGGCCATGGTTCCAAGCCAAAATGATAAACTTATTAATCCACACACTTTTCTAAAAGCCATGCAAATTGGACTGGTGGGCAAGCCCAGCGCAGGGAAGAGCACTTTTTTCAAGGCTGCGACTTTGGCAGAGGCAGCCATTGCCAATTATCCGTTTACGACCATCAAGCCTAACACAGGAATTGGCTATGTCCGCGTGGAATGCGTTGACAAGGAATTTAATGTGCAATGCAATCCCAGGGAAGGGTTTTGCACGAATCATATGCGTTTCGTGCCTGTCCAGATTATAGATGTAGCAGGCCTTGTTCCTGATGCCCATCTTGGCAAGGGCAGGGGCAACCAGTTTTTGGATGACTTAAGGCAGGCAGATGTTCTTATACATATCATTGACACTTCAGGAAGCCTTAATGCGCACGGCGAGCCTGTTGAGACAGGCAGCCATAACCCGGCGGATGATGTCAGGTTTCTTGAAACAGAAATTGACATGTGGTACTATGGCATACTTGAGCGCGGCTGGGAAAAGTTTGCCAGGAAAATCCAGCAGGAGCACCAGCAAATACACAAGGCCATAGCAAAGCAGCTTTCTGGCCTTGGCGTGACTGAGGAAATGGCCGACAGGCTCATTGAAGACCATAAGCTCAACAGGGAAACCCCTTCTTCATGGCAGCCAATGGAACTCAAGGGTCTTGCAACCGCTTTCAGAAAATTGACCAAGCCAATGATAATTGCATGCAATAAGATGGACGTTTCAGTATCCCAGAAAAACTTTGAAATGCTGCAGAAGGAATTTCCTGATTACACGTTTGTGCCGTGCAGCGCAGAAAGCGAGCTTGCACTTCGGGAGGCTGCAAAACATGACCTGATTTCATATGTCCCCGGGTCAGCAGGCTTTGCTGTCAAAGAATCAGTGCCCCTCAGTGACGCACAGAAAAAAGCCCTGGATTTTATCAAGGGCTATATGGCCAATCACAATGGCACAGGGGTGCAGCAGATACTTGATTCCGCTATTTTTGATTTGCTCCGCTATTGCGCCATTTTTCCCGGAGGCGTGGGCAAGCTCCAGGACCAGCACGGGAATTTTATCCCAGATTGTTTTCTCATGCCAGCCAATTCAACAGCCCTTGACTTTGCCTTCCGGCTTCATACCGACATAGGCAAGCATTTTATACGGGCTGTCGATGTAAAGCGGAAGCAAACAGTTGGAAAAGATTACCTGCTCAAGCACAGGGATGTGATTGAGATAATCACTGGCCGCTAAAGGCTTGGCACAGCCAGCCATAGTGCTTTCGCCGCTGTCGATTACTCCCAGGCAGCCCATTAGCAAGACCCCAACGAGCACTATAGAAAACTATTTATTCCCGGAATGAATTTTGACATCAAGGATGCACAGTGCATCTGAAATTTTCCTTGGCGGATATTCAATAGTAAATTAAAATGAGGTGAAAATTTGGTGTTTGAGCAATTTATAAAGCTGCGATTCATAGAAAAGAAGCCAAATTACGCCTTCCTTCTTGGGTTCTTGTATTCTTTGATTGGCCTGATAAGCGCAAAAATGATTTTTCCCACCAGTGTTGGAATAATGTCCATCGCTTTTACCTCAATCCTGCTCATCCCCTCCCTAAACCAGCTCCTGGCCATAGAAGAGAACCAGGAGGTCAGGGAGAAGAAATTTTCCCTGAGACTATTATTCAAGGACCATAAGGATATCTTTGAAATTTACATATTCATGTTCTTTGGGATATTTTCAACATATCTTTTCTTTTCATTTGTATTCCCTGATGTGGTCACCTTGTCCTATTTTTCACCGCAGCTGAAAGTTGCAGGAATAACTGGTGCAGCAGCCTCGGCAGAGCATGCCTTTTTCTGGAAAATACTCAGAAACAATCTTCTTGTTTTAGTTGTGTCATTTTTCCTGTCGCTTGTTTATGGCGCCGGCTCCATCCTGTTCATTAACTGGAACGCATCTGTATGGGGAGCGGTGTTTGGCTTCATGTCCAGGCAGTCAATCCAGGCCAATGACCTTTTTTATGGATTTACGCACATTCTCCTTCCCTCATTCCCGCACATGTTCACAGAAGCCTTGAGTTATTTTGCAGCCGCTATCGTCGGTGGAATCCTGTCAAAAGCCATGATTCGTGAAAAGCTTTTTTCCAAAAGGTTTCACCATGTCCTGACAGATTCACTTATTGTCATGGTGCTGGCGGCAGTCCTGATTTTTGTTGCTGCCTACATAGAAACTTTTGTTGTCTAGGCTTTTTTCACCTTAAAATGCGGTTTCCACTGCAAGTTCTGAATTAACCTTTTCATTTTATATATGAAAATAATTTAAAAATCTTACAGAATATTAAACCAGTATACAAAATCGTAACATTTATATATTAGTATATCTATTCATATTAAACCGCATCAGGAAAGGGTGTGCTTGCTCTAGGCCAACTTATCCGGTAGGAGAGGAAAAGCCGGAGTATGGCACTCTTCAAAGACACGAGGTGATTATAGTGGATTTTTTGGTGAAAGAGGCACTAAAGAGCCTGCCTAATGATAAGGTGGCTCAAGAAAACAGTATTGGACAAGCAACTATCAGAGTGATTGGCTGCGGGGGCGCAGGCAACAACATGGTAAGCTGGCTCTACAAGAAAGGCGTCAAGGGAGCCGAAATCATAGCAATAAACACAGACAAACAGCATCTGGATATTTCTGAGGCAGACAAAAAATTCCTCATTGGGCGCAATGTTACAAGAGGATTGGGCTGTGGCGGATTCCCTGAAAAAGGGCAAAAATCAGCTGAAGAGACATTGAATGAAATCAGGGAGGTCCTGAACAAATCTGATATCGTCTTCGTATGCGCAGGCATGGGAGGCGGAACAGGAACAGGCTCAGCTCCCGTAGTTGCAAAGGTTGCCAGGGAAACAGGCTCAATCGTCATTGGCACAGTGACAATGCCGTTCAAAATTGAAAGGGCAAGAATAGACAAGGCTGAATTTGGATTGCAGCAGCTGAGGCAATTCTCAGATACCGTGGTTGTTGTTGACAACAACAGGCTCGTCAAGATTGCAGGCAACCTGCCAGTAGGCCAGGCCTTTGCAATTGCCAATGAGCTCATTGCCACAATGATCCGCGGCATTGTCGAGACAATTTCAGTCCCAAGCCTAGTCAACCTTGATTATGCAGATGTAAGGGCAATAATGACAAACGGCGGCGTGTCCACCATTGGCATTGGCTCATCTGACACCAAGAACAGGGTGGATGAGGCAGTCAAGGGCGCTTTGTCCAACCCATTGCTTGATGTTTCATATGAAGGTGCAACAGGCGCGCTAATCCACATTGAAGGCGGCCCGGACATGACACTGGATGAAGTCAACAGGATCGGAGAAATCGTCACCGAAAACCTCGATGAGGATGCAAACGTCATCTGGGGAGCCAGGGTAAGCGATGATATGCAGGGCAAGCTGACCATCATGACAATTGTCACAGGAGTTAAATCCCCCTGGATACTTGGCAAGGATGATGGACGAAGGAAGCAGAAGCAGCAGGCAGCTGCCGCTTCATACGACGATGAACTGCAGATCGAAATCCTGTAGAAAAAACTGTGAGTTAATTTAACACAGCCCGGGGCCGAACTGGCCCTCCAAGGCTGCCCAAAGGTGAGGCAAATGGATAGAGATGATGAAATTGTGAAGCGGATGGTCACGGAAATGGCCGAGACCAGCGAACCATTGATTTCAAGGAACAAAAAGCTGAGTGAGGATTTCAACACTTTCAAGAAGCTAGTTCCGGTTCTCTTGGAAAAGGGAGTTGACAATGTCAACCTCTCAATGTTCAATGAGACAACCAGGAAAAAAGTGCTTGATGCCCTGGGTGAAGAATACCTGCGAAAAGGGGAATTGAATAACGCCATCAAGGTTTTCATCTTGTCTTCGAACAAGAAAAGGCTTTCAGCCATTGGCCAGGATTATGAAAGGCTTGGCCAGGTCGGGAATGCCATTGATGTCTACAGGCTTTCTGACGATACACCCAGCCTGCAGAGACTAGGCGACAGGTGCCTGGAGGATGGGCACATCCTTGATGCAATCAAGGCCTTTCGCATACTTAACGCAGTTGACAAGCTCAGGTCAGTTGGAGACGACTGCCTAGCCAAGGCCAAATGGGATTATGCCATCGAGGTTTTCACAGCCATCAATGACGCTGCAAAGCTCGTTGAGGTCGGCGACAGGTGCCTGGATGACAGGCAAATTGTCTATGCGGCAAAAGCTTATGAGCTTGCATCTGACAAGGACAAGCTGTCAATGCTCGGCGACACATGCCTGAGGGAAAGCCTTTTTGTCACAGCCTTGCGATGCTACACGCTGGCAGGCAATGACATGATGGTGCAATTCATCAAGGAGAACTTTTCGAACAAGCTGGCCGGAATCTAATCCGGTTTATTTTTTATTTTATAATTTTCTGATTCTTGTTGCTAAGCCCGCAGAGGCCACCAAATCATTTTTCAGCGCTTTATCGGTCCTCGCAATAAGGCTGTTATATTGTTTCAGGTTGTCCAGCAGCCTGGTCAGTGTCAGCTTCTCTTCTTTTGTCAGCTCAGGAGTGCCACTTGCCACTTCATCCGACGCTATAATTCCCTGTTCCTTGAGCAGGTATTTTATTACCGGAATGGCTTTTTCACGATTAGGGCCCATCATCTCGTAAGCACTATGAATAAATGCCCGGTGCATGGGGTCTATGCCTGCCCTGTCGGCTTCCATAATATGCCTGACATAATTATTCACAACATCAAATGCAACAGGAGCAAATCCTGACACTGCTCCCTGCACCAGCTGGCCATTTTCAAGATGAGGGCTGGCAAAGTTCTCGCCCCCTGCATAAATCCTGATTTTACCCTCTGAAGCCTTTGACAGCCTTTTCATCTGGTCATAGTTGTTTGAAACCTTTATGCCGACAATGCGATTGTTTTTGTCAGCATCCAGCATCATTTTGAGAGTGTCAGCATCCAGGCTTTCACCACGTGTTATGGCCGGATTATCATAAAGGATTATGTCCAATGGAGAATCATTAATGTCACCAAAAGACCCTTCCAGAATACCCCGTTTGCTGTAATTCCCCCGCTGCAATAATCCACCATTGCTTCTATGCTTCAGTGGAACAACAACACCAGCCGTAGCTCCCATCCTCGTATATTTGTCAGCCAAATATCCTAATTTTCTATCATCCATGAAATTTTGAGTGGTCAGTATGACCCATAAAGGCTTGTCACTTCCGCCTCTTGTTTTCAGCTCGCTCATCCCTTCGACAATGCCCCGCATTGCCTCGTCCAAATCAGCATTGCCGAGCCTCCATTTTTCACCTGTGGAGGAATGTGCCATGTAGCCGGCTGCATGGGGGTTGCTTGTGACAATCTTTGCAATGCTTTCCCTGTCAGCTCTCCCATCTTGCATTGCAGTGGGGACAGGTATGATTATGCCAGATGGCGTATTCATCTCTCTTGATATGTAATCTGTTGAAGTCATGGGATCTAGCCATATATGCTTATTTTTAAACCTTTGCATTGTTGTCATTATCAAGTAGTATCTCATGGAATATATCAATAAAAATAAATAATACCAAAGCCATGGCAAAACCATGCACCCGCAAGTTAGGACTGACTTGATATCAACTCTATCCAAAGTGGTCAAAATCCTGGAGGCAAAGGATGAGACAGATTATTCTGAGCTTAAGGCACTGAGCAATACAACAATCCACAATGCCTCAATCTTCCAGGACCCTGATTCAATATCAGTTGCAGTAATAGTATACTCAATTTCCAAAATCTATGAGCGCACAGGGGAATTGCATCCAAGCCTCCATGCGCATATAAGCCAAATGCTCCATTTCCTCATGGCCAATCATGAGCAGAATTTCCATAAGGCTGTCCGGAACATGATGCTGCATATTGCACGCATGGATCTGAAAGTCGGGAAATATATAGAGCAAGTGGTGCAGCAGGCCCGAATCAAGAAAGGCAGCCGGCTCTATGAGCATGGGATATCAATTGCCAAGTCTGCTGACCTGCTCGGCGTTTCCCAGTGGCAGCTGCTGGATTATATTGGGAAGACAACAATGACAGACGTCCCATTGCGCGTCGAGGATGTAAAACGCAGACTTGAATACACCCGGAGCCTGTTCAAATGAAAAGCCTTGTTTTCGATGCAGGGCCAATCATAAGCCTGGCCATGAATAACCTCCTTTCCATACTTGAACAACTTAAAAGGCGGTTCAATGGTGAATTCTATCTGCCAACAGGCGTGAAAAGCGAAGTTATCGACAGGCCTTTGGCCAGCAAAGTTTTCAAGTTTGAGGCATTGCAGGTCCAGTCCCTTGTCCACAATGGCACTTTCAAGCTAATCTACAACAATGAAATCAACAGCCTTACAAACCATCTGCTTTCCCTGACCAACAACAGCTTCGAAGCATATGGTAATCCAATAAGGATAATCCAATACGGCGAAATGCAGGCATTGGCAAGCGCAATTTTTATGGAATCCGAGGCTGTTGTAGTGGACGAAAGAATGACCCGCATCCTCATAGAAAATCCCAGGGTTGCGGCTGAGATACTGAAAAACAGGCTTCATGCCCCCATCAAGGCAATCCAGCGCAATATCGATGAGTTTATCCATCATACAAGAAAAATCAGGGTCATAAGGAGCGTTGAGCTTGTAACCGTGGCCTTTGAGATGGGCCTGCTTGACAATTACCTGCCGCAGATGGAGGATGCGGAAAGGCAGCTTCTTGACAGTGTTTTATGGGCCGTGAAGCTGAAAGGCTGTTCAGTCTCCCAGGCAGAAATAGAACGAATACTCAAGCTTGAAAAAGTTTAATCCTTCTTCTTACCGCAATTTATTTATAACACTGAAATGCATAAACAGATACTCATGGTTTCGAAAAATCCCCCTGTACCTCAGCCTTCTGCACAAGAATCCTTGCAGGCTGCATGGGATGATGCAAAAGAATGGATAAACAGGGATTTGGCATATGTGTGGAAAGACGAGGTGAAACAGGACTATAAAAAAATTGAATCAGCAACATCAAGAATTGCTTTTATTTTCAGAAGACTGAAAGCACACCATCTTGTCAACAGGCAGGAATACACTAAAGAATTGCATGATTTGAAAAAACTTCTCAGCGAATTGAACAACATTGAGCCAAAGCAAAAATGGGTCGATAAAATTGATGCGGATATCATGCAAATCATTGACGATCTTGAGCTTGGCTTATCGAGGAGAAAATTTCTGAGAACAGCAGGGCGGGCCGCAGCAGGATTTGCATTGTCCAGCCTGATACCAAACTCTTTGAAAGCATTTGCCAAAAAAGCAGCAGCCAAGACAGGCTCAACATCAATGAAGGCCTCTGGGGAACTTAGCGTGGTAGATTCATATAGCCGATGGAATAACAAAAGGCCATACAGGCCTGATACAAAGTACATAATCCTCCACACCACCGAAGGTGGAGGAAGGGGAAGCCTTGAAAGCCTAAAAAAGCATGGCGCTGCAAACTATATGGTAGATACGGACGGGAAAGTATGCCGGATAATCCATTCAGGCAAGGTTTCCAACCACGCTGGAAGGAGCATGTGGGGGGGCCTTACAAATTTGAACTATCATTCAATTGGAATTGAGGTAGTTGGCTACTATGACCGGCCTATAAACTTACAGCAAATCAATTCATTAAGATTGCTTCTTTACCAGCTCCAAATAAGATACAAGATAAACGATTACAACGTGCTGACACATTCCATGGTTGCATATGGCTCTCCAAACAGGTGGCACCCCAAACCGCACAGGGGGAGAAAGAAATGTGGATTATTATTTGCAGATCACCGGCTTAGGAAATTGCTTGGCCTTGATGACAGGCCAAAAAAGGACCCGGATGTCCCGAATAGGCTGGTAATTGGCGATCCAGTCTTGGCGCAGGCTCTCTATGGAACAGGGCAGGATTTTGATAGGGCTGTTGGTGTTTATACTGCCCCTGGCTCTAATATTATCAGCAGCAGCAACAAAGCTTGGGACATTGCCCGGGCAATGTTTGATGACCCATCTACTCTTTATATTTTTTCTGATGGCAGGCAAGCCAGGGGGCATGAGATAGCAGACTGGAGCAACATACCTTCTGGAACAATGGTTAAGCTAAATCAGCCTATTTCTGGTGAAGAAATAGCTGCTTCCGAAGAATCATTTGAAGGTTTCAAGGTTCTTGGCGTGCATGGAAAAACACCATTTGAAATCGCCGGCTCACTGGCAGAGACTGACAGAACAATCTATTTGCTTGAGAATGGCTGGATAAGGACTGGATTGGACATCAAAAAACAAGGCAGGGATTTGCGGGATGCAAAAATAAATTTCAGCACTCTCGCAGCCGGAACCAGGATGCTTGTGGGCTACATTTATGGGGGGAGGATTTTGAGCGGCGGCAAATCAGCCGGGGGCATAGCGGGCTCCAAATGGAATGACCCTTCCACATACTACATCCTGCCATATGACTGGAAAAAGAAGGCTCCTGCAAAAATATTTACAGGCGATGACATTGGCAACAGGGAATCCAGCATACCCAACGGAATCATTGTGGTGTTTAAGGAATAGGCTGTACCAACATTTAAATAACATTTTTCATTCTAAGGAAATATGGGGCAGATTAAGTGGCTGGGCCATGCCGGGTTTGAAATCATTGGCGAAAAAAGGATATTCCTTGACCCATTCCAAATTCAGACTTCTGACACGGCTGACATCATCCTTATTAGCCACAGCCATTATGACCACCTGAGCAAGGAAGATATCAAGAAGATTGCCACACCATCAACAACAATTGCAGTCACGCCTGATTCGCAAAGCAGCCTCAGGGACTTTCCCGGCAAGGTTGTGCTTGTTGAGCCTAACAACACCTATGATATCGGAGGCGTGAAAATCCACACAGTCCCTTCATATAATGTCAACAAGCATTTCCATCCACAGGCAAATGACTGGGTAGGCTACATCATTGAAACAGAGGGGAAAAGGATTTACCATGCAGGCGACACTGATCTGATTCCGGAAATGGGCAGCATGCCCAGATTTAATATTGATGTCGCAATGCTTCCTTGCTCCGGAACCTATGTAATGACGGCAAGCGAATGTGCAAGGGCTGCCGAATCAATCAGGCCCAAGCTGGTTGTCCCAATGCATTGGGGCAGCATTGTCGGGACAATCAAGGATGCAGAGATGGTAAGGGACCTTCTTTCGGGCAAAATAGCAGTTCAGATTCCTGAGAAATAGCTTAAATAAACAATCATCTTTAAATAATCTTCAGTTTCTCTTTCTTCCATGATGCGCACGCACACCTGCGGGGAATTGAAAGCAAATGACGCTGGCGAAAAGGTGACTCTTTGCGGCTGGGTAGACACAGTGAGGGTGCAGGGCAAAATTGGATTTCTGCTTTTGAGGGACAGGCACGGGATAACGCAATTCTTCCTGAATCCATCATTGGCCAAAGAGTTCGGGACAATAAGCAAAGAGTCTGTGCTCTTGGTCGAAGGAACTGTGAATAAAAGGCCTGAAAATCAGGTCAAGAAAGAAATGCCAACGGGCGAAATTGAGGTTGTAGCTGAAAAAATCCAGCTAATCAGCAGAGCTGAAACACCGCTTCCAATTGAAGTTGCCGAGGATACCACAACAGTCATTGACAAAAGGCTTGATTACAGGTTTCTTGACCTGAGGAGGAAAAGGATTGAGGCAATTTTCAAAATCAGGAGCAGGCTCCTTGGCGCAACAACTGAATTTTTCATAAAGGAAGGCTTTATCAACATAAACACGCCAAAGCTGACACAGAGCGGAGTTGAATCAGGCGCAGAGGAATTCAAGATTGACTATTTCGGCAGGAAGGCATCATTGGCGCAGTCGCCGCAAATCTACAAGCAGATGTTCGTAATTTCAGGCCTGGAAAAGGTTTTTGAAATCGGCACGATTTTCCGGGCGGAAAAATCCCACACGACAAGGCACCTTACCGAGTTTGTGGGGATTGATTTTGAGATGGGATTCATCAAGGATGAGCATGACGTGATGGACGTCATAGAGCGCTACCTTAAGCATGCCACAAAGGCAGTTTCCCATGATTGCCACAATGAGCTCCAGATTCTCGGTGCGCAGGTCCAGGTGCCTAATGAAATTCCAAGGCTGGATATTTCAGAAATCAGGAAACTGCTGAAGGAGAGAGGCAAGGCGGTTCCTGAAGATGACGACCTTGATGCTGAGGCTGAAAAACTGCTGGGTGAAATTGTGAGGGAAAAATTCGGCTCCGAATTTGTCTTTGCATTGAACTATCCCTGGGCCAAAAGGCCATTCTATCATATGAGGCCAGATGGAAATCAAAAAGGGACGCGCTCATTTGACTTAATCTATCGCGGTGTTGAAATTGGAACAGGCGCGCAAAGGGAGCATCGCCTGGACATCCTCGAAAAGCAGGCAGCTGAAAAAGGCATTGACATGGCAAAACTGCAATTTTACAGGGATATTTTCAGGTTCGGGGCAATCCCGCATGGCGGAGTCGGGCTTGGAGTTGACAGGATAGTGGAGCAAATGCTCAATTTGGGAAACATAAGGGAAGCCATACTTTTGCCACGCGACCCTGATAGGCTTACACCTTAGGCTAACATGAATAATGTCACCAAGCAAATAAAGGAACTTCTTGAGTCAATGAATTTTAATTACAAGCTTTTGGAGCATGAGCCAACTCCAACCTCACAAATAGCTGCAAAGGTCAGGGGCACCAGTGAAAGCCAGGGCGCAAAAGCCATTGTCCTGAGAAGCAGAGGAAAATTCCTAATATGTGTTCTCCCAGGGAATCGCAAAATCGACCTTGCCAAAATGAGAGCAGTCATAGGCGAGAAAAGCCTTTCAATGGCAACTCCTGATGAAGTTCTTAAGGCAACTGGATGCGTTGTTGGTGGAGTTCCGCCTTTTGGCAATCTTTTCTCAATTCCGGTTTATCTCGACAAAAGCATGCTGAAAAATGATGAGATTGCTTTTAACGCAGGTGTGCAGACTGCATCAATAGTTATGAAATCAGAGGATTATGTCAAGGCTGTAAAGCCAATTATTGAAGAATTTTCAATGACTATGTCATGATAAAGTAAAATTTACCTTAATCTCGTGCCGCAGTTATGGCAGAAATTTTGTTGCGCGTGGATTTTTGCATTGCATCTCTGGCATGTTGCATACGCATGCTGATGATGTGCCTGAGGCTGCCTGCCTTGTAACACCTGCTTGAATGTCGGGTTTGCTCCTGCATGATGCACAGCCTGTTGTTGCATCATTGCGGCAGCTGAAGCATTTCCATGAGTTGCAGGCTTTGCCCTGGCCCCCTCTTTGTCGTCAAACAGCCTTACTATGCCGTAAACCAAAAAGCCAATGCCAACAATCAGGAACATTACCCTTGTCCCTCGCTCAAAAGAAATAAAGCTCATCAATATGACAAATGCGCCAACTCCCAAAATCACCATCGGTGGAATTTTCGTGTAATTCACCTCTTCCTAAAACTCATGCAGTATAACCATTGTCCTTGTCTTGTCAATGCCGTCAATATTCCTCAGTTTGTTGACAACAAAATCATTCAAGCTGTTGATATCATCCAGGTCTATTTTGAGTATTATGTCAGTTTCGCCGGCCACAATTGCCACTTCCGAAACGCCATCAATTTGTCGTATTTTCCTTGCAATTTCCTCCTGTGAGAATCTTTTGATGTGCTGCTGCGGGTAGTTTACGCTTACCAATATGTATGCAGATATCATCTTTCCTATTTTTCTTTTGTCGATCTGCACAGAATATTGCTTTATTATTTTTTCCTCTTCCAGCTTTTTTATCCTGTTATGGACTGTGGTTATTGGTATTCTTGTACGCTTTGATATTTGCTGGCTTGTCAGCTTGCTGTTTTCCTGGATTAAGCCTAGTATTTCCAAATCCTTGACATCAAGTTTTCTCATAATATGGAAAAATTTTCCATTATTTATATAATTTATGGTTATTTTAGTAATAAATTCCAACAATTATGAAATAAATTTAAATAGGTGTTTTAGATTCCCCCATAGGATGCAAAAAGACTCGCTTGTAGAAAGAATAGAACATGACATCGGAAAGGTTGATTTGCTTAGGTATGGCCATGAAATAGACACTGTTGCTGAAAAATTCGAAGCTCTGAGAAAATTAAAGGGAAAGATACCAGATGGCATTGCTGTCCTTCAGACTTTGTTGTTATTTTACAAAAGTGGCGGGCATGGGCATTATTTCCTGCATTCAATGCCAAAGAAAAGTGGGGAGGATAGGGTTGACAAAGGCAAGCTTGCAAGGTATTTAGGCGTTAGGCAAGTTTTGTTTCCAGATGTTCATGCCTCTTTTTTTTACCCAGATTATGATATCTACCTCAACCCCCTTCCAAAAAATCTTGCTGACCTTACGCACGTCATGATGGAATCTGCTGATGAGAATCTGTTAGTGGAAATGCCAGTTACCAGAAGGCTTGGTGTGATAGTGCCTTACGGTTACCTGACTCAATTGGTGGCAGAGCATGCTGGTGAAAAATATGTCAAACTCCCAAGAAGCAATGGGCATGAAGCCCTGCTGCAGGCGCGCTTTTAATACAGACATGCGCAAAGATTAGGCAAACTTTTTATAGTCTATATTTTACTGCATAAAACAATGCAAAAAATACATTATCTCACAATCCAGGAAGCCATGCATAAGGGCCATGGCCATGTTTCAATTAGGGGCTGGGCCTGGCGCGAAAGAAAGAGCAACAAGCTAGCATTTATAGTTCTGCGCGATGGCACAAACATTATCCAATGTGTCTTTGACCGTGAAAAATTCTCAGATGAAGAATGGAAGCAGATTGATTCCCTCCTGATTGAGTCCTCGCTCGGAGTCACCGGTGAAATAAAAGAGGACAAGCGCGCACCAAGCGGTTTTGAAGTCTTGGTTGAAAAATTCCATGTGGAGCAAATAGCAGAGCCTTTTCCCATTCAAAAAGACCAATCCCCAGAATTTCTTTTGGACAACAGGCATCTCTGGATAAGGAGCAGGAAGATGCTGGCAGTAATGAAAGTCAGGAACACTGTGCTCCAGGCATTCAGGAATTTCTACCTGCATAACGGATTCCTGGAATTTTCGCCACCAATCCTGCAGCCCAACCAGTCAGAAGGAGGCTCAACCCTGTTCGAAGTGAAGTATTACAAGGAAAAAACCTATCTCGCACAGACATGGCAGCTTTACGGCGAGGCCGCAATTTTCGGCTATGAAAAATTATTCTGCATTTCGCCATGCTTCAGGGCAGAAAAGAGCAAGACCTCAAGGCACTTAAGCGAGTTTTGGATGGCCGAAATGGAGCAGGCATGGATTGGCCTGCCGCAATTGCTTGACTCAATAGAGGCGTGCATAGCATTTATTGTCAAGGAAGTCACTGAAAAAAATGCAGAGGATTTGAAATTGCTTGGGCAGGATATCGGAAAGCTGAAGAAAATAGTCCCGCCGTTCCCGAGAATCACCTACAGGGATGCTTTGAAGCTTCTCAAGGAAAAGGAAAATATGGATGTTGAATTTGGAAAGGACCTGAGAACAATAGAGGAGGACCTGATTGTCAGGCATTTTGACAAGCCGGTGCTTGTCACAAATTACCCAAAAGACATCATGGCATTCTACAAGCCGTCTGACCCGAATGATTCTGAAACAGCATTATGCGTTGATGTTCTTGCGCCTGAAGGATATGGCGAGATTGTCGGCGGAAGCCAAAGGGACCTCGACGTTGAAGAAATGGCAAAAAAGCTGGAGAGAGACGGCGAGGACCCGAAAAATTATAATTTCTACTTTGACTTGAGGAAATATGGCAGTGTTCCGCATGCAGGCTACGGCCTTGGCGTGGAAAGGGTTGTTTCATGGCTCTGCCATCTTGACAACATAAAGGATGCAATTCCCTTCCCAAGGACAATGCTGAGAAAGAGCCCATAAAATTCTATAAAATATTATTAAAAATAATTAATTCACTTATGCAGCCATCCTATAAGCTGGTCGCGGCAGGACATAACTTTTTGACACTTTGATATCCTTGTCAACATTGTATTTCAAGAATATCCTCCCTCCAACTCCTGCCAATGTTTGTGTTTGCGCTTGTGCAGGGACAGGCCACTGGGAAGTGTAATGCCAAAAAGCGCCCAGCGGGATTGGCAAATACACCAGGGATTTCAGGTATGCCTTCCAGAAATTCTGCTTAAGCGAATCAAGAGCCTCGCTGAATGCCTGTTTCGGGTCGTCCATAAATCCTCTGAAAGTGTAATTGTGCAGCAAATATCGTATTGGAAAATACATTGCATATGAAAAGGGAATCAATGCCCCAAACCCAACTGCCATCTTTGTTATCCAGTTGGGCAATAAATTAAACCCTGCATAGCCAGCAATTCCATACGGGGCCATCAAGGAGCCAAACAATGTTTCGGCAAGGAGCCCTTTGGATGTGACTGGCCGCTTGTTCTTTTTTTGCACCATCTTGTAAACAATCATATTCGCAGACATTGTAACAGGCGTGGTCATTGCGCCATAGATAAATGATGAGCCAGCGAGAGCTGACAGCCCACCTGTAAATAGGGCGGACAGGCTGACAGCCATTCCCGCGACAAGCTTTCCTTTCCAGCTGAGATTTTTCCATGCCTGCCACAGGCTTGTATTGGCTTTTGCAGCAATCCCTTCATGATTTGTTGTGTCTGCGACTTTCTCTTCAATTCCCATGGAAAAATAAAGAAGGGGCTTTATAATATGCGAATGCTACAAGAATTTTAAAGCTGCAATGTCAAATCATTTGCCGAAATATTTCAAAACTTTCTCCTTAATCTTCTTAGCTACAGATGGATTTCTCGTTATCACAATCTCTATCGGATGCTTCTCAAAGGTCATTTCAGTCAGGATGTCAATCTTGTTGAATGACAGGAATTCCTTTGAGAGGCTGTAGGCATTCTTCATGCGGCTCCTCAGCTTTTCAGGCATGAAAATCTGGATTACGCAGTCCCCGTGCACCCATGTGTCTGCCGGAAGGTTCAGGTTTACGCCAACTTTTATGTTCCCGAGGAACCTGTAGTAATTCCCAAGTATGATGTCGCCGAATGTTTTTTCCTGGCAAAGGCAGTATATCTTGCCTTTGTTCTGGTCGAAAATCCTCTTGAGCCTGTCCCTTTTGTTCTTCTGGGCAAAAGGGATCCAAAGATGAACGAACTGCATGTAGAGCTCCCTTTTTTTCTGTGTGTCAAAAAAGTCATTTTCAAGGGCATATAAAAGAAAATCCCCCAATTCCATGAGGCTGTTGACAGTAAGCTGGGTTGTCTGCAGGTCAAATCTCTTGAACCTTCCCATCTGGGAATAATTCTCCTTGAGGTTTTCAGAGAACTTGACTAGCCTGTCAATCCATTCCTTGCTTAAAATGTACTCCTTTCCGACCTTTTCAATGATCTCTTCATCTTTCAGCTCATTTATCGCGAACCTAATCCCCTGATAGCTGACTTTGAGGTTGTATTTTTTTGATATTATGTCATGCAGCTTAGTCAGGTTGAGCGGGTAATCTGTGCAGAGTATATTGAAGACTATTTCCTTTACTGACCTTTTTTTCAATCCAGGGAATATCATTGCCTGTTCCATGGGCATGAAAACAGCTTATTCATTTTTAAAGCTATGCCTTTAATTTGAAATAAGATTTTAAAGAAATTGTAGTGACGGCTTCAATGAGGAATCCTTTCTACCTTTTCCACAGGAGGGAAACTCTTTGGGCCAGCTTTAGCAACGTCTTCAAGAGATACGCCTGGGTTAGCTTCTATGAATTTTCCCCTGTCCAAAACCGCGATAATCCTATATCTATTAAAAAGGTCTTGATTTATCGACATTAATTTTCCATGCTCAAATCCCAAAATGTTAAATGGATCCTGAAAACTTTCATAATCCACAGAACGTTGTCCATTTTCCCCTACTAATGGCAGGGCAAAATATTCCGTTTTTCCATCCCTGGTTTTGTATTCTCCAACTATTTCCCAGGCAACTATTTGTCCTTTGCCCTGTTTAAAGATTCTCCCGTCAACCGCTTCCATTTTATCTAGGCCCATATCTTCAATGTGCCGTGGTCCCCCATCAGGATATCCATTTGCTAAATTATCTAAAGTTCCAATGTAAGGCTGACCATTGACAATCCTAATCACATGCCCGGTCAAGAATAATCCATCTCCAAATGCTTTCCCAAGCGTCTTATGTTTGGAAGGTGCCTGATAGTATAAGTCATACAACTCATTCATTTTATAAAATGTTTGGGCCGGAGTAGGTAAAATGCCCTCGGGAATTTCAAGCTCATTAATCATTCTTAAGCCTTTGCCAGCACCGAAACCAGAAATGTATTCTGTTATTTCCTTAGGCAAATCTGTCATTACAACTGGCTGAACCAACTTCCTGTCGCCTTGATACAACTCAACATTTGTTATTGCCATGCTGCGTATATATAAGATAGAAAATTCTTAAAGCTTTGCATTTTTGCTATATTCAAGTAGTTATAATGATTAATAAAAAAACAAAAAATTCGCCTTACCTCCAATAGTAAGGCGAGTTCTCCTGGTAAGGCAGCTTAACTGTGTTCAGCTCCTCAAGGTTGTTCGCAAGGTCATTTATCTTGATGAACTTGTTGCTGATTGTATACAGGTTGTCATCCATATACAGGCTTCTCATGACGCTTGCAGCATCCCACCAGTACCAATATTCTGATTTTGTGCTGGAATGTGTGACCTTGCCTGTTGTGTCTATACCCTCCTCTGTCACCTTGAAGACATATGCCCCGTGCCAGATGGAATTGCTGTACCTGTATTGGCTGAGCTTTGTCCTTTCAGTCACTTCAGTGATTGGCAGCACCAGGAGGTTTTTTTCCTTGCTGAACAGGAAAGCCTTATGGTCGTACAGCACTGGGCTGTCGCTTCCACTGTCACCAATTACGACTTTGTCAACAAGCTGGGGGTCATTGACATCCGTGACATCAAACAGCGCAATCTTTATTCCTGTTGTGGTCACGCCGCCAAAGTCGCCTTCCGTTGTTTCTTTGCCAACGCCGATTATATGGTTCTCATCATAGGGGTGCAGGTAGTTGCTGAAGCCAGGTATCTTCAATTCGCCAAGGACCTTTGGATTTCTTGGGTCAGACAAATCAATCACAAAGAACGGGTCAGTCTGCCTGAATGTTACCATGTACAGCTTGTTTCCAAGGAACCTGGTTGAATAAATCTGCTCATCTTCTGCAACGCCTGTCAGTTCGCCAATAGTTTTCATGCCTGAGTCAAGGACATAGACATTATTGTACTGGACTCTTTTCCTTGCCCAAACATCCACTGTTGTCGCCACTCTCAGGTATCCCTGGTTCTCATCAATTGAGAACTGATTTAAAAGTCTGCCATCCACTTCACCCTTGGCATTGTAATCAATCATTCCGTCCTGTATGCCAATCTTGTGGATTACAGTCTTCCTGTCCTCCATTGCTTTTTTGGTGTCATACTCATCCAATGCATCAAGGATAGTCTCAAAGACGTCCTGGTATTGGTCCTGGAGGTTATCATTCTGGTCAAGCTCTGTGAAAAAGACAGACAGGACTTTGCTGATTTCCTGCCATTCCTCATTCTCAGGCAGTTTTTGGTCCTTAATTGAAACTATCTGGGTCTTGAGCTCTTCTGGAAGCAAAGGCAGGATTACATCATCAAACCTTTCTTTTTCATAGGCATCTCCCCAGTATCCGCCCCATCTCCAGTAATTCTGCTTCTGGTAGGCAATGTAGATGTTGTTTTCAGAAACCATCAGGGTGTTGGCATAGCCAAGCATGAAAGTCTTGCTGTCAACGACTTTTTCATTGTCCATGTCTATTGAAGCTATGGTGTTGAACTGGTATTCACTCTCTGGATTGTCAAAATAATATATTTCCGGCTTGATTAGCTCTTGTCCCGTCACCATGGGTTCCATGAGCAAAGGCCCGTAGCTTACACCATCCTGGGTCACAATGTAAACCATGTCACCTATCATCCTGGACTGGTAATAGCTTCCGGTCATGGAGAATGATTCAGATAACTGGGGGTCAGTCCTGTCGCTGACATCATAGATATAGATATTTGTTCTCTGCCTGTATGTTGGCTGGGGCATGATGTCATACCTTGGGAAATAGAACCCTCTTTCACTGCTCTCGGTAATAACCATCAGCTTATCCCCGTTTATGAAAATCTCCCTGCCTCTTTCGTCACTATAGTCATAATCCGGATAGCCAATGTCTATCATCACAGAGTCCATGCTTGCAGCTTTGCCAGCAGATGTCTGCGTTTCAGCAGGATTTGTTCTGGCTTTCTCAGCAAGCTCAGTTGTTGACACAATCTCTGCATTCTCTGCATCATAAGCATCCACAATCACCAATTTGTTGTCAGCAATCATGTAAATGTACCTGTTGTCATTCTTTACAAAATCGCCTTCATCCACATTTTCATACTGCACATTGGTTTGTGAATAGTCCCCTGCTCCATCATCAAAGTCCATGGAGTTTGCTGTGCCTGAGGATTTCTGGGAGACGCTGTCTGCAACAGCCAATTCCATTGCGCCTTCTGCCATTGTTGCCACAGGGGCCATGCCTCCTCTTCCAATGCCATACATGTCTGCGCCGGATTGTCCGGATATGGCCCTCTGGGCCAGGAATTGCCTAAGCTCATTGACATCCTGGAATTTTATCAATCCCTGCGTCGCAAGCTTGGCCTCTCCTTCAGACAGGAGTGAAACTCCCTCTGTCAGCCCGCCGCTGGACGGGATAATATTGTCAGCGCCATTCTGGCCTCTGTCAGGCATCTCAATTTTGCATGCTGATACAACCATGGCCAGGATTGCCACTGCCGCAGCCATAAAAAAAATCTTGTTTTTGTTTTTCATCTCGCATCACCGCCTGATTTTTTGACTCAATAGCTGTTTTTTATAATTTTAAATCAATGTCAATAAGGCTTGTAAGATATTGGAGTATAAAAGCCTTGCATAGCCTTCAATCCAGGTTGAAGTCATATATAAATCATCATTAAACTTCATATATCATTTTTTTGCCATTCGCAAAAAGCATGCAACAATGGCTAAAAAATGTCAGAATTTTCCATCCAGTCTATGACCGGTGGTTATTAACATGCCAGTCAAATCTTCATGAGCCTGTTGGCGTCATCCTTTATCCTTCTCTCGAAGTCAGCCACCCTTTCCCCTTCATTCCTTTCAGCGGTTAGTGCTTTCATCAGGCCTAGAACCAGCTTCTGCTCCTCTGTGGCATTCATGCCATCAATTTTCAGCTGGCCAAGATGCTCGGCTATTACTTTGCTTTCGATTTCTTCAACTGAACCCTGGTGTATCTTTATTTCTTCAAAGCTTTCTGTTCCAAGCTTGAAGGTATTTTTCAGGACAACATAGGCTTTTTTCTGCATCATTGCTTCAACAGTTTCATTGATGTTTATGTCGCTTATCTTGCCGCCGCTGAGATTCCCGAAAAGCCTCAATGTCACAATTTTATGCTGCAAATCTTCATTGTCAGTCCTGTCACCAATCTCCTTTCTCACCTGCTCAGGCGTTTTTCCATCGCAGTCAAATTCCAAATGCAATGTCTCGAAGATTTTGATTGGGACGAACTCCATTTTCCCGTCTTCATAAATATAAAAGCCGCCATGGTGCAATTCCTCAATCTCGCTGAAGCTGTTTGGGAACAACGGCCCTGGA
Source organism: Candidatus Woesearchaeota archaeon (assembly GCA_018303405.1). Taxonomy (NCBI): domain Archaea; kingdom Nanobdellati; phylum Candidatus Woesearchaeota; species Candidatus Woesearchaeota archaeon. Next base: position 99,480 of record JAGVYD010000009.1, on the reverse strand, counting down.
TAAACCACCCTCCCATACTCCTTAATCTCCTTGTTGAAAACCATGTGGACGTGGCCCCCGGCATAATAGTCGAATCCCTTGGGCATGATGGAAATTGGATTGCTGTCCAGATGTTCCTGCCCTTCTTTTTTCAATTCATTCAGCGCAGTGTGGAAAACAAAAATCTTGAATCCTTTTTCCTTTTCAAGGCTCTCCCTGTCAAGGCTTTCAAAATAAGCCCTCTCCAGCATGTTTCTCCTGCCCAGGATGCCAGTTATTTTTGCCCCTGTTTTTTTATCCGTTGTCATCCTGAGCCTTAATTTCTCTCCTGCGACCTCCCCCTTTGTCACATTAACCAGCAGGTCTGCGCTTTCAAGGACATCAAGCATTGTCTTGCCAGAAGGCGAATAATCATGGCTTCCGGCAACAATATATACAGGAATTCCAATGTCCTTCAATTCCTTTAGCCTTTTTGCCACAACCTTAAGGCTGTCCAGGGGCGGAAGCGAGGTATTGAAAAGGTCCCCGGCAATTATTATGAAATCAACCTTTCGCTCAATTGCCGCATCCAAGGCCCTGCAGAAAGCTTCTGTACTCACATATCTCAGCCTCGGGTCTCTCCAGCTTCCAACATGGCAGTCAGCCATATGCGCAAATTTCATATTAATCAGCTTCATTATATATATTTTAGTAGATATTTTAAAAACTATATATATAATAATCTATTTTTTATCATACATATTATAATATAACTAATATAAGCTATAATCCAACACCGATGAACTCTTTTTTGACTTCTTTGCGCGTCCCAACCGGGCTCCTTGGCAATAGTTCCGGGCCGAACATTGGCACTGCAATTGGCGTGGCAAATTTGGTGAACGTGCTTGTAATTATTGCCTCCCCCTTGTCCAAAGAGGCGATTGTCCTGCTGTCTTCGCTCAGGTCCTGGCTGGCGCTTTCTATTATTGCCTGCCTTTCCTGGGCCATCTCAATCCCAAGTATTATTTTCGTGTTCATATTCGCAAGTATATCCCTTGGTATCATTGAAGGAAGCTGTGTTATTGCCAAAAGCCCGATTTTGAACTTTCTGCCTTCCCTGGCAATTGTTGAAAACACATTCTGCCCTTTTTCAAGCACATCCTTGCCCAGCACCCTCGGGGCTTCCTCAATCACAATTGATATGACCGGCTTGCCTCTCAGGTCGCCTGACATGTTGTAATGCCTGTATTTCCCAAGAATGCTGTGGCTGACCATGGCGCCGACCAGAAGCTCAACAGCCCCTGCAAAATTTGAGGTATCGACAATTACAACACTGCCTTTTTCCAATTCATTCGTAATGTCTGATATTGTGGTTTCTCCTGCCTGAATGTCAAATATCCCGCTGCAAACAAGCCTGTCATCCTTCATCTTTACATCCAGCATGCTAATCATCTTTCTCCTGGCAACAGTTATTGTTCCCTCTTGAAAGCCAGGGACATCAACTGGCTTGTCAAGCACAAGGCTTTCTACCCACCTTTCCCCATACTGCTTGTAATAGGCATAAAGTGCCTGGGTCTGCGGGTCTGAAAGCTCGATCACTCCTGAGAAATGCTGCGGCTTTACCGATTTAAGGTTGATTTTCAGGCTTCTGGCGCCAGATGGCGGGTTTCTTGAAGTGTAATAGATTACCTTTTCCCTGCTTGGGTGGTCTTTCATCCCAAACTTGTTCCTGCCGTAGTATTCATCATGCGGGTCGAGGACGAGCATCCCGCAAAAATCCTCTGAAATTGCATTCCAGATCATGTTTGAGATCAAAACGCTTTTTCCCCTCCCTGTTGTCCCGGCAACCAAAATGTGGTGCGAAAAAACATCATCCCCTTTTAGGTAAATGTCCACATCCAGCTTTCTTGAGCCGCTTCTGAGCTTGCCCACTGAAATTGCATTTTCTGGCCGCGTCATAAATGCCAGGTCGTCCTTTGTGACCTCCCTTACTTCTGAAAAAAAACCCGGAAGTGCTTTGCATAGCTCTGCCCTTTTCCCTTTTATGGCAAGGACAGGCTTTAGGTAGGACAATGAGTAATTCCTGAGATGCGGGTCCATAAAATCAAGGTCGGTTTCCTCTTCGAGCTTCATTCCAGATACAAGCTCAAGGGTCTGCTGGCCAAGCTGGCTGCCGAAAAGAAGGTCATAGCACTGAAACAGGACTTTGCCCTGGCCGGGGCCGCTGCTGTCAGCCACAAGCAGCTCGCCAAGCTCCATGTCATTCCCTGACTTTTGCCGGATAATGATTTTGCCTATCTCCCCGCCTATGACCTGGCCTTTTATCATGCCGCAATAATCATCTGATTGTTTTTAAAGCTTTGCCGGGGCTTAGCAGAAAAGTTTACGTTTTGCCATCAATTTTGCGAGCATCTGGAAATAAGGCAGGCAGCAGTTTTCGAAGTGCGGTCACTCGCTCTGCTCGTTCGGCACTTAAGCGATTCCAAAAATCGTTAAGTTCCAGGGAGAAAACTGCCTTCATGGATAAGTGTCTCATGCGAGCCGATGGCAAAACCTGAGCCTTCAGGCGAAGTTTTCTGCTAAGCTTTTGCCGGGAAAAATTAATATAATACCCCAGATTAGAAAGCTGCATGGCATGGGAAGATGACAAAAAAAGGGCACTGCGAAAGGCCAAAGAATTGGAGTCAAAGGACAGCAAGATTGAATCAACAGGGAAAATGAAGCAGGAAGATGCTGAATTCCAGAAAGAGGCAAGAGAGCTCAAGGACATGATTTTCAGGAAAGGCCACAAAAAATAATTATTTCTGCCAAAAATTCCTGTTTCAAAACGCAATGGATATTTTACCCAAAGAAAATCTCAAGGCTTTTTTCCTTTGGCTGAAGCTGTTTCTTGGTGACCTTTATTTCCTGTTTTGCAATCATGAGCTTCTGGAACTTCCTCTTTGCCCTGCTGTTCATGAGGCTTCCTTCTATTGCCTCTGCCAGCTTTTCAGGCCTTGCCAGGGTTGATTCAGAAAGCACATTGGCCACTTCATGCTCCATGCTCTTTTTTCCCAGGATGCGCTTGACATCCCCCTGCGTCAGCAGCATTCTTATGAATTCCTCCCTCTCCATCTGTGTAAGGAACTTGTTTGGCCCATTGAAGCCAATTATTTCCGCAGCCTTTGTTGGCTTGGACAACAGCAGGTATTTCACAAGCTGCAGGGTCCTGACAACTTCATTCCTGTAGCTTTGCTTGTTCAGGCCTGCCATGGTGTCAAAAAGAATATCCTCAAACTTGATTGTCCTTATGCCGTCCAATGCCTTAAAATCCGCCAGCCTGTTTGAGCTTCCGATCACCAGCACTTTGTCATATTCAGCCTCAATGCCAAGCGATTCCCTGATTGTGGACTTGACCTTCCGGACAACGTTCTTATCGTTGAATTTCATTTCGAATTCAGCCATGGAAACATTGTCCAGGCTGCTGATGGTGCAGGCAGTCTCTATGTGCATGACCTTGCTGACGTTTCCGCCGGTGATTTTTACTGCAAGAATGTCGATTATCCTGTTATTTTCAAGCGGTATGCTGTCAATTGTGAAGAAACCCTTCCGGCTGAGCCATTGGTTGATAATCTCTCTTTCAGGATTCATTCATACCCCCTCTGTTAACACCCTAAAGTCCACGGATATAAAAAGCTTTGCGGTAAGTTGGCTTCGCCCGAAAAGTTAGTTTGGGCATCAATTTTGCGAAGCCCGTTCCCGGAGGGATTATGCATTTTTCGGGGTTGCAGAGGAGAAAAATGCAATTCGCGAGAAGCTGCAAAGCTGAGCAGATGCCCAAACCGAGCCGGAAGGCGAGTTTTCGGGCAAAGCATGGTAAGTTTGTCGGGTCATTTGATGTCCCTGACACTCAAATCATACATGATTTCCTCTATTTTTTTGAGGTTCCACTTAACGCTGTCATACTTCTTTCGAAGCTCGCCGTTACGGAAATTGAACTTGAGCAGCTCGCCGTGCGTCATTTCGACTATTTTCCTAATGCTTTCAACCTCAGAAATGTTCTTTTTTCCGCCCTGAAGCACAGCCCTGCGCGCCATTTCGCCTGTGAAATCGCACAGTCCCATCAGGTAGTCATCAGCACTGGCTCCAATCTGTTTCTTGCTGGCAAGTTTGCCCTGTGTTGCATAGGTGTAGAATAGGTAGGCTTCAGCATACTCCTGCATGGCTGCCTTGAAGGCCCCAATGCTTTCCATTTCCGGCATGCCTTTCATGGATTTTCTCAGGACAGCTATTTGGCTGCCAGCACTGGCCAGAAATTCCCTTGCCTTAACCATATCATCCCTATGGGCACAGTAAATCGCGTATTTTGCATTGGAAAGAATGTCCCTGCTTTGCTTGATAAGCTGGTCCCTTTGCTTGTCAAACTTCTCCATCTCATCCCTCATTTGGGAAAATTCCCTTTCATTGCCACTGAGGTTTCTTGCCATGCCAGGTGTTCTTGCTGCCATAACCGCAAAGATGCAACGGTATTTTATAAAGATTCGCCATTGCCGGGCCGGGCCAAGCAATAATCATATCTTCCCTCATTTTTCTTCTCGATAATCCATTTTTCTTCATATTTGCCACAATAGAAAAATTTATATATGGATTAAGAGTAAGGTAGACTAATATGGCAGAGGAATCAGTGTTCAGATCAGTCCTAAGTTTTTTTACGGATATAGGCATTTACGACGTCATCCTGCCTTTTTTGCTGGTATTTACCATCGTTTTTGCCATACTCGAAAAGACCAAGGTGCTTGGCACCGAAGAAATCGAAGGCAAAAAATATACAAAGAAAAACCTGAACTCAATGGTTGCATTTGTCATGGCATTCCTTGTTGTGGCATCTGCACAACTGGTAAGGATAATCAACGAGACAATGGCCAATATTGTGCTGTTGCTCCTGATTTCAGTTTCGTTCCTGCTCCTAATAGGATCCTTTTACAGGGAGGATGAGCATGTTGCTCTCTTCGGCGGGTGGAGGACCGCTTTTACCTGGGGGATGCTGGTTGCATTGTTGCTTATTTTTGCCGCGGCAATCAGGATTGACACATCCTCAGGAGAACAAAGGCTGCTGGTCTGGCTTTGGAGCTCAGTGGTCAACTTCTGGGATACTAGGTGGATGGCAGCAATAATATTGTTGATTATTGTTGTGATATTTATGTATTTTATAGTGAACGAAGGAAGGCCGACAAAATCGGCACACGAAAAGAAAGGTGGTGATTAAACATGGCAAATGGAGCTTTGCAGGACTTTATCAGGTGGCTGGACGATGTTGGCGTAAGAGACGTCATGCTTCCATTCCTACTGATCTTCACAATATTCTTCGCAATCCTGCAGAAGACAAAAGTATTGGGTGAAGGAAAAAAGAACATGAACCTGGCTGTGGCGCTGGTAATCGCGCTGATTGTGGTAATCCCACATGTCACAAACGATTACCCGTCCGAAGATGTTGATCCGGTGGCCATTATGAATAAGGCCCTGCCAAATGTATCCATCGTGTTGATTGCGGTGCTGATGCTGTTGGTGTTGGTGGGCATGTTCGGCGGCGAATACAAGCTGTTTGGAGTTGCCTTATCCGGCTGGATAACTTTCCTGTCCGTGGCAGTGATACTGTTCATCTTCGGGGCAGCTGCTAACTGGTGGGGAGGCTGGGACTGGATTGAAGTTAATTTTGGAGACGACGCCCTGTCAATGGCAATAATATTGATTATATTTGGCCTACTGGTCGCATTCATCACCAGCGAGCCAAAGGAGAGTCATGGACCGAGCGAATTCAGGCAGGACCTCAAGAATATTTACAGCGGAGGCGGTGGAGGCAGCCAAGGTGGCGGCGGTCACCATTAATTTTTTTTATTTTTATTTTAAATCCGCTCTAAGGGGCTCGGAAGTGTAAACAATGGCAACTATTCTTGATACCGGGCTATTGAACAAGTTCTCATTCCTCTTCTCTATGTTGCTTATCATTGTCCTTGTGTACGGGATTCTTGAATACATCAATCTCTTCAAGGACAGGCAGGGGCTGCACATCCTGGTGGCGTTCCTGATTGGAATTACTCTGCTGCTTGTGCCATCTGTGAATACTGTAATTTCAACCATTACCCCTTGGTTTGTCCTGATGTTTATTTTCATCCTTCTCATGGTTATAGCATATAAGATGTTAGGGGCAACTGACTCTGATATCAAGGATGCCATGATCCATAACAAGTCCATTGTCTATTGGATTATGATTTTTAGCGTGATTATCCTTCTTGGCGGCCTGGGAACTGTGTTTTTCAGCGGTGGCGAGCACAATGTAGGCGTCACTGTCAATGGGACCCAGGCAAATGTGGATGGGGATGTGGGAGAAACCGGAACAAGCGCATTATTCGCAACAATATTCCATCCAAAGGTGCTTGGCCTCATCTTCCTTATGCTGATTGGGGTGTTCACAATCACAACGCTGTCCAGCAAGGTCAAGCTTGACTAATCAGGCTGGCGAATTTCTCCAGGCAAATCCATATTGTTACAGCAATATTAAACAGGCAATATAAAACAGAATTTGGATCTATTACACCTATTATTCCTTATCTTGCATCTATTTGCTGGAGGATTTCATCTTAAGGTCCTTGGCGAGCCTTGACAGCTCATTGACATTTTCAGTGAAAGTTGGCAGGATCTTGGAAAATACCTTTTCCATGGCCTTTATTTCCGCACCAAGGTTAGTGAGGTTTTGGTCATATTCGCCAACCTTGCCGAGAATGCCCTTGTGCAGTGTTTCAAAGTCAGCCCGGATATCATTCATCCTCTGCTCCAATTGTGTAATCCTGGACTCAGTCTTGTCTTTCCATTCAATAATCTTGTTGACATTCTTGACAAGCTCATTCCATTTTTCTTCAATAATGGCTTCTGCAATTTCCTCAATTTTTTCATCAGGGCTCCCTGCTGGGTAATTCTGCTGATAGCTGCCTGGATGCTGGCCATAATATGGCTGGTCCATTGGCTGCCCCTGGCTTCCCATGTCCTGCGGGTCGGGATATTGCCCATAGTCCATTGGATTGCCTCCCTGCTGCATGTCAGCCTGGCCCATGGTATTGTAGGACTGGTATGGCTGGCTCGCTGGGTACCCTCCCTGCTGCTGCGGCTGGCCCATTAGGTCGTCTGGTGTTCCTGGCTGCTGGAAAGCGCCAAGCTGGTCAGGCGGCAAGTTTGTTGCAGAATCAGAGAATGGAGGCGGAGGCATGGAAGCCTCTTCCTTTTTCTTGCTTAAGCCAAAAAGAGCCATCTTTTCACCACTTTTATTTGCAATATCAATCTCTATGTTATGTTTATGATGTAAATGTACTTGAGCATATACCCATAATTAACCTGCTAATCCGAATCCCTAATGCTTCTGCCAAGGGTAGCTATTAACTGGAATGTATATAAATGTTACGCAATCATGCTCTCCTGGCCTGCCTGTGCATTTGTTGCCCTTCTATCCAAATGTCATTCAGCCATTATTCATTACAGCAGCTAAATGCGCCGCGAGTTCGTTTATCTTGACCCTTATCTGCGTTGTATCATCCCTGTTCCTGACCGTCACTGTACTGTCATTGAGTGAGTCAAAGTCAACAGTTACGCAAAATGGAATCCCAATCTCATCTGCCCTGGCATACCTCCTGCCAATGCTTCCTGACTGGTCATAAGAGCAGGAAAATTCCCGCTTCAGCTTGGAATAAACATTCCTGGTGAAGCTTGTCAATTCTTCTTTGTTGGAGACCAAGGGAAACACTGCCACCTTTGTGGATGCCAAAGCAGGATGAAGCCTGAGAACAATATTGCCCCTTTCCTTGTCATCATCATATGCATCAAATAAAAATGCAAGCATTGCCCGCTCTATCCCCTGCGAAGGCTCTGACGCCACATAGGGCACAATCTTGGACTTGGTTTCCTCGTCAAATAATGAGAGGTCCTTGCCTGAAAACTTCATATGCTGCTCCAGGTCAAATATCCCCCTGTCAGCATTCCCGTGTATTTCCTTCCAGCCAAACGGGAAATTGTATTCAATGTCAAAACATGCTGAGGCATAATGCGCCAGCTCTTCCTTGTGGTGCTCCCTGAGCCTCAGGTTCTTGGCCTTAATCCCGTAATCAGTGAAAAAACGATAGAATGATGCGACCCAGTACGCATGCCATTCAGTGGCAAATTTTCCGGTGGAAACCATCTTCTTGAATGTTGTTTTTCGCATCTCTTTTTCATCAGCCAGGAGCACATTTGCTTCCATATCCTCAATCTCCCTGAAAAAAGGGCACGTATTTTTCTTTGACGGGTTTACAAAATATTCTATCTCAAATTGCTCAAATTCCCTGCTCCTAAAAAGAAAATCCCTTGGCGAAATTTCATTTCGGAAGGCCTTGCCGGTCTGGGCAATCCCGAATGGGAGCTTTAGCCTTGCGGTTTCGACCACTATCCTCATATTCGAGAAAATGAGCTGGGCAGTTTCAGGCCTCAGGTATGAGATTGATGAGTCCGATTCAACAGGCCCGACATTTGTCCTGAGCATCAGGTTGAATTTTTTTGGCGTTGCAAGGTCTCCTTTGCACTGCGGGCACTTTACCTTGTGCTTTTCCAGCAGCCTTTCAATCTCCTCTATCCTCATGCCCTCGGTGGCCACTCCTGCAGCATCCTCGAGCAGCAGGTCTGCCCTGAACCTCATCTTGCATTTTGTGCAATCCAAAAGAAAATCAGTGAATGAGCTCACATGCCCTGAAGCCTGCCATACTTTCGGATGGCTTATTATTGCGCCATCCAGCCCGACAACATCATCCCTTTGCTGGACAAATCTTCGCCAAAGCGCTGATTTGATGTTGTTCTTGATCTCAACCCCACACGGGCCAAAATCCCAGAACCCTGAATAGCCGCCATACAGCTCTGAATTCATAAAGACAATTCCCTTCTTTTTGCAAAATACAGTCATTTCTTCAATGCTTGCCATGGAAACAAGCTAATCCGCGATGTATATTAATTTTATGTTTAGGCGGGGGCGTTAGCCCTGAGTTGGGGCAGGGCAGAGGTGCGACTCTGCCATGGAAAAGGAAAAAAGACTGGATACAAAAATTCATCGGTTGTTTGCCAAAGCAGAATCTGTAGGAACTTCAGTTCAGGCAGATCTTGGAAGTGGAGTTACGCAAACTAATTATACTATTGATGGAAAACAAGTTGAAAATCCTCTGCAAGAAGCTATGATAGATGGACAATGCGTGGTTTCTGGATATGAATAGCTCTAAAATATAATCCTTGAATTAGAATTGTTTTATTTCTGAGTAAATTTCTCTTTCAAATAGAAAGATAATGCTTTCTTTAGGGGTTCAGCATATTCTTTGTCTAAAAAAGTGCAACTGTATTTTTCACCATTATTTTTTTCTATTATTATCTGAGCATTTCCTTTTAAAGTCACTAACTTTATATCTGAATATAGAAAATCATTCATTGCATAAGATAAAATTTGAGTTAGACCCATTGTTTTTAGCATTTGTTCTCCTTTCTGTCTTATTTCAGATCGGTTGTAAAAGAAATTGTTTTGAACATAATCAACTTCACCAACTATTTTATTTCCTCCAGAAACAGGCACTTGAACTAGCAATAATCTATAGTTTGTTACAAATAAAGTATTTTCTGGAAAATATGTTTTTCCAGCACCTAAAGTTGCTGAACCAAATGGCTTAAAAATGTCCTTGAAACTCGCTGCAGTTTTAAGTATGCCAAAAATAGAGAATACTATTTGTTCATTTTGGTAAGACATAATTTGATGTTGAATTGTGGTTTTATCTATATCTACATATTCTTTGGATTGATTTTCCCTAAATTTTACATTTTTAATTCTTTTTAATTCTATTATTGAAAGAATTAACATTAAAATCATAAATCCACCAAAAATTAAAGGGATGAAGAAAGGAACTTTTAAGAAGAACAGAATAACAAGGAAAATGAACATAAACGGAATAAACTTTACTAATTCAAGCTTTTTTTCGATTATTAGATAATCTTGATTGACTTCATCAAAATTATTACTTTCTTTTATATTTTTAATCCAAGAGTATCTTACTAATTTCATAAAGAAATCGAAAATTTTGAATCCTAAGAATATGAATACAAAATATTTTAATGATATCTGGTTTAAAGGTATGCTTGAGGTAACAATGTTAGAAATTTCCTTATGAAAAAAAAGAAAAATTAAACCTATTGAAAAAATATGTGCAATAACACCAAAGATGGTTTTTATTAACTCATAATATTCACTTGTTATTATTAGAGTTCTATATCCTTTAGCATCATTATTGGCTGTATTTATATCATATACTGCTTTTAATTTAATAATTTTTAGATAACCAGCTATTAGAGTGATAATAATTTCTGTACCAACCAGTATCAAAATAATATTCAAAGGTATCTGAAAAAACTTTGAAAGGATAAATCCCAATACTGCCAGAAAAATAATATTCTTTATTATGATTGTGAAGCTAAGCCCTTCTTTGATTAATTCAGCTTTTTTAGTTAAATCAGCTAAACTCGAATCCTTTGAAAATGGATTTGGCACAATTGATTTAATCATTCATTTATAAATGAACATCCATATTTATAAAACTTCTTTTTTCAAATCTTTTTTGTCCCATTTTAGTCCCTAATTGTTACATTGTGCTGTGTGTTAAGAAAAGCAAGTTTCCTGCTAGGTTTTTCTGCAGATACAGATAAAATGTTATCTGGGGCTTGTAGCATTTCTGGGGAAAGTCATTACTTCCTAGGAAACAGATACCGATTAAATATTGTGCATACAGACGGAAATCCAAAAGTAGAGATTAAAAGAAAAACACACATTGACTTGCATATTAATCCAAAAGCCAGCACAGAGAAAAGAGAAGAAACGCTAAATAATTTTTACAGAAGAGAACTAAAAAAGCAACTTCCCCCTCTTGTTGAAAAATGGCAGAAGGTAACTGGTGTTCAAGTAAACGAAGTTAAAGTTAAGAAGATGAAAACTAAATGGAGAACAAGCAACCCAAAAGATAAGAGAATATGGCTTAATCTTGAATTAGCAAAAAATCCGCTTAAATTAACAGAATATGTGATCGCGCATGAGATGACGCACTTATTAGAAAAAACCCATACAGAACGATTCCACGATTTAATGGATTCATTTATGCCACAATGGGAACAATACAAGAATGAATTAAATAATTCGGTTCTTGGCCATTTTGAATGGAAAAATGCTTAAAAACATCCGAATTCTTAACAGCCGACGGTTAACATCTACAGGATGAACAATACGATGCAGTCGGTAGCTTTATAAATAATGAATAAAAAATATTTCCAGCATTTGCATTTTCAGGGATTTAATCACGATTTAATCATTAATAACCAAACTAGGGGGTGCAGATAATGCAGACAAATAAATTATTTCTGGCAGGATTGGCGGCACTGGTCATCCTAATGATTGGGTGCACGCCTGTCGCACAGAACGGTGTTCCGGATGTACGGCCCGCAAACGGCGAAACTGAAACATCCGGAGAACCAGATGCGCAGGCAACAACAGAAACTGTCAAGCTTGGCCTGATGCTGCCTCTAAGCGGCGACGCAACAGCATACGGAAATCCAATCAGGACAGCAGCTTTCATTGCAGCTGATGAGATAAACGCCAAAGGCGGCATCAATGGAAAGATGATAGAATTTGTCACAGAGGACAGCAAATGCAGTCCCAAGGATGGGGCATCTGCAGCCCAAAAGCTCGTGAATGTGGACAAAGTCAAGGTGATTATCGGCGGAGCCTGCTCGGGTGAAACTCTCGGCGCGGCACCGATTACAGAGGCCGCTAAGGTCATCTTAATCTCCCCATCAGCAACATCGCCCGACATCACAGCAGCAGGCGACTATGTTTTCAGGATTGCACCTTCCGATGCATTTGCAGGGGAAGTCGCAGCCAAGTACGCATCTGATGATTTGGGCAGGTCCAAGGCAGTTGTTTTCTCAGAGACAACCGATTATGCGCAGGGCCTTAGGAAAGTGTTCAAGGAAAATTTTGAATTGCTGGGTGGCGCGGTTGTCGCAGATGAAACATTTTCTTCAGAGGACACTGACATGAGGACACAGGTGCTGAAAGCCAAGAACGCAAATCCCGATGTAATATATATTGTCGCCCAAACTCCGGCAAAAGCAACCTTATTGCTGAAACAGCTCAAGGAATCAGGCATGGAACAGGAGATCGTTGCAAGTGAGGTTTTGCTTGGCCGGGATTTCATTGCTGAAAATTCCGAGCTTATAGAAGGAGCGATAGGGATTGAGCCCAAAGTGGATGACACATCCCCGACAACAGCTGCACTATTTGCCAAATACAAGGAGCAGACTGGCGAGGAAGTTCCATGGCCTCAGTTTGTGGCAGGAGTCTATGACGCTGTTTACCTGGTTTCAGATGCCATCTCCTTATATGGCGAGGACACTGACAAGATCAGGGACAATCTTTACTCTGTGAAGGATTACAATGGCGCCATTGGCAAGCTGACTTTTGACGAGAATGGCGATCCTTTGCTGCCTTACTCTGTAAAGAAGATAACTGGTGGGAAGGCAGTGGAGATTGCAACGGCTTAATCCGGCTTTTTTAACTGCCGGGGAAATTTCCCGGCGGCATTTTGCAAAAGGGTTAAATACCCTTTTGTTTTAAATTCTTAAAATGTCAGTCTTCATGCAATTGCTGGTCAATGGCTTAATCGCAGGCAGCATCTACATGCTGGTTGCCAGCGGTTTTTCTCTTATATACTCAGTCAACAAATTCCAGAATTTCGCTATTGGCTCAATGGTTGCCTTTGCCGGTTATATGACCTACCTGTTTTATTCTAAGCTGGCTATTGGCCATTTCCTGCTGGTCATACCTCTCGTAATTGTGGCCACAATAATCCTTGGGCTTGCCCTGGATTTTGTTGTTTTCAGGCAGTTGCGCAGGCGCAATGCAAGCTACACAGTCATGATGATTGCATCCTTGGCGCTTTTGACGCTTCTTAGTTCATTATTGCTCATTGCATTCAGTTCAGATGTCAAGATTATCAAGGCAAACAATGTGTCGCATGAGATTCTTGGTGCGCGAATGACTGATATCCAGTTGTTTATAATTGCAGCCTCAATTTTGGTCATAGCATTCCTTTACTGGATTTCTTTCAGAACCAAGATAGGCAAGGCCATGCGCGCTCTGGCAGACAATAAGGACGTTGCGCAGATTGTGGGGATTGACCCAGAAAAAGTTTACATGGTTACTGCTATACTTGCTTCCCTGCTTGCGGGTGTGGCCGGAATCCTGATTGGCATGGAGAACAACCTTTATCCTCAAATGGGCCTCATGTTAATTGTCAAGGGATTTGCCGCCTCAATCATGGGTGGCGTCGGGTTGCTGCACGGCACAGTGCTCGGAAGCTACCTTCTGGGATTTGCAGAAAATTTTGGCATTTGGTATATCCCCTCAGGATATAAGGACGCAATTTCATTCATGCTGCTCTTTGTCTTCTTGCTGTTCAGGCCATACGGGCTGCTTGGCCGCAAGAAACGGGAGGATGTTTCATAATGGCGTATGAATATTTTGTCCATGAAGGAATCATTCTCGCCTTATTTGTAATTAATGTGATGGCGTTTAACCTGGCCTTTGGCTATACTGGTGTCATCCAGCTTGGCCATGTTGCATTAATAGGTTTTGGAGCCTACAGTTCAGCATTGCTCTCTAAACTGCTTGGCATCAATCCATGGATTTCCATCCTGTTTGCCGGAATCATGACTTGCATTTTCGGGGTTCTCATGTCAATTCCTGCGCTGAGGCTGAAAAAGGACTATCTCTCTCTTGTCATGCTTGGCCTTAACTTTATTTTGTATGCTGTTGCCAGGAACTGGATTTCGCTGACAAGGGGAGCTCTGGGGTTGCCCGGCCTTTCCAGGCTTGTCAAGGACAACAATCTCACATTAATCATTGCCATTGCCCTGGTCGCACTTACTTATATTTCAATCAAGATTTTGACCAATTCACGCATCGGCAAAATTATGCAGGGCATCCGTGACGATGAGCTTTCTGTGTCTGTCCTTGGCAAGAACCCTGCCATCTACAAAGCAATATCACTTGGCATTTCAGGCTTCTTTGCGGGCATTGCCGGGGCATTTTATGTACATTACATAACATTCCTGGATCCATCAATATTTGAGCTTGGCTATCTTATACTTTTATTGTCTGCCCTGAATCTGGGAGGCCTGGGGCATTTGGAAGGCTCAATTCTTGGCGCTTTTATTGTGTCATTTTTTAGTGTGGCTGTTAGATTTACAGGGCTCCCGGCGGATATCCTTGGCCCGATGCGGGATATAATCTACGCATCCATCCTAATTGCAATTCTTGTGTACTGGCCGCGCGGCCTTTTCGGGAAGGTGAACCTGAATGACTAGCCGCATCAGCAATGGAGCAGGGAACATCCGGAACATTCTGGAAGTCAGGAATGTCTCCAAGCATTTTGGAGGCGTGAATGCAGTGGAATCCTGCAGCTTCCAAGTTGAGGAGGGAAAAATAACTTCGCTCATAGGCCCGAATGGCGCAGGCAAGACAACAGCCTTCAACATAATAACCGGTGTTATCCGGTCTGACACCGGCAGGATCTTCCTCGATGGCAAGGATATAACAAGAAAGCAAGTGCATGAAATCGCATTGTCTGGCATAAGCAGGACATTTCAGCAGGCAAGGCTTTTTAAGAATCTGTCCGTGCTTGAAAACCTAACAATTGCTTCTTCTGCCAGCCCTGAAGCTATTAAAGAGCTTCTTGCTTCCATGCATTTTTACAAGGATCTTTCAACTCCATGTTGCGACCTGAGCTATGGCCAGCAGAGGATTGTGGAAATTGCGCGGGCGCTTCTTTTTGAGCACAAACTGCTTTTACTGGATGAGCCAACCGCTGGGCTTAACCAAAAGGCAAGGCAGGAGCTGAAGAATATTTTAAGGAATCTCAAGAAAAAGAAGAGCACAATTTTGCTAATTGAGCACGACATGGATTTTGTCATGGACATCAGTGATGAGGTAATTGTCATGGCGCAGGGCATGGTTTTGACCCGCGGTCCCCCCTGTGCCATTAGAAAGGACCCAAAAGTGCTTGAGGTGTATCTGGGCAAATGAGGAAAGCAGCTGATTCAATACTTGAATGCAGGAAACTTGGGGGGGCTTTGGAAAGTTGCAAATACTGTTTGGCATGGACTTGGCAGTCAGGCGCGGTGGCATAACTGTCTTGATTGGCCCGAATGGCGCGGGCAAAAGCACTGTCCTGAAAAGCATTTTCAATTTGACCACTATTTATGGCGGGAATATTTTTCTGAATGGGAAGGATATTACCGGGCTTCCAACATATGAGCTCATTGAGCTGGGCATCGGCTATGTGCCGCAGGGAAGGCAAATATTTCCCAGCCTAACCGTAAAGGAAAACCTTGAAATGGGGGCATTTCTCTCAAGGGAGCCTGACCTGGTCGGCAAAAGGATTGGGGAAATCATGGGGATGTTCCCCGACCTCAAGGCACGGATGCAGGACTATGCATTTTCTCTTTCAGGAGGCCAGCAGCAGCTCCTTGCAATGGCCCGGGCCATGATGCAAAATCCAAGCCTCCTGCTGCTTGACGAGCCTTCCATAGGCCTGGCGCCCAGGATTGTCGGCCAGATTTTCCAGAAGATTCAGGAAATCAACAATAAAGGGACATCGATTCTCATGGTAGAGCAAAATGCCAGGATGGCCACAGCAATAGCTGATGAGATATACGTGCTCGAAAGCGGAAAGATTGCACTGCACGGCGACAGGAAAATCCTGAAGATGAAGAAGATACAGCAAATCTACCTTGGCGGATACTGAGGCCGCCTTGCATGAAACCTGGCCCGTCCTGTCAAAACCTTTTTAAACCCCCCTCTTCTCCTAAATGGCATTGCCTAGCCATGAGGTTGGCCGAAAGGGACTCAGGGCGCACTGCAAGGCGATAAAATGCAGTAACATGAATTTCTTCAATGTTACAGCACAATCAACACTATATGAAGAACGTAAAAATCAGAATGGAGGATTAAAATGGCAGAAGAGCAATTTTTGTTGCCGACTAAAATATATTTGAAGTCAGGCATACACATCGGCACAAGGTTCCAGACAAAATACATGGAGCAGTTTATCTACAAGATACGGTCGGACGGGCTTTGCGTCCTGAACCTCCAGAAGATAGATGAAAGGCTCAAGCTTGCGGCCAACATGCTGGCCAATTACGCGCCCGAGGATATAGTTGTTGTCAGCAGGAGGGAAAACGGCTGGGACGCGGTCAGGCTTTTTGGAAAGTACACGGGTGCCAGGGTTTTTGCCGGCAGATACCCTCCAGGAATACTCACGAATCCACAGCTCGAGATTTTTACAGAAGCTAAAATCATACTGGCAACTGATGCATGGCCTGACAGGAACGCAATCAATGACGCGCTGAAGGTTGGCATACCCGTAATTGCCTTGTGCGACACAAACAACCAGGCAAATGGAATAGACCTTGTGGTGCCGTGCAACAACAAGGGCAAGAAGAGCCTGGGATTGCTTTTCTACATCCTTACAAGGGAATACCTTAAAAGAAGGGGCACGCCAATCTCAGATGAGGAGCTGAAGATTGACCAGTGGATGGAGGAATAATTTTTCCTTTTGGCATTCATTATTTTTTTATTTTTCTAACTATCCTGCATTTGGCCCCTTTAATTTCGTCTCACAAAATGGAAATGCCTTTTTCAAGAATCTCGAAAGCAACTTCTTTCCTGCCTGTTCCCTTGGGCTTTTTCAGGACAACCTGCCTTCTCTTGTTGTCAATGCGCCTGATTTCTATAACATATCCGCTCATATGGTCTATCACTGACCCACCTACGATGGAGGCTTCCTGCTTGGTCTCAGGGCTTGCCTGCACCTGGGCTGTAATGAATACAGGAATGTTGGATTTTCGCGAAATGTCATTCAGGTAGCTAAGCTGGACCCCGAGATTGCGATTGATCAAATAGGCTTTTTTGTCCTTCTTGGCGAATTCCAGCCTGTAGAAAACAGAGATTGGATCCACAACAAGCAGGCCAACGCCTTCCCTGATGCCTTTTCTGAGCCTGTCAAATAATTTTTCCTGGTCTTCAAAGCCCTCCGGTGTTACAATAATAATCTTTGAAAGGATATCCCTTGCCTTTCCATCGGGGGCTATTTGCTTAATCCTTTCTGCAGAAAAATTGTTCTGGGGGTCCACATAAATTATCTTTTTTCCCTGCAGGGCGACATTGATGCAGGCTTCAAGGCAAATCATGGTCTTGCCAGATCCTCCTTCGCCATAGATAGTTATGACTCCCCTGATTCCAGGTGATAATTTTTGCAGTATCCCTCCAACTTCTTGCTTTCCCGTCATTGCATCCAGCCTAATACCCTGAACCGGCACCATCAAGGCACTTGCAGCCCAAGTGCCCATGTATGCTTACTCTTACATAAACCTTTTTATACCTTCATATTTTTTACTATCCGATGATAAAGAAGGAATATTTAGCGCTTGGACTGATATTTGCATTAGTTTTCTCCATAAGGCTATATATCGCGTTCGGAGACGAATACCTTGACTATGATGCATATTTCAATCTTCGCCAGGCGGGCATTATAAGGGAAACAGGCATTCCGGCATACAACGACGAGCTCAGCTACGGTGGCAGGTTTTTCACATTTTTGCCCTCTTTTCACTACTTGCTGGCAGGGGGAAGCTATTTGCTGGCACCTGACCTTGTGGCAAAAATTTTGCCTAATCTGCTCGCAAGCCTTCTGACCATAGTTGTCTTCCTCGTCAGCAGGGAATTGACCAAGAATTCGAATGCCTCTCTTTTTTCAGCCCTGCTGTCAGGGTTTATCCCGATATTTTTTGCTGAAACAATAGTCTCTGCCTCAGTGATGTCATTCGTGGTCCCGTTGCTGTTCTTTTTGATGTATTGTTTTATGAAAATCCAGCAAAACAGCAAATATGTCACATCCTACATAATTTTCTTTGCCATTCTTGTCCTTGCCCATCCAATATCAATTGTACTGATAATGGCAATCTACTTTTACCTGTTGATCTGCAAGCTCGAGAAGATCAAAATTTCGCAAAAAGAAATTGAGCTGGCCATATTTTCGGCTTTTTTATGGCTCTGGGCCAATCTCATGATTTACAAGAAAGCAATCCTGATTCACGGGTACTCTGTTATCTGGCAAAACCTTCCACCTATCCTTTACCGCCAGAATTTTGTAGGCATTGATTTTTTTCAGGCAATCCTGATGATAGGCGTGCTGCCTTTCCTGTTCGGCATTTACATCATATACAAGGGGCTTTACGGACAGAAGAATAAGAACCTGTACATACTTGTTGCATTTGCGGTTTCCATAGCCATCATATTATGGCTGAAACTGATCAGCCTCACAATAGGGTTTATTTTTCTTGGGGCGGTGTTGGCTGTGCTGTTCAGCCAGTTCTATGTCAAGTTTTTTTATTACATACAAAAGACCAAATTAGCGCATTACTGGCCTTATATGGTAATCGGGCTTTATGCCGTTGTCATCATCACATCGCTGGTGCCATCTATAGAGGCAGCAGATGACAACAAGAATATGAACATGCCAACTGCGGCTGAAGTCGAAGCCTTGGCATGGCTGAGGGAAAATACCCCTGAATCCAGCACAATCCTGGCATCACCTGAAGAGGGGCATATCATTGCTTATATGGCAGGCAGGAAGACTATTGCAGACACAAATTTTATACTCATAGGTGATTTGGGCCAAAGGCTTGAAGATATCAACACGCTCTATAAAGGCCGATTCCTGACAAACGCTGTTTTATTGCTGAACAAATATGGTGTCAATTACATTTATCTGAGCCCAAGGACCAGAAGGGCGCTTGACGTTGACAGTCTTGCTTACGAGGACGGAAAATGCATAACCAAGGTATATGATTCGGACAATATCATGATATACAAGTCAAGCTGCATTGTAAATCAAAATTAAGGGGAAAGAATGGCAAAGATTACCATAAGCAAATCAGGGGGCAAGAAAAGCCTTCCTGCCGGCAAAAAGTTTTTGATATTCAGGATTAGCAATTTTAGGTTCAGCTGGATATATGCGCTTATTTTTGCCCTTCTGGCAGCTGCAATAATATTGTCCCTCCCGATTATTCTCAGGCATATTGATGGCAATCCTTACTTGCCTGGCGAACACTCCTACTACAATGCCAGAATTGCTCAGGCATATTCAAAGGACAACCAGATAATTACCTATGACCCGCTCAGTTACGGCGGAAGGCCTTATGTGTTTGACCCTTACCCGATAGCGCTTTCCAGCTTGTCAAGACTGGTGGGAATAGAATCAGCCTCCAGAACACTTCCCTTCATGCTGGGGATTTTCTCAGTACTTTTGCTATTTATGATTCTAAAAAGCCTCAATGTGAATCCCAAGCACAGCTTTTTGGCTGTGGTGATATTTATCTGCTCTCCCCTTTATATTGATACTTTTTCAAAATCCAAATCTGCAGGGTTTGCAATTTTCCTTTTCTTGCTGGGTTCTTACCTCTTCATCTCTGAAAACCTGTTCATTGCAAGCCTGTCAACAATCATATTCCTTGTCATGCCACTGTTTGGCGTGGCGCATGCTGCATCAGCCATCCTGATTCTGCTGGCCTATTCCATTTCTTTCAGAAAAATAAAGCGCTATCTCGCAGTTTTTATACCAGTAACCCTGTTGTCAGCTGTATACCTGATTCTTCTCAATCTCACTCTGACATCAGAAGCTCCTGGATTTGCCCAAACAAGCTTCGTCTCATCGTTTTTTGCAGGCATAGGCTCTGCAGCGGGCATCTCAATATTTGTCATAATACTCTCTGTGCAATCCATTTTTATCACATGGCCCAAAAAGGAGAGATTTTGGCCTGTATACACCATCATAGCTGTCCTGAGCCTGTTGGTTCTGCTAAATAAGGACTTTGTTTTATATGCAAATATAGCCATATGCGCCTTGTCGGTGTTGGCTTTTTTTCACCTGATAAAATCACGATGGGAAATCAAGCTCTTGAAAAAAATGACATTGCTTGTCTTGGTATGTGGAATACTTTTCAGTGCCATAAACAACGTGGCAACGATTTCCAAAGCAGAGCCATCAGTCAAAACTGTGGCCGCCCTTAGCTGGCTGGGCCAGAATAGGTATTCCATCGGCCTTGCCGAGGGCACAATGCTCAGCCACTATTCCAATGGGGTCTGGATTGAATATTTCACAGGCATGCCTTCTTTCATGGATTCCAAATTCGAATTTGCGCCAAATCCAAATGGCCGCTATGAAATCTCTGAAGAAATCTTCCAGTCCAGGGACCTCAAAACAGTGGTTTCATTGTTGTCCCAGAATAATATTAGGTACATATTTATAGACGAGAAAATGAAGGAAGGTCTGGTCTGGAAGAGGCCTGACCAGGGCATGCTTTTGCTGCTGAAAAACAACGAAACTTTTAAGAATATATATGACCAGGATAACATGGAAATCTGGGAAGTAATTTCATTTGGGTAATGTGCATCCCGCCACCACGTTTTCAGGCAACATCGGGGAATCAGGGTTAAAATGGATTTCGGAACAACGCTAATAATATGGGGAGCATATATTGTCGGCCTATACATCACTATATTCTGGCTTATGGTCTTCATTTCCAGGGAAATGGCCTTTAAGGAAGAAGAGGATGGGGACAGGGCATTACTGGATTTTCCCACGGTAACAGTGGTCATCCCTGCTTATAATGAAGAGCATCACATTTACAGCTGTCTTGAATCCATTTTTAGGCTTGAATACCCTCCAGAGAAGCTGCAGGTCATTGTGATAAATGATGGCAGCAAAGACAAAACAGCCCAAAAAGTGAAAAAATTCATGCGGGCTGAGAAAACTGGCAATCGCCTTACTCTCATCAGCAAAGCCAACAGCGGAAAAGCCAATTCCCTGAACATAGCCCTGCAAAGGCTTCATACAAAATTATTTGTCTGCCTTGATGCAGATTCCACAGTAGAGCCCGACACCCTTAAAAAAATGGTCCATACCTTTGAAAAAGGCGGTTCCAGGCTCGCCATTGTTACCCCTGCAATGAAAGTAAAGAAGCCAAAGAAATTTTTCCAGAAGCTTCAGAGAATAGAATACATTTCTGTTATTTTTGTGGCCCGCCTGATGAGCCAGCTGGACTGCCTTTACGTGGCACCGGGGCCGTTTTCACTCTATAGGACATCCATCATCAAAAAGCTGGGGGGCTTCAGCGAATCAAACCTCACAGAGGACATGGAAATCGCATACCGGGTGCAAAAGCACAATTACAAGATCAAGCAGTGCTTTGATGCGAATGTCTACACCATTGCGCCGGAAAATACCAGGGAACTGTACAAACAGAGAAACAGGTGGTATAAGGGGGGCCTTCTCAACGCCTATAAATATCGCAACCTTTTCCTGAATAAGAATTACGGTGATTTTGGCATTATGCAGATGTCCGTGAATGTCTTCAATTTTTTCCTGGCGATTGCAGGGCTGACGTTATTCTCATACTTTTTCCTTTATCCAATAATCAAGCAGCTTTGGAACACATGGCTTATTCGCTTTGACTTGCTTCCATACCTTGAAGATTTCTTCACCTTCAAGTTTACGGTGCTGGACATTGACATTTCTAACGTTTTCATTTTCGTGTCCCTTTTTTTAATTACATTCGCAACTGTGGTTTTGGCTCATCGCAATGCCAAGGAAAAAGTGAGAAAAGCGAGCGTCTTCCAGATCCTGTATTACTTTTTCCTCTATTATATCATGCTCAGCTTTATAACCTTGATTGTAATACTGGAGGTCATAATAGGCAAAAGGCAAAAGTGGTAGCAGCATGGCATCAAATCGCAAATTCAGCAAGAAAATATATATGGCAGCAGGGGTATTCACCCTGCTTATATTTGCACTCGGCGTGGCACTTGGAATAATCATGGATTACCAGCGGCTGCGCTGGTCCAGCCAGGCAAATGAGCAATTTGACCTTGATTACAAGCGGCTTCAATTCCAGACCATATATCTGACATATATACAGAATGACAATGCAAGCTGTTCTGTTCTGTACGGCAGCCTTGACGATGCAATATCAGATTTGGATTACTCTCTTGACAGGGTCACGCAATATGAGCAGGAAAGCAGGCTGCAGAAGAACCAGTTCACACTGATCAAGAGGAGATATCTTCTCGACAACCTGAAATACTGGGTTCTTGCCAGGGAAACTAAGCGCAACTGCAATCTGGATGTAGTCACAGTCCTGTATTTCTTTTCTGAGGAGAATTGCCCGCAATGCTCAGACCTTGGTGTGGTGCTGACATACCACAAAAAAATTTATGAGCAGAGCCTGCTGGTTTTCCCAATCAATGTTGAC
Source organism: Candidatus Woesearchaeota archaeon (assembly GCA_018303405.1). NCBI lineage: Archaea > Nanobdellati > Candidatus Woesearchaeota > Candidatus Woesearchaeota archaeon. The sequence continues at coordinate 77,076 of JAGVYD010000009.1, read as the reverse complement.
CTCGAGAAAGACGAGCCTGTAATAGAATTGCTGCGAAAGCGCTATCAGGTTTACAGCCTTCCTGCAATAGTTATAGAAGACCAGAAATATGAAGGATACTACAACAGGGCGCAATTGGGGGATATTATCTGCTCCAGTTTCAGTAATTCCAGGCCAGAATGTGCCGATTGATGGCTCAGGCATGCAATACGATATTTGCCATATAAGCCGCACAAGTTGGGTTCTCGCAGCTGCCATACCATTGCACCTGCCCTAGAAAGCTTTTTATGGCCAGCCAAATAGGCAGATTCAATGCTTTCCAAAAGCAAGAAGGATGATAAGACAGGGGTATTGCGCTTGTTTTGGGTATTCATTGCAATATTCTTATTTTTGCAGATTCTCATGCTTGTTTTGTATCCCCGGATTTACTGGGACAGCGCTGTATACATTGGCATTGCCAAGTTTTTATTTTCCGCAGGGCATTTGGGTTTCATGGAAATTATTCGGCCTATAGGGCTGTCTCTTCTAATTGGGCCATTGTGGAAGCTGGGCATTGATGTTATCTTGGCTTCCAGGATTTTGGCCATAGCCTTTTCAATCTTGTTCGCATATTCAACCTTCCTTTTGGGGTCAAGGGTCTTCAACAAGGAGACTGGTCTTTTGTCATCTGTGCTTGTAATGACGACTTCTTCATTTTTTTTCTGGGCAAGCCAGCCAATGACCGACATACCTTCAATCACATTTTGCATTCTGGCAATATATTTCCTGCTGGGGAAAAAATACTGGCTTGTGGGCTTATTCTCATCCCTTGCTTTTCTTTTCAGGTGGCCCAGCGGGCTGGTTCTGGCAGTGTGCGGCCTTGCCATGGCGGCGGCCACGCTCATCAGCCTCCCACGCGGCAATTATAAGGCACAAATCAAAAAAAATAGGAAAAATACTGTTGGAGGCGAGGGAAAATTTTATTCGCACTTTTTCCCCCTTTTTGTCAGCATCCTAAAAATGCTCATTGCCTTTGCCATCCCTGTCATGATGTTTATGGCATTTAATTATGCAATCTATCATGGGGAAACCGCAAAAGTGTCACATGCGCTTTTCAGGCCATGGATTCTTGGCATATGGCACCAGGAAAACCCTGCTGAGGCAATACATGGCATATATGCCAATCTTATGTACTATCTTTTTGAAATGGCAAGGCAGAATTTCCTCTTGCTGTTATCAATTGCCGGCCTGATACTCCTTGCGCGCGCAAAATTTTGGGAGGATAGCAATAAAACGGCGCTCATGGCTTCCTTTCTCATATTTTTCTCTTACTACACATATATTGGCAACAAGCAGCCAAGATTTTTGATATCTTTCCTCCCATTTGTGGCAATACTCTCAGCCTATGCTATCTTGCATTTTACAAGAAATCAGCGAATCCTGCCCGCACCTCCTAAATTCATGCCACTTTTGGTGACCATTTTTGTCATTGCTGCAATTTCAGGCGCAGCTTTGAATGTGCCGCTGGTAATGGATTCTGCAAATTATAACCCTGGTTTCAAAAAAGGGCTCAACAAGGCATTTGCCAATTTGCCCTTTGGCACGAAAATCATAACAAATACTCCCGTCCCTGCAGCATACCTGGATTACCTATTTGTTCCAAACTATTACTCACAGGAGGGCTATTATCAGGCATTTGCAACAGACCAAAAAGCAGGAGGCCTGGTATACATAAGTGCGGGTATAACATGTTTCCGGAAAGATATTGACTGCCAGAATACAGATGATGAATTCCTGCAAATCCTATTGCAGAGGTTTAATCTCATTGCTGTTTTGTCAGATGGTGAAAGGCCATACTATATTTTCAGCAAGGATGAGACGCTTCCCTCTCTTAATGACAAGTATTTGCTTGACCGCGCTGTTACCCTTTCCAGGATTCCCTATGGGGGAAACAGCATAATAGTTTTGCGCATGGACAATGCAGCAGGAGTCTATAGGGAAGATGGCAAGGGCAACATCTGGAAAGCAGAAAGCTTCAGCCGGATTCTGAACGACTTGAATTCCACGCCATTGACCTTGAGCATAATCCCTGCTGATTTGCTTGAGCTGAATAATTCGTCTCTGGACCTGCTTAGGAGTTATATCTCAACGCACGATATTGCCATAGCACAAAATGGCTTCTCATACCATGACTATGGGCTGGGATCAGAATTTGCAGGCCGGGATTACGCATCCCAGTGGAATGACATTGAGCAGGGCAGGAATATTATCGAAGATAAGCTTGGGATTGTCCCCTTGGCTTTTGTCCCTCCATATTCATCATCGGATAAAAATACACTGAAGGCATTGGCCAGCCTTGGTTATATAATTTACAGTTCTGTTCCCGGTGACCCAATTGTTGCTGATGAATACGGTCTTAAGCGATATGACCAGGGGATTTCCATGGTTAAAGACTGGGCTTCAATGAAAAATAAGGATGCGGATGCGCTTATTTCTGAGTATGAGGCAAGCTGGCCAGTCAAGCCTTATGTCTTGCTTGCTTTCCAGCATTTCAACTTTGAAACTGGTGATTTTGCCAGCCTTGTTTCTTTTGTGGAATATGCAAAGGACCATCGCGCTCAATTCATGAATCTTGACCAATTGCATCTTTGGCTGGGTTTTTTGGATGGCGTACAGCTCACTGCATCAGACAATAACATTGGCATAAATGTTTCCCCGGAAATCCAGGAAAAATATCCTGATTTCGCCACAGCCGTGACACTCTCTATAAAAGCTTCTGTCAACATGTCTGTTTCCACAAACCTTCAAAGCATAATCCTCCTAAATTCAGCCTCCAAGCCCATAACAGTCTGCCTTCCTGAGTGCACAATTATAGATGCAGGCAATTATATGCGTTTTCAGCAAATATATTAGAAGGGGCAGTAGATGAAGCAGCATGACCGAAAGAATAAGGCATATGAAAATATATTCCTTGCGCTATTAATACTATTTTCTTTTGTAATAAGGCTGTTCCCGGTGGATACAAGCTATTTCTTTTGGGATGAGACAGTTTATCTTCAAAATGCACAATATTATGCAGGCATGCCTGCAAGCTATACCGAGCTTAATATCAGGCCACCATTGCTTCCAATGATGCTATCAGGCATCTACTCTCTGGGGTTGGATGCTGAAGTCTGGTCCAGGGTCCTGATGGCATTTCTGAACAGCCTTATGGTGCTGCTGGCTTTTCAATTTGCAAAACAGCACAGCAGTAAGGCAGCATGGATTTCAGCTGTCATTGTCTCGCTTTTGCCTTTCCACATCCTTGCCAGTAAATGGGTGATGACCGATGCACTTGCAGCCCTAATCTCGGGCGCTTCCGTATACTTTTTCTTTCGCGGAATTGCACAGGTCCCTAAAGCAAAAAAAAGCAATTTCTCCATGCAAAATATTTACATGGGCATTTCTGGCCTTATATTTGGGTTATCCATCCTTGTCAAATTCACATCAATAATATATGCTGGCGTATTATTTCTGGCGCTGATTTATCTTATTCCCATCCCTTCCTGGCCTGCCAAATTATCCAGCCTGTCAGCTCCTCTCTTGCTGTTTGCCGTGTTTGCAATATTGCCAATGGTGCCATATTTGGCATGGAGCCATGCAACCTTTGGGAATCTTTACCGGCCTTTCCATGACGCATTTCATGTGGTTGCAGAGAATGAGCCCACAAGCCTCGCATTTTCCCTGTGGTCATTGGCCGATTTCTTCGGCCTGTTTATAGTAATTTTCATAATTTTTGCCTTTTATAATTTTCATGGGCGAAAATCTTATTCAGGGAATTTCAGTAGCTTCATGATGTATTGGGCGCTTTTCATGCTTTTGTACTATTTTGTGATACTGCAGCGAGGCGTTGCCAAGCCAATCTCCATGGAATGGGAAGCCGAGCGTTTTTTATTGCCCGCATTGCTCCCTGTTATTTTATCGTGTTCTTTGTTCCTGTCCAATATTAAATCACAGGTTATCTTCCCGATTGTTGTAATCATTTTAATGTTGCAGGCACAGGGATATTCCAGGGCCTATACACCCTCAATTGGATTTGAGAATGGGTTAAGGCAGGTCACAAAGGATGCCTCTGGTTTCTTGAGGCTAAATATTGCCGATGGCTCAATTGTCTACTGCAATCTCAACTGCCCTGTGATCGCATACTATTCCAAAATGGAAGTGAGGCAAATACATGATTTTCCCAATCTTGGGCCTGCAGAGCATGTGCTGATTCTGCATGACCTCAGGGAGCCCCGCGTTTATGCAAGGCAGGGATCAAGGTATTTTATTGCCAACGGGCAGTGGGAGGCAAATTATTATAATTACAAGGAGTGATGCAGTTTGATGCTATATGGCAGACGGAGGCTTTTCATGTCGAGGAAAAAATTTCAGGCTGGCCAATCAGGCAAAACAGGCAGAAAATATGGCCATTTGAGTGACCCACTGCTTTCCTTGATACTGCTTATCTCCTTGGCAATTGCCCTGTTCCATTTTTCTGCAACATCAGTTTGGTGGGATTCCTCAGTTTACATAGGCATGGGAAAATACATGTTTTCTAACGGTGCCTCAGGCTTTTGGGAGGATGTAAGGCCCCCCTTGCTCCCTGTAATCCTTGGCCTTGCCTGGAAAATCGGGCTTGACCCGCTAATTGCCGGCAAGGTGCTTATGCTCGCCGCAGGCCTCTATTCAATCTACCTTGCTTACACAATTGCCATGAATATTTTCGGAAGGCCCACAGCCCTGCTCGCTTCGGCAATGCTTGCCTTCTCCCCAACCTTTGTTCTTTTCCAGGGTCTCATACTAACTGATATATTGGCTGTATGCCTGTCGCTTTTTGGCATTTATTTGTTTATCAGGAGGCATCTTTATTCTTCAGGAGTTGTTTTGGCTTTGGCTTTTATTGCCCGTTTCCTGCATCTGGCTGTTTTCCTGGCAATGCTCGTCTTGACGGTAATAATGGCATTGGCTGCAAACAAAAAAGGAAGACCTGCAGGTCCTTGGCGAGGAAATGGTGATGTCATTGCAATTGTACTGGGGTTCTTGACCATCTTGGTTCCATTTTTGGCATTCAATTTTGGAATGTATGGCAATATTTTTCAGCCATTTATCCGCCAAATTTTCATGTCAAAATACACTGGCTGGATCTATTGGAAGCCAGCTGGCTTTTACGTTGTTGGCCTGCTTAAGGAAAATTTCCTCTCAATATTTTTTATTGCAGGCATTCTTGGCATAAGGCGGTGGGCACAAAGGGACGCGGCGGTGGATAGGCAGCATGAATCAGAAGACAAATCCAAATTTTATTGGCATGCGTGGCTCATCACTTGCCTGTTTATCCTGTATTTTGCATATTTCACCATAATCCAGCACAAGGAAATGAGGTTTGCACTTGCCTTTTTGCCCTATCTGTACATTTTGGCGGGCTTTGGGCTTTTCACGGCATGGCAGTCTGCAAGGACTATCCGTGTAGGAGATGTTCATGCGCGTGTAAAAACCTTTGAAAAAACCATTGTCATTATCTCGGTCATTGCGGGGATGGCATGGATGGCACAATCTTACGTCGGCATCGGTCAAGCTTGGAATTACGCTCCACGTTATATCCCCTCTGCATTCAATGAGCACCTTTCAAGTCTCGACAATCAGGCGCAGGTATGGGTCTCAAGCCCCCTGTTCATGGCAAACAGCGACTTGAAGTCAAGTGGCCTGATGTACTATCCATTGTTTGATAGCCAAAAAATCCTACAGCTTTCGAACCAGCTGCGGTCAGCGAGCGACATACTGATTGATACATGCGATTTTGAATGCCCACCATGGGATGCAGGCTGTGAATCTGCAAAGTCCGCTTTATTCGCACAAATAAGGCAAGAATTCAATACTAATTATGAGGAGAACGGCCTTATCTGCTCTTATTACATCTTCAGCGCTAGGCACGTTTCCTGACTGTGATCAAGTCGCCTATTGTGACCTGGTCTCCGGATGAAGCATTGCCCATGCTGATTTTCTTCTCCTCATATTCTTCAATGAGGCTGACTTTGAGCAATTTCTCAAACTTCCTGGCCATTTTTATCGGCATCTCATAGGAATTTGTCTCAATCTTGTGTATTATGGATTCCCTTTCTGCTAAGAATGCAGCAAATTCCTTTTGGGTCATGCCCATCCTTTCCCTTTTCCTGTGCAATATTTCAGCATAATCCCCGACGATAATTTCCTGGATTTCAGGCTCTGGCATGGCGCGCGGCCGGGTGTTGAATGTCGACAGCACTGATCTTTTCTGGATTGTGGCTTTTTCATCTTTTTTTGCGCTTGCAAGCGCCTCAATCATTTCACCAAACTTTCCGCAATCTGCACAAACCGTCATTTCAGTCCCTTCTATCAGGACTTTCTGGCTGGCAATATTAATACCGCACATTTCGCACTGCATGCTCTCACCCCAAGAACAATTGATATGACATTTATAGGATTTTTTACATTCCATCATTTAAATATTTTATGTATATACATTTATGCCGCACTATTTCCCAGGCATCCATCTTCACACACCTTCACGCGGCCAGGCCATAAATGCCATCATAACTTTGACCTGATTCGAAGTCACAGGCAATTTTAAATATATGTCCGGATTTATATCTGGAATGGCAGAAGAATCATTCATGCTGGTTTCACTTAAGGAGAACCAGGCTAAAAAGCTGGCCCAGGTTATTAGCAATGAGACCAGCAGGAAAATACTTGATTTTCTATCCCAGCAGGAATCCACGGAATCAGAGATAAGCAGGGCCCTGAAAATGCCTATTTCAACAGTCCACTACAACCTCCAGCATTTGGTCGAAAACAAGCTTGTAATCGCCGAGGAATTCCACTACAGCCAAAAAGGCAAGGAAATGCTCCACTATAAGCTCGCAAACAAGCTGATTATCATTGCGCCGGCCACAACCGACGAAGGATTCATGAAAAAACTTAAGCGCCTATTCCCTCTTGGCATCATAACACTCGCAGCAACAGCAGTAATCGCCATCATAAACCAGTCATCCAACATATTTTTTAGTGCCCTTTCCCGCAGTTCAGCCGGCATGGACCCAATTGCAGCCAAAGAGGCCGCACCAATGCTTATGGCAGAAAGCACAGCTGACGTGTCAGCCACGGCAACAGCAGCACAGGGCGCTGCGGCAACGCAGGCAGATTTTGCTGCCAGCACCGCGCAATCCGTTTCCTCCCCTTCTTTTTTTTCATGGAACAGTATCGCAGTCTGGTTCCTTGTCGGAGCCGTTTTTGCAATTTTCATGTATTTTCTCCTTGAAAAGGTCAGGGAAAGAAAACAGGCAAATTAGAGAATTTTGTAAATTAGGCACCATAAACCTTATCCAAAATTGCCCATATTGAGTATCAATCATATATCATCATGAATGTAAAAATCATCAAAGAGGGCAACATGTCAAAACATCGCTTTAATTTTATCAAAATAAGCCAAAATTAAGCAAATAATTTCATATATAAGTTGAATCAATATTACAAATAATATAAAATTAATAATCAATTAATATACTTATATATCAAAATGAGCAAAAAAATTTCAATCCAAAAGCCCATTATAGTGGCAATAAGTGGAACTCCTGGAACAGGGAAGACAAGTATAGCCAAAGAACTCTCACTTTCCAAACGCTGGAAACTAATTGAAATCAGCAAATTTGCCAAAAAACATGGCTTATACGAAAAATATGACCGTGCGCGTCAAACTTACATTGTGGATGCATCCCATCTTGTTAGGCATCTTAAGCAGGCTATAATGGCATTGCAGGGCCATAATGGTATCATTGTCGATGGCCATATGGCCCACTTTCTGCCGGCATCTTATGTGGATTTGTGCGTTATTGTGAAAGCCGACCTCCATACAATCAGGAACCGCCTTAGAAAAAGGGGGTATTCTGCCACAAAGGTGAGGGAAAACCTTGATTCTGAGATATTTGATATCTGCCTGGAAGAGGCGAGGTCATTTGGTCACAGGCCTTTGATTTTGGACACTGGCAAGAAAACCATAAAAACCCTCGCAAAGAAGATCCTTTCAGCGCTTAAACTTAGAAAGAATTGATTCTTGGGAACAAATAAGCCAAGTAAAAAAATTGGCAAGGGATTTGCATCTTAAGTCACCATTCAAGTCAAATCATGCCCAAAAAGGCTAATTGATTTGTCCCGACTTGTCCCGTCCTTAGAGGACAAAAGGACAAATCATTTGGGACATGGCATTTTTACCTGCCGGATACCCTTATTTTTTCTTCTTTTTCCAAAAAGAATCCTTTTGTTCTTATGCCTATGGGCTTTGATTTTACCAGGACTTTTTTTGCCCTCAATTCATAAATCAAGTTCCTAATGCTTTTGTCTTTTTTTCCGAGGAGTTTTGACAAATCCTGGTAGCTCAGGGGCCTGTCCGCGCGATAAAATATGTTTATCAACTCCATCTCGCTTCCTGTGAACTCATGCTTACCGATAAATTTGGTTTCGCTTTGATTACCTATTTGGTTTATTTCTGGTGTAATCATTCGTATTTCCTTTGCAGTCTGGTCAACGAGGGACATGTCCCTTAATTGTCCTTGACTTGTCCTCTGTAGTGTCCTCAGTTGTCCTTCTTCAAGTTTTTCAAGCTTTTTTAGCAAATCTTCCTGATTTTTTCTCAAATCCAGTATGTTTTTTGTTGTTTCCTTTACGAAATTATGCATTTCAAGGTTGTGCCTGTGCAAATAATTGATCCATCTATTGAGCTCCTGCACATCCCTCCTTGTCATATCCACATGCCTGAAATGTGAATTTTTTATGAATTCATGCTTGCCATGCAAGTGGGCAATCCACTGCTGTATTAGGTATATGTCCCTGTCAACTTTTGACATGCTCTTATTTAGCTCTGTAATTGCGTTTATAGCTGGTTTTTTTCTGAATAGTCGCATTTTAAATCCCTCCTTATAATTTTAAGGTCTTATAAAGTTTGGTTTAATTTTTGAAGCATTTTACAGTCTTTTTTATCTATTTTATATACTCTTGACAGTTTAACTAACATCAAAAATGACCTTTCCATATCATCTTTTCACCCATCAGCACTAAAATGCACACATATGGAATTCATATCTGGAATACATTGCTGATATCTGATATATACCTTCTATCATGCTTTCCATCCCTTCCCTGTTGCTGTTTAAACTTGTTTATAACTTGTTTATATATGGGAAACGTGTGTTTTCGAGACTCCCCTCTTTTATGGGTTGCCACGGCAGCCTGAGTGGCCATATCGAGGATTTGCAGGGCATATTAGCACAATCAACCTCTCAACTTTGGCATTATGCATCTTTTTTTGGGTATTTCGCAAGTATCTGATATATGGAAAGTGAGGGTTCCTATGATTTGGCAAGCTCAGATTTGCTCCGCATATCTGCCGAATTTGCCTTTTCTTGCCCGGCCACTTGAATTTTTTGGTTCTATCATATACACTATATATGAAAATAAATCTCTGCAATACGGACCATCGTGGAAATGCTTATTAAATGCTCATTTTATTCCAAAATCTCAACACTGTCAAGTTTCCCATCACCATCTTCATCAAATCCCTGCACAATTGCTGACCATGCCTTTTGTCCTGTATATGAGCCCATGAGTCTCTTAGTGTGGCGAGTGAGAGCTAGCACTGCTGCTTTTGTGCCCGGGCTGCTTATTCCAGCAAGTATAATGACATATCTGTTGGGAAAGTGAGGATTGGGGATTTTTGCCACTACTCCAATTGACTCTTCTGTATATTTTTTCTGGGTCTTATCCGAAAACAGGCCCCACGGTTTATTGTCAGCAAACCTGGCTGGCATTTTTTCCTGCACCGTCGACACCACAAGGTTGGTTACCGGCCCGCCAACCAACAGGAAATTGGTGTCCGTCGACGATAAATTGATGTCAACATCAAGGCTGACAGCGAAGTCAGATGGCATTTTTACATATTTACCGAGGAAAATCGACAAATCAATAGCATAATGGCTGTCCCTTGCCCTTGCCTTGAACGGGCCATGGGGATCAGGACTGCCGACGACTATCTTGCCCTGCAGTTCCCCTTCCATTACCAGGGGCTCGAGAAATGCCTTAAGTTTTTTATCCATCAGCCCAGTTTCAGCAACTGAAAAGTCCTTCCAATCATCGCTGAGGAGCACAGCAAAATTCAAGTCTTTTACTGCCAGTTTTTTGGCCATTGTGCCCCTGATTTCCTGCCTTTCCACGACGTGGATTATGCTAGCGTTCATCAGCTGCTTGATGTGGTAATATACCAATTGCTCATGCATTTTCAGGGCCTTTGCAAGCTCTGCAGGATACATGGGCATTTTGCTAAGCGCTTTAATGATTTCTATCCGTGCAGCATTGTCTATTAATTTAATTGCCGAAGGCTTGTCAAGCAATTTAATACTCTGCCGCTGAAGCCCTTTGCCCTCATCCCTTACTATGAAGCTCTCAACCATTTTAATTCGGGCTCAGGAAATCTTTTATTATTTAAAAACTTTTTGTATTATTATAAATTTCATTATAATATTCTTATAGTATTTTATAATATAAAATTTCAAAATATACACTTATAAACATTTAAAATTTAATTTAATCTATTTGTCATTCTAAAAAAGAATTTAAAGTTTTATAATCACTTAAATTCATGTAATAATAGTTATCCAATCTTTATTTCACTTTTTATTATAATGTTTTTTTCAATTAAATATTTATACCACATCAAGTTTGTTCTTTTTACCATGATAAGAAAAGCTGTTATTATGGCTGCGGGAAAAGGCGTGCGGATGATGCCACTCACCAAACTGGTGCCTAAACCATTGATACATATAAATGGCAAACCTTTTCTCTATCATCTGCTCATTCGCCTGAAAAAAGCAGGCTATTCGGATTATGCAATTATTGTTGGGCATAAAGGCAGCAAAGTCAAATCATTTTTGCAGGAATATGGCTTTAAAGCCCGTTTAATCCACCAGGACAAAAGACTCGGGACTGCCCATGCCTTAAAGCTTGCTTCAAAATTCACTGGCCATGACCAGTTTATTGCCCTCGGCGGGGACAGTTTATGGTCTGTGCCTGACCTCCGAAAAATTTCAAAAGACGATAAACTCAGCTATGTGGCCACCACAAAAGTCAAGGACTGGAAAAGGTACGGCATTATCGTGGAGAAAAAAGGCTATCTTTCCCGCATAGTTGAAAAGCCAAAAAAATTTGTCGGGAATCAAATAAATACAGGGCTTTACAAATTTACTCCTGAAATTTATGATGCAATTGCAAAAATAGGCAAATCCTCTAGGGGGGAATATGAGCTCACAGATGCCCTGACTCTGCTCGCAAAAGGCAAAAAAATTCGGACTGTAAAATGCCAGGACGCCTGGATTGACATGGGCTGTCCAGAGGACATACCACTTATTGATAATTATCTCAAAGGGGCCAGGTGAAACAAATGTGCGGAATTTTTGGATACATTGGAAAGAAGTTGCCTCTTAATGTAGTAGTCAGAGGCCTGAAAAAACTAGAATACAGAGGCTATGATTCCTGGGGAGTTGCATCAAAGGCGCGTGGCAAAATCGAATCTGAGAGGCACGTTGGAAAAATTGGCGAGGCAAAAATCATTGCCAAGCGCATGAAGGAGAATAATGGGATTGGCATTGGAATCGGGCATACACGCTGGGCAACGCACGGCGGGGTTTCTGAGCAGAATGCCCATCCTCAATTTTCATGCAATGCTGCAATCTCAGTTGTCCATAATGGCATAATTGAGAATTTTGACAGCCTCAAGCAAATTCTGATTAAGGAAGGCCACAAATTTTCCAGCGAAACTGATACAGAGGTCATTGCCCACCTTGTGGAAAAATTCTATCAGGGCAATCTCGAACAGGCTGTTTTGATGACGCTCAGGCAGCTGGTTGGAACTTATGGAATCCTGGTCATCCACAAAGACGAAAGCAAAATCGTCGCTGCGAAAAATGGCAGCCCCCTCGTTCTGGGGATAGGCGACCATGAGTATTTCATTGGAAGTGATGTCTCACCAATCGTCGAATACACAAAGAAAGTAATCTATCTGGATGACGGAGATGTCCTTACACTGACAAAGTCTGGCTATAACATCACCGATGGTGACAATACTGGCCAGGCCAAGAAAGTTGAAAGAGTTTCCTGGTCCGTTGACCAGATTGAGAAAAAGGGCTTCAAGCATTTCATGCTCAAGGAAATCTTCGAGCAGCCTGACAGCATCCTCAATACCATGCGGGGAAGGCTTCAGAAAGACAATGTAAAATTGGGCGGCCTAAACCTGCCGGAAACCCAGGTAAAGTCAATTAGCAGGATAATCATCGCGGCTTGCGGGACTTCCTGGCACGCTGCCCTGGTTGGCGAATATCTTATGGAGCAATACCTGAGGATTCCTGTTGAAGTTGAATATGCATCCGAATTCCGGTATCGCAGTCCTGTGCTCACCAAGAATGACCTTGTGCTCGTTATCAGCCAGTCCGGGGAAACTGCTGATACCCTCGCAGCATTGAAGCTGGCAAAGGCAAATGGGGCAAAAACCCTGGGCATTGTCAATGTTGTGGGCAGCACAATAGCCAGGGAAGCAGGCGGCGGTATCTACACCCACGCCGGCCCGGAAATCGGGGTTGCCAGCACAAAAGCATTTTCCAGCCAGGTAATAGCGCTGTGCATCCTTACCCTGCATATCGGAATCCTTCGCAAAATTGTCTCTCCTGCAAAAGCAAAAGAGCTTATTGCCCACATGCAGGACCTTCCAGCACAAATGAAGAGCATCCTAAGCCAGGCATCGGGAGTGGAGCAGATAGCAAAAAAATATGCAAAATCCAACAATTTCCTTTATTTGGGCAGGGGCTATGAATTCCCTATTGCCCTGGAAGGCGCGCTGAAGCTCAAGGAAATCAGCTATATCCACGCTGAAGGCTATCCTGCTGCTGAAATGAAGCACGGGCCGATTGCCCTGATTGATGCAAACATGCCGGTTGTTTTTCTTGCAAACGAAACAACTGCCTACGACAAGGTTATCAGCAACATGAGGGAAGTAAAGGCACGGCACGGCAAGATAATTGCCATTGCCAGCGAAGGTGACACCCTTATAACCCAAATCGCAGACGATGTAATTTTTATACCAAAAACGCTTGAAGTGCTTATGCCTGTCCTGAGCACAATCCCCCTTCAGCTGCTGGCGTACTATATAGCAGACCTGCGGGGCTGCGACATCGACAAGCCCAGAAACCTGGCCAAGAGCGTGACGGTGGAATGAAATGGAAAAAACAGAGTCAAACTCAAATATCAAAATAAGGGAGCTCAAACCAGAAGATTTTACATCGGGATTTTTTGAGAGCCTCAACAACCTGGCGCCAACTGAAGGCACAACCCCTGAATCAGCTATTGCCCATCTAAAAAAAATATCAAAAAACCCAGTCTACCACTTTTTTGTGGCTGAAAAGGATGGAAAGATAGTTGGCGTTACAACGCTTCTGGTCGAGGAAAAATTCATTCACGGCCTGTCAAAAGTGGGCCATATAGAGGACGTTTCAGCCAGGCAAGGCCATGAAGGCCATGGAGTAGGCTCTGCCCTTGTGCGCCACGCCACTCAAAAAGCCAAAGCCCTCGGATGCTATAAAGCAATCCTTGATTGCAGCGAAAAAACCGTAGCATTCTATGAAAAATCCGGCTACAAAAGGCACGGCGTGGAAATGAGGATAGACTTCAAATAGAATATCCATAAAATTATGCCTATTTTTCTTCTTCAAGAATTTATGTCAAATCCTCTACATTTGCAAGGATTTCTCCCCGCATGGTGTGCGTGAAAATATCTGATGCGTCCTCGAAGTACCACCTTATCTCCACATCGGCTTTTGTCTTGGCAAGAGTCGGAGACAGCTTGCAATCTGCCCATTCTGCATCTGGCGTGACATTATAAAGTGCAAGGATCCTGGTTCTGCCTTGCTGCAAACGCCATCCATTCTTGCTTGTGAATCCATCGTTCCATATTGACCCTACCGGAGCAGCGGATGTGGTAACACCACATGATAAGGAACCTCCTGTGACATTGAAACTTGTAATAATAATCCCCTTGCCCATACCATTTTCCAGTTCCAGAAATATTGTGCTGTTTGGATCTAGCATCGCCGGAGAAGCGCTTGGCGTTATTCTCAAGATATGATTCTTGCAGTTCAATCCCAGCTGCAATGTGCATTTCTCAGGCAGCATGATTGACGGGTTAAGCACGCCAAAGTAGCCCAGGGCCCCAATAACTATCAGCACAACCAATATGGCCCAGCCATAGGTCATCAAGAATTCAAGCGCTGCCTGGCCTTTCCCGGATTTCCTGAACATTAACTTGCCTCTTTTCTCTACTCTTTCAAATAGGTCATTACTCTTAATTATCATATTCTTAACTCATCAGCCTTATATATTTTTTGCTAAACCGCCTTGCATTTTCAGCTCAATTTCTCATACAGTTTCACGAACACATCCTTTGGGACAATTAATCCTGCATTGACAAGGCTATGCGCAAAATCCGAGCCCAGGTCATCCTCGCTTTCCCTTATCCCGGCTGCCATTATTGCTTTTAGGTTTCGTGTGCAAAAATAACCCTCATTCATTTTCAGTGCAACATTTTTTTTGCCAGCCAGGACATTGTTCCCGGCCAGGGTCACAAAGAATTCTGCAAACTGGGCCATATCTCCACTTATTTCAGCGCCGTGGACATAAAGCTGCCATTTGGCCAAATCCATTATGGCCTCGTCAAAATCCATTTTTTGCAGGTATTCTGAATGGTTTTTTTTCAGTATCTTTGCAATGAAATCCTCAAATGTTATTTCCCGCAGCTTATCAGGCTTAAACACCCTTCCCGCATAGCCTACAACTTTCTGCCTGCAGCCATTTTGCGTCCACTTGTTTTTTACAATGTACGCATATTCTTTTCCATTAATTCTCTTTATCCTGAAGAACATGGGATTGCCTTGTTTTAGGCACTATTTATTCTTTTCTGAATTTTTATTCAGTCCCGTTATTTGCCATGGCATCTCCATACTATTTCCATAATTCACAATGGAAATCGGCAACTTTAATATTATACCCTCATTTCATCTATTCAGTCATGGGAATCAAGCTTAGCCAGAGAATTCTCGGCATTGAAGAAAGCCAGACACTTGCGTTTGAGCAGAAGGCAAGGGAGCTCATCCACTCAGGGATAGATGTCGTCAGCCTGAGTGCAGGCGAGCCGGACTTCCCAACTGTGGGGCCGGCCAGAGAAGCTGCAATAGCAGCTGTTGAGGCAGGCAAAACAAAATACACAGATGTGGCAGGCACCCTTGAGCTGCGCCAGGCAATTTGCGATAAGCTTCAACAGGACAATGGATTGGCCTACCTGCCAAAGAACATTATTGTTTGTGTCGGCGCTAAGCAGGCGCTTTACAACATCTGCCAGGTATTGCTGGAAAAAGGGGATGAAGCAATAATCTCTGCTCCCTACTGGGCCACATACACTGAGCAGGTCAAGCTTGCCGAGGCCCAGCCTGTCATTGCCCCAACCGAAGGATTTCAGGTTACAGCCAGGAATATTGCATCCAAAGTCACCAAAAAAACCAAGCTCATAATCCTCAACTCTCCCTGCAATCCAACCGGCGCGGTCATCGAGAAAAAGGAATTGGTTAAAATTGCGGATTTGGCTGTTGAAAAAGGGATTATGCTCATATCCGATGAGATATACGAAAAAATAACATATGGAAAAGAGCACTTTAGCATAGCATCATTCAATGATAATGTAAAGGAGCATACAATAACTGTCAACGGGGTTTCAAAGGCATACTCCATGACAGGGTGGCGGATAGGGTACGCAGCAGGCCCGGAAGAAATCATCAAGGCCATGGTCAAACTGCAGGGCCAAGTCACTAGCAACCCAAGCAGCATTTCCCAGGCAGCAGCCCTGTATGCCCTCAAGCAAGGGCAATCAGACTCGGAGAAGATGGCACAGGAATTCCGGAAGAGAAGGGATTACGCGATGCAGAGGCTGAGCAAGATCAAGGGCATGCGCTGCAAGGTCCCAGACGGCGCCTTTTATGCGTTTCCTGACATATCAGGGATAGAGCAGGATTCCAGGAAATTTGCGCTGCAGCTCCTGGAAAAGGCCCATGTCTCAGTTGTGCCCGGCGCGGGATTCGGTTCCGAGGGATATCTCAGGATAAGCTATGCGACATCCATGAAAAAACTTGCAGAAGGCATGGACAGACTGGAAAGTTTTATAAAATGTCAGAATTTTCCGTCAAGTCTGTAACCGGTGGCAAGCTTTGCATGCATTTTCTTCCACTTGGCAGGAAAATTCTGAGCATGCTCAAGAACCACGAGGTCTGTGGAACCAAACATGACATTCCACCGGTCTCTGGCAGGTGGTTCTTGACAAATTACTGATGCATAGGATAAGAATCCAGATGGGTTGAATCCAGATGGTTTAGAAAGCAAAGAATGTGATACCATGAAAATCAATGTTTCAAGAACAATGTCGACACAGCATCCTGACAATGCATTCCAGCCTTTTTTCGCTGAAAATTCAATAATAGGCGGGGATGACGAGATAACAGAGGCATATTACTCTTTTTCGCACTTGAAGGTAAAGGAGCAGCTGTGGGACATTGAGGGAAAGGAGGTTGACAATTTTGTCATCAAGAAGTTATTTGCAAAATACGAATCCTTTTTCCAGAATATGCAGCTGGGCAAGGATATTTTTTTAACCCCGCGGGTTCCCAATCCCGAGGTTGAAAAAAGCGAGGCCAAGCTTCTGCTTGAGACCCTTGAAAGCATACCCCGCAGCTATGATATTGCAAGCATGTTCTATGGCAAGAATGTCGTGCCCCCTATCTTTGAGCTGTATCTGCCAATGACTACAAACAGCAGCTCTATTATCAGGATTGCCGAGTATTACAAGAAATATGTCGTGGGCAAGTCAAGCGCATCCCTTTTTCCAGGCGACATAAAAATTCAGGAATGGTGCGGTGAATTTCTTCCAGAAAAGATCAGGGTTACCCCTCTTCTTGAGACAAAGGAAAGCATGCTGAATGCGCCTTCAATTGTCAGCGATTATGTCAAGTCCCAGGGTGTTGATGATTATTACCGGGTATGGCTGGCAAGGAGCGATCCTGCGCTGAATTATGGCTCTTTTCCGACTATTATCCTGCTCAAAATAACCTTGCAGCGCCTGGCCGAGCTTGAAAAAAAATTGAGCCTGCCAATCCTCCCAGTGCTCGGCGTTGGCAGCGTCCCCTTCAGGGGCAACCTCACGCCCAAGAATGCCGAGACAATCATGAACGGCTATCCGTCTGTTCAGACCTTTACCCTCCAGTCGGCCTTCAAGTATGACTACCCGGAAGAACAGGTGCGAAATGCCATAGGCCAAATGAATAGCCGGAAAAGGTCCCAGCCAAAATACATTGACGAAAAAAAAGGCATGGAGGTCTTCGAAAAAGTCTCAGCTGAATATTACCGCCTGATAAGGGAGCTTGCGCAGAAGATCAATGAGTTTTCCACCTATATCCCGCAGCGAAGGAAAAGGAAGCTGCATATTGGGCTGTTTGGCTATTCCCGCGAGGGCCAGGGAATAAAGCTCCCAAGGGCCATCAGTTTTTGCGCCAGCCTTTATTCAATGGGCCTGCCACCTGAGCTGCTTGGCCTTAACGTGGTGACAAAGCAGGACCTTGAGGCCATAAATGTCAGCTATGAGAATTTCAACAGCGATTTCAGGGATGCTGCGCAATATCTTAATCCGGGCAATCTAAGGCATTTCCCTGTCTCTGTCCAGAAAGCTGTGCAGAAGGCCGCTAAGCTGATTGACTTCGAAATCAACGAGGAGCACAAAAGCCTGACAACCCGCATTATGGATGATTACAAGAAAATGAACTTTGCTTCAATGCGGGAAAATATCATCAGGGCCGGCCAGACCAGGAGATTCCTTGGCTAATCCAAAGTTTCACCTGGCCATTTATTGCATCACTCATCAATTCGCATCAATCATGAGGGAGGATAAACATGGAGCTTACTTCGCTTGATTTGCACTTCCTGGCCGAAGAACTTCAATACATGGTAAACTCAAAAATCAACAAGATTTACCAGCCCAATCCGGAAAGCATCCTCCTCCAGATACATGTACCGGCAGTCGGGAAAAAGATTGTAAACATCTTGCTCCCCTCGCTGATTTTTATTTCTGACGAAAAAGAAGCCCAGCCAGAAGCGCCCTCGGGATTTCCGATGCTGCTGAGAAAAAGGCTGTACAATGCAAGAATAAGGCAAGTCTCACAGCATGGCTTTGAGCGTGTCTTGACATTCAGGCTTGAAGTTGCGCCCGAGGGAAATAAAGCCGAGTATTTCCTGATTATTGAGCTATTCAGCAAAGGCAATGTCATTTTATGCGACTCAGGCTTCAAGATAATTTCCCTTCTCAAGGAACAGGCGCTCAAAAACAGGCCGCTGCAAAGGGGCATAACCTATGCTTATCCGAAGAAAAAATACAGCCCTCTTGGGATTGAGCCAGGCCAGATTGCTGAAATGGCGTCAAATTCAAGGCATGATTCCATAGTCAAGACAATTGCAATTGAGCTTTCCATGGGAGGCGCAAATGCTGAGAAAGTCTGCGAAATGGCAGGCATTGGCAAGAATATCTCAAAAATTAATCCAGATGCAGCTGCCAGGCTTGCCGAGGCCATAAGGATGGTTTTGCTGGAGAAACAGCATGGAAATTACAATTCCTGGGCCATGTCGCAATGGAAAGCTGCAGAGGCAGCCGAGGAATCAAGGGTTTCGCCGGCAGTTGCAAAACTGGAGAGGATGATGGCCATACAGATGAAAAATATCCAGGAGCTGGAATCAGAAATTGCTGAAAACAACCAAAAGGCAGATTATCTCTATCTAAAATACCAGGAAGTCAGCGGGTTTCTCAATTCAATCCGCGATGCAAGGAAAAAAATGCCGTGGAAGCAGATTGAGGAAAGACTCAGGAAGCACAAATCAGTGAAATCAGTAGACCCATCCAAAGGAAAAGTGACGCTTGACTTATAGCCTGACTTATAAAATGCCTGGCATATAGACTGGCGTATAAGATAATTGCCCGCATCCCAAATTTTTAGCCTGGCTGGTAGAATGCCAAGCATCGGCTAAACTCAAAAAATTCTGCCATGCGCCAGTTTATTCGTGACTTTAACCACTATTCTCGGAAATCTGCCAGGATCCCGCGCCATTTCCCCGGCAACCTGCCCGAAAGCCAATTTAATTCCCGCACCGGACTTAATTCACCAAACAATAAGATATTATGGAGGTGTTAATATGGTAAGGTTGAAATTAGGGGAAAAGAAAGTCGAGCAGCTTAAGAAAATGCCCTTGATTGAAAGCAAGGTTTTCAAGACGCCTGACGAGAGATTTATTGTGCACAGGACAATAATCTCCCAGGTAAAGCCTGTAGAATATTACAAGGCGATTCTTGAGAATGAATCAGAGGACTATTAGCCTTGTCTGGTTATTTTTTTGTTTCTTTATTTATTTTTTTATTTTGGCTCACTCATTTTCCCAGGTTGTACACATAGGTATCAAGCCCCTCAATTTGCCTCAAGGCAGTTCGCCTGAACAATGCCTCCCTAAAATAATTGTCAATTTGCACGCCGTGCCGCTGAAGGTCTGTGTTCAGCCTGCTGTACAGTTTTTTGCCTTCATTGTCCAGGTCCGTGAGCAGGACCACCTTGTCTGAGATGGCTGAAATTTCCTCCACCGCCTGAAACAGTGGCTTTTTGTCAAGGGAAAAAACATTGGTTATGCCAAGGCGCTGCAAGGCAGCACGGTCCTTTTTTCCCTCTACGACAATAAGCTTTCCCGAATCTGCAAGTTCCTGCAGCCACCCATTGATGAATTCCAGTGCATTTTGAGCCATCATTTGGAAAAAACAAACTCTTATAAATAAAAAATTTGTTGCTGTGCCATGATACATCTTTCAACTTTATTGCAGCACTACAAGCGGGATGACATTCAGGCTGAAATGCTTCTAACAGCAAAGGACAGGGAAATCGCCGTCAAATTTGCCGACAGGGGGTTTGGAAAAAGGCCGGATACATTGGCATATGGCAATGACATTCTTGAGCTGGCAAAGCAGGGCGCCACTTCTTTCCACGCAAGCGAGGAGCGATGGAAAAACATAATGCGGATAGACACCTCTATGCGCCGCCAGGAGCTGGATGAGCTTAGGACTGGCTGGGATCTTATACTAGACATTGACTGCCATTTTTTGGAATACTCCAAAATGGCGGCTGACCTTACAATAAAAGCCCTGAAATATAATGATGTGAAAAGCATATCCTGCAAGTTTTCCGGAAACAAGGGCTTTCATATAGGTGTTCCCTTTGAGGCCTTTCCTGAAAAGGTTGCAGGCCAGGACTTGCAGCTTTTATTTCCAGAGGCCGCGCGGAAGATTGCAATGTATATCAGGGAAATGATAAAAAAGCCCCTGGGGGACAAGATTCTTGAATACGAGAAGCATGATTTTGCAAGGATTCTGGAGAAGACAGGCGTCGATGAAAGCAAGATAAAGTATTTTTCATCTTCAAAAACAGGCGGCCAGACCGAGCATCTCAATGTTGAGTCATTCCTGGACATTGACACCATCCTCATCTCTTCAAGGCACCTTTACAGGATGGTATATTCTTTTAATGAGAAGTCAGGACTGATTTCTGTGCCGGTTGACCCTGCAAAGGTTTTGGAATTTTCCAAGGAGCAGGCCAAGCACCCTGTCAAGGTCAGCGCATTCAGGTTTTTGGATGCATCAAGGACTGTAAATGGGGAGGCAAACAAGCTGTTTGTCCAGGCATTTGACTTTTCTGCCAGGCAGGAAGAGCAGGAAGAATTCAGGCCAAAGCGGGAATTTTCAATTCCCTCAACTGCCATACCTGAAAAATTCTTCCCGCTGTGCATTCAAACCGGCCTCAAGGGGCTTAAGGACGGCAGGAAAAGGTTCATGTTCATTCTTGTGAACTTCCTGGTTAATGTTGGCTGGGATTATGAGCAGATTGAAAAGCTTCTCTTGGAATGGAACAAAAAAAACCACGAGCCCTTGCGGGAAAATTACCTCGTCGGCCATGTCCGGTACCACAAGACCAGGAAGGAAAAGATTCTTCCACCGAACTGCGACAACGAGATGTATTATGGCTTTTTTCCAGCATGCAAGGCAGATGCTGGCCATGCAGGGATAAAGAATCCCGTGCAATGGGCTAAAAAACGAGCAAGAATGGCAAATTTCGGGCCGGAAGGCGAGGAAAAGCCAAAGAGAAGGCGAAGAAAGAAGGATGAGGATGAGATGTGACGCCTTCGATTCCATCAGTTATTGATTTCTTCCGCCAAACAAGGAGATACCATCTATATTTTCTGGGACTTTGTATCCAGCAATATCTGCCAATGTTGGCCTTAGGTCAACCAGCCTTGCAGCCTTAACTTCTTTTCTGGGTAATTCATCAGGGCCCGCAAACATCATCATGATCCTGCTTTGTGAGCTATGAAGAGAGCCATGCGTTCCCACCCTATCTGCATTAAACAGGGCAAATGGATGGATAAGGTTCCTGTTTTTTCCGAAATCATAGCCGTCTGCAGCGAAAATTCTAAGATCAGGTGAAAGTTCATGGTTGAGCGATTCGGCTATTCCGACCACAGCGTCGGGATATTGCTGCTCGCAGGTCCAGTCCAGGGATTCCCGAGAAGTATGCCATTGGGCAAGCTTTTCAGCCAGGTTATCGGGATATCCAAAAGGATTTGAGCTTGTAAGTTGAATCATTCTGTATAATCCTCTTTTCTTCACGATATCAGCCGTGCCCATCCGTGAGAACACTCTTCGAGTTCCATTTCCATTTTTCGAAATAACCTGATCAATGGCATTATTATTCAGAAGTGCGTGAATTTTTCCCTCCAATTCGCTTTCAGAATGATCTCTCAGCAGATAAACCTGTCCAACACTATATCCATAGCTAAGAACCAATGAATCCGGATCGCCATTTCTGGTTCTCCAAATCATAGGATTGAAACCCGCCTCCCTTAAAATTTCATTTGGATTCATGTTATCATGGACGGGTGCCATCGAATGGTCTGACACAACCACAATCACTGTATCATCATATCTTCCGTTCTCTTTCAATGCATTGACTATTTTCCCAATGCGCCTATCATCTTTTATGTATACTTTAGCAAGTTTTTCCGTATCGCTGTGCCTGTGGCCGTAATAGTCCCCGGTGGGAAACCACGCAAAAATTAGTTTTGGGTCCTCGTTCCTTATTATATCCACCACTCTCGCAGTGGCAAAATCGTCCATTCCACGGCGTCCTTTCAAAAGATGGACTTGTGCAATTGATGTGCTGTAAGCATGCTTGTCATCCGCATGGTCATTCCACGGAAACAGTACAGAATACGCTTCATCGGGGAAATCCCTGAATACCGTATCACGTTTGGCCGTGTTTCCTTTGGAGAAATGCTCTAATCTTGTCAAATCCTTGATTCTGCGAGTTTTTTTGTTGTAGGTTATAGCTCCGCCCATGAATGGAAACGAGCCTGTGCTTGCTGCTTGACCAGCTTCCTGTGTGGATGATGGGCTGACCGTGACTGCATTTCGGACGGTTATGAATTCCCTATCCATTACATTTCTTTCCAGGTGCGGCATGCGCCCTTGGTAAAGCTCGTTATTGAAAATTCCAACATTGGGCCCATCAAAATACAGAACCAAAACCCTATAATTTTCTCGCATCCCCATAAAGATAAGATTCAAACCACAGATTTATAACTCTTATGGAATAGTAAAAGAAACCTCAACACTCAATTTTAACCCTGGTTGAATATCATTCTGCCAATTCTGACCATGGTACTCCCTTCCTCAATCGCAATCTCAAAATCATTGCTCATTCCCATTGAAATCCATTTCAGGCCAATTTTCTCATTCAATTCCTTCATCTGCCTGAAATATGGCCGTGTTTTTTCAATTTCTTTTTTATCAAAATACGGCGCAATGCACATCAGGCCTTCCAGCCTAAGATTCAGGAATTTTGTCACGCCATTGCAAAGCTCAAGCGCATTTTCAGGAATCACGCCGTGCTTGGTTTCCTCCTTTCCAATGTTCACCTCGACAAGGACAGGCATGGCCTTTCCAAGCATCCTGCATTCTTGGTCGAGCTTTCTCGCCGCCCCAATCGAGCTTATTGACTGGACGCAGTCAAAGTATTGCGCTATAAGCCTGATTTTATTGCTCTGCACGGCACCCAGGAAATGCTTTTCGACTTTTGGCAGGCCCTTAATTTTTTCAACTGCATCCTGAATCCTGTTCTCGCCGATTATTTGCACTCCCTGGGCAATGGCTTCCTTTATTTGGCCAGCATCCGCATATTTTGTGACAGCGACCAGTCTTATCTGAGAGGAGTTTCTTCCTGATCTGGCCGCAGCGCTTGCTATTCTTCCATTCACCATAGCAATATTTTCTGAAACGCTCATAGCTTTGTGCCTTCTTCCTTGATTGTATTCAGAATAAGTTGTGTTTCAGTCCTTTCAATAAAATCATAGGTCTGGATTTTCTTCAGGAAGGCATCCATGCTTTTCCTGTTCTTGAATCTGGCAATTATGGTTGAATCAAAATCGCCCGTCTTGTCATACACCGCGAATACATTTGGATGGGTCGCAATCTTGTTTTCAACATTGAACAGCTTTCCCTTTGCAACCCTGATCTCTATCATCACAGGAACGTCGTAGCCCAGCCTGTCATAATCCAACAGGGCGCTGTACTTCTTAATTATGCCTGACTGCTCCAGCTTTTTCACGCGGTGCATCACAGTTGCAACGGATACCCCTACTTTTTTGCATATTTGCCTGTAGGAGAGCTTGGCATTGTCCTGCAGCACTCCCAGGATCTTTTTGTCCGTGTCGTCGATTTCCATACGCATCAATTGTTTAGTTATAGCAGGTTTAATTCAATTAATTGAAACATATATTTAAAATTAACTTTTTTATGTAAACAAATGATACAGTAAAAACCACAAAATTATTTATATTGTTTAAAATTCCTGGAATGGATGAGGACAGCCAAACAGCTTGCGCAGGATCCGGCAATGATGCAGGATATTTCAAGATTTGATACCATGCATCTGGATTTGGTCAGCTACCTTGAGGATGATATGCCTGACATGGGCATGGAAGATGAGATTGAGGCGCGTTAAGCTGTCAATCCAAAATTTTGCAGCCGGCCCTGATTTCTGTTTGTCAATTCCTTAAGACTATTTTACAGGCAACTTACTTGCTAGCCATGTGGCTGCAATTTTGTGGAGGGGAAAAAATGGAGTCTGAAATGACCGAGATGGCTGTTGTGCCAAAGGTGCACAGGGCAGAAATAAACATCAATGCCAGCACGCTGGCCCTAAAGAATTTCTTCGAGCTTGTCCGCCTGAATAACATACAGGAAATTGACATCAGGTTTACAGACCTGCACGGAAGGTGGCAGCATTTCAGTGTGCCGATTGCAGAATTCGGAAGGACTGAAAAGGATGCAACCATATTCCAGCACGGCATCGGCTATGACGGAAGCTCAATCAGGGGCTTTCAGGAAATCCATGAAAGCGACATGCTGCTGTTCCCTGACCCCAAAACTGCAGTGCTGGACCCATTTATGCCCAATACCATAACAATGATTGGAAACACAGCAGACCCCGAGACTCTTTCCATGTATCTGAAAGACCCCCGCAACATTGCCATAAAAGCGTTTGCCTACATGAAATCGCTCGGAATTGCCGACGAGGCTTTTTTTGGGCCTGAGCTGGAATTTTTTATCCTTGACAGTGTAAGGTATTCTGTCAATGCGCAAAGCTCATTTCACGAGATTGATTCTGAAGAAGCACCCTGGAATTCAGGAAAGCCTGAAAATGGCACATCCCATAAAATACGCCACAAGGAGGGCTATTTTCCCACGCCGCCCATGGATACCATGCATGCCCTGCGGTCTGAGATAACTCGCTATCTCCAGTCTGTTGGCATTTCAGTTGAGTACCATCATCATGAAGTAGCCACCGGCGGGCAAAATGAGATTGACATGAAATTTGCCTCATTGCTGTCCATGGCTGACAAGGTGATGTTCTACAAGTATATTGTGACAAACGCTGCGCACAAGAACGGAAAAATTGCCACATTCATGCCCAAGGTTCTTTACGGCGACAATGGGTCAGGCATGCACGTTCATCAGAGCCTTTGGAAAGACGGCAAGAATCTTTTTTATGACCCTAACGGCTATGCCGGGCTGAGCCAAATGGCCTTGTGGTATATCGGAGGGATACTCAGGCACGCGCCTGCGCTTTGCGCCTTTATTGCTCCAACAACAAACTCATACAGGCGCCTGGTGCCCGGGTTTGAAGCGCCTGTCAACCTTGTTTATTCAAGGAGAAACAGGAGTGCGGCAATAAGGATCCCCACTTACTCCAAGTCGGAAAAGGCCACGCGCATTGAATTCAGGACGCCTGACCCAATGGCAAATCCCTACCTGTCATTCAGCGCCATGCTGTTGGCAGGAATTGATGGCATAATCAACAAGATTGACCCGGGAAAGCCATTTGACGGCAATGCCTATGAGCACAAGGGTGAATTGAAGCTGCCTTCAGTGCCATCATCGCTCTATGAATCCCTGGATGCACTGGAAGCTGACCACGAATTCCTGACAGCAACAGGGGTATTTCCAAAAGAGCTGATTACAGCCTGGATTGGCATGAAAAGAAAAGAGGCAGACGAAGTCAGGCTGTCCATCCCCCCGAAGGAATTTGAGCTGTATGTCAGTGGCTGAAC
The DNA here is from genome assembly GCA_018303405.1 of Candidatus Woesearchaeota archaeon. NCBI lineage: Archaea > Nanobdellati > Candidatus Woesearchaeota > Candidatus Woesearchaeota archaeon. The sequence continues at coordinate 51,246 of JAGVYD010000009.1, read as the reverse complement.
CAGCCTGTTGGGATGCGGCAACTAAGCAATCCGCGGCCACCTACGGGGCCTGCCTTTCATTGAGTAACCATTTCATTGAGTAAAATATAAATAGGGACTTGCACCATTTCACTGCAATGAGGCTCAGAAAATTTCTTATTGTAGTGGTGGAGCTTTTCTTTATTTTGCTATTTTACAAATTCCTGAAAAGCTCAACTGGCCTTACAATCGGCCCGTATCTCCTGGTTGCCTTACTCTTGATTTTTGTGCTGAATTATTACCTGGCCAAATGGGAGCTCATGGGTGAAATTGGCAGGACAATCCTGTACAAAATATTCAGCAGGACCGCATTTACCGGAGACTGGTTTGGCATCCTTACAATGTTCTTCGTGGTGATAGGCTTTTTTATCTCACAGGTCCTGTTCCAGAGCGCTTTCATGGTTTACTTGATAGTCATTGTGGGCATTGTCTTTGCATTCTATCTTTTCCGCTCAGGAAGGCCCAACTCAGATACGCATGCACTGCTGCTCATCGGCTTTTTGGTCGGGATTGGCATAGGCGGCAAATATGCCAACAATCTGTTCATAATCCTTGTATTTGTCCTGGCCAATATTTTCCTCTATTTTACAAGCTATCCCGGGGAAAGGGAAAAGGGCTTATCCTAATTGGCGCGCCCTATCAATATCATCCATGCTTCTGCGATTCCTCAGATTTTCTTGCCAACTGCATGGCTGATTGCCTTGCCCCACAATAGGATTTATTAAGAGCAGCTATTTCCAATTTTACATGGCTAACCGAATAGCAGTTGTCCAGAATGAGAAACTAAAGGACATGAACAAGAAGCTTTACGTGCAGTCCTTATGCCCGGTAAACAGGGCAGGCACTGAATGCATCACTATTGCCCCGGATAAAAGGCTTCTGATTGATGAGCTCACATGCATAGGCTGCGGGATATGTGTCAAGGCAGCGCCGGAGGCAATTAAGATAATCAATCTTCCGGAGGCTTTGGAGCAGGACCCAATCCATCGCTACGGCGAAAACCAGTTTGCGCTTTACAACCTTCCCACTCCAATGTTTGGCAAGGTGGTTGGAATCTTGGGAATCAATGGAATTGGAAAATCAACAGCCCTGAAAATACTTGCTGGCCTCATACAGCCGAATTTCGGGGATTACAGGAACAAAAAAATCGGCCAGGCCGAGCTCTTGGAGAGATTTAAGGGAACCGAAGCCCAGGTATTTTTTGAGAAAATCCTGAAAGGCGAAATTAAGATAAGCTACAAGCCGCAGCAGGTTGACCTTATACCAAGGCAATTCAACGGCAAAGTCGGGGACCTGCTGAAAAAAGTCGACGAAAAGGGCCAGCTCGAAAGGGTAGCCAAGCGCCTGGAGCTAGTTGAAATCCTTGGGCACAGGCTGAAAGACATTTCAGGCGGGGAGCTGCAGCGTGTTGCCGTGGCAGCCGCATCGCTAAAGAAAGCTAACTTGTACATTTTTGACGAGCCGACCTCCTATCTCGACGTGAAGCAGAGGCTGAATGTTGCCTCCTTCATCAGGGAACTGGCAAATGAAAGCACAGCAGTCCTTCTTGTGGAGCATGATCTGATTATCCTGGACTACATGACTGACCTGGTCCATTTAATGTACGGCCAGGAAAGTGTGTATGGTGTAGTGAGCCAGCCCAAGTCCACAAAAGCAGGAATCAACATCTATCTTGAGGGGTATCTCAAGGAGGAAAATGTCCGTTTTCGCGACCATAAAATAAAGTATTTTGAAAGGCCGCCGAGAAAAATCGAGCGCGAGCGCTACCTGACTTCATGGCAGGGGATTAGGAAAAGCCTTGACAAGTTTTCGCTGGAGGCATCAGAAGGCACTTTGCACCGTGGAGATACAGTTGGCATCCTCGGGGAAAATGGCATTGGAAAAACAAGCTTTGTAAAAATCCTTGCAGGGGTAATGGATGCCGATGCAGGTGAAATCACAGATAAGGTGGTTGTCTCATACAAGCCGCAATACCTTGAGGCCAGCGATGACCTTGTGATGTCTGTTTTGCACGATGCTGTCAGGAAATATGATGCCCAGCTCATAAAGCCATTGGGCATTCAGCCCCTTCTGCTTAAGCCGCTGAACGAGTTGTCAGGGGGAGAATTGCAGAGGGTGGCAATTGCGCTGTGCCTTTCCAAGCAGGCGCAGCTTTACCTCTTGGACGAGCCATCAGCCTACCTTGATGTCGAGCAAAGGCTGTCAGTTTCAAAGGTTATCAGGAGCTTCATGGAGGAAAAGGATACTGCCGCCCTGGTAGTCGACCACGACCTGCTTTTCCTTGACTACCTGTCAGAAAAACTCATGGTTTTCCAGGGCAGGCCTGCCCTACACGGCCTTGCCAAGGGCCCCTTTGACATGGAAAAAGGCATGAATCTTTTCCTGGCTGATATTGGCATAACTTTCAGAAGGGATGAAATCAGCAAAAGGCCAAGGGCCAACAAGCCCGGCAGCCAGCTTGACAGGGAGCAGAAAGAAAAAGGCAAGCTGTATTATGGATAAAGTTAGAATTGATTAGTCACGCATGCCCTCTGCTTTCCCCATCAATTATCCCGCCTGCAACAAGATGCGCAATTCTCAGCGGCTCAGGTATCTGTGCATGGGAAACTGACAGCTTCAGGAATTCCCCTGCCTTGTTTAATGTTGTTCCGGCCACTTGGACATGCAGCTTGCCAATTTTTTGGATTTTGCCTGCGTTTTCAAGAAGCTTAATCTTATTCTCCATCCCGATCTTGGCCAAAGCGTCTGCCATCTCCTTTATCCTCGGAGCCCGGCGCATCACTACTATAACTGGCAGCGCAGTTGCCTTGCTGAGCCTGTTGATGTCAATCACATTGAATCCTGCAACAGCAATGCCCTTTAGAAATATGCACCTCAATTGCGGGCGGAATTTGCATTTTTTGACCATTGATGCAATTTTCCCTGTGGCATCTTCCCCGTCCACTCTGGCCCTGGATGACAAAACACCGTCCATAAATTGCCCGCCGCGGTAGACAATGCCAACTAGCATTGCTGTTTTGTCCCTGAACTTGTCAAAAGGCGCATCATCGATTCCGATGACGCGTATTTCCCTTTTCATTTTAAGGAAGAAGCTATTTGGCAACTATGAGCGTGCTTGTAAGCTTGACCTCGCTTAAGCTCCTGATCTTTTCCATGACAAAGGTCCCGAGCTCTTCAGGCGAACTGACATTCACCTTTGCCATTATGTCCCACTCGCCAAACAATATGTGCACATCCATGACCTCCTTATGCTTCTGGAGCTGGGTCTGGATTTTTTTCTCGTCGCTGTGCTTAAGGGCAATTAAAACATACGCTATCATTCGGACCACCCCTGATTTTGAAATTAAGTTGGCTATTTGCTAATATTGTTTTTTCATTATAAAAATCTTCGCTAAACCCTTCTGGCAAAGCTCAAATATCCGGTATGGCCTATCATCCTGGACATCGGCCTGACCTTCCTTTCAGCCACTTCCCAGCTTCGTTCAATTATTTCTATTGTCTTGACGTGCACAAAATCATCCCTGGCGTGCAGTGCATTGACGAAGTCAGCCATCTGCGGCACTGACGGCGAATACGACACAAGGAAGCCCCCGTTCTTCAGGGCCTTTGACGCATGGTCTATAACCTTCCACGGCTCAGGCAGGTCCAGGGTAACCAAATCCACATTTTTCTCATCAATGCCCTTGTATATGTCACCATTCTTCAAAGTTATATTTTTTAACCCTAGGAATTCAATGTTTTTCCTGACAACCTGGAAAAAATCCTCCCGGATTTCATATGCAGTGACTTTTTTTGCAATGTTGGCAAGGAAGCAGCACATTGCCCCGCTGCCTGCCCCTGCATCAACAGCAATGCTTTTGGAATTCAGGCCTGTTTCTGCAATTATAAGGCCAATGTCCTTCTGGGCGACAATCTGCGCATCCCTCCTGATTTTCCTGTACACATCAATGAATGACGGCTCAAAAATATGAAGCTCCTTCCCTGTGTTTGTAGATACCTTCCCGGACTTCCTTTTCAGGTCTTTTGCTGACACGAACCCGAACTGGCAGTGATAGTCTTTTGATATGTCTTTAACAAAGAATTTCCGCCCTTTGTCCGCAATTAATATTCTCGAAGGCATAACTAAAAAGAAAATTCAAGGTTATAAAAACCTTGGTAATCCAAACATCTGCGGTTTATCGCTTATTTTTTCCTGCCGGCCTTTTTCATCTGGTCCCTGCAGCAGGAGCACATGGGCATGACAGTCTTGGACAATCCCTTGAGGATTATCAATGCTGCAATGAAGACCCACCAGTCCCATTTAAGCCAGTACACATTCGCCAGAATCAGGATGCCGCCAACAATCCACATCATCCCTCGGCACTTGTTGCAATAGCCACCGTGACAGTATATCTCTCCCATTCATCCCACCTCCCGGGCGTAAGTGCTTATTTTATTATTTATCGACTATAAATAATTATCGATTTTAGAGTAGTAAAACCTATATTTTTTTAAGGACAAAATTTATAATCAAGGCAATAATCCAGACTGGCATGAACATCCATCCTATTTTTGTGCATTTTCCTGTTGCATTGTTTACTCTGTACTCCATCTCTGAGATAGTTCACAGTAAAAAGCTGAATTCGGCTGGCTGGTGGTTCGGTGTCAAGGCTTCCATGCTGTTTATTGGAACGCTTTCAGCTTTTCCAAGCGTAATAACCGGCAAAATGATTGAAGATGAGTTTGAGCGGGGAGCCTTTCACAAGCTTGTTGAAACCCACCAGAATTTTGCATACATGACAACTATTTTCTTTATGGTGGTGTCCTTGCTATACCTTGTCGCAATTCTGGATAGAACAAGTTTCGCAGAAAAGTGGAGGCAAAACCCGCTGTTTCGCAGAATTGCTGCAATAAACTCTTTCCTGCTTGGCTCATGGTTTGCTGTTCTTGTTGGCCTGGCCGGGCTGGCGCTGATAACAATAACAGGCGCGCTTGGCGGTGCCATTGTGCGCGGCCCGGATGTGGACCCGGTCGCGAGATTTGTTTACAATATGATCATCTAAGAAAATTAAGAGAGCGGGCAGAGCGTTTACGATAAGGGCTTTAAACTTTTGGAGAATCGGGTAAATTGTTCTTTATTTCAAATTTTACGGGCTCTAAAAATGCATAAATTTATATAGTTCTAATATGTAACATATGTTACAAAATGAAACCTATTGTTCCAAATATGTTACTTAAGTTATATTATGAAACCGCAAGACAGAAAGTAGTAGAGGTATTGTTTAAGTATCCCGACAGGGAATTTAGCCTATCTGACCTAGCCAAGGTAGCTGGAGTAGCTAAAGCACATATTGGCAAAGTCCTGAATGATTTTAATAAACTTGGTCTTATAGACATTACTAAACTTTCTAAAATATGGCGGATAAGGGCCAAGATGGACAACCCGCTATACATCAAAAATAAAATCATATACAATCTCAATCTTGTATACCAAAGCGGTCTTGTGGAGCAACTTATCACCGATTTCAACAATCCAAAAGCGATTGTCCTGTTCGGCAGTTTTAGGAAAGGGGAAGATATTTCTGGTTCTGATATCGACATAGCCATAGAAACAGACGAAGATATTGACTATCAAACATTTATATTTAAGGAAGAAACACAGCTTGAGAAGCAGATTGAAAGAAAAATACAGATACATAAATTCAACCGCAAGAAAATTGATATTAATGTATTCAATAACATTGCAAATGGTATTTTACTATCTGGTTTCCTGGAGGTTAGGCCATGAAGAAGGAAAATATAGAATATTACCTAAAGACAGACCAGCTCAGGTTGAGGCAAAGAGACCTCCAGCAGGTTACATCCATGATAAAATCTGCGGAAACAAACGCTACTGTTGCCAATTCTGTTGGCCTAAACGAAGACTCTGCCACTCTGATTTTTAGAGAAATCTATGAGTCTATAAGACAACTAGGAGATGCGAAGTGGTGGTTGAATGGATATGAGCCGAGAAACCATGAAGTTAGCATAGAGATTCTTAAGGCGTTTGAAATAAAAGAAAAAATCATGCTGAACCATCTGACTCGCTTGAAGAAAATCCGGCATGATGCAAACTATCGTGGGTACAAAGTCACTGTCCAGCAAGCCGAAGAGATAAAGACATTCTGGAAGAAGTGCGCAACAGAAATTATCGCCTCCTTGAAAAAAGAGTTAAAATAGAAAAGAGCGGGCAGAGGGATTCATCAGAGCTGGCCTCAGCTCGCACGGAACTTAGGGAGTTGTTCGCTTCGCTCAATCTCCCGAACTAATGAGATTGGCTCTTTGCTTCATTTATACGCACAATTAAAGTAAATATCTTAAGTATAAAGGAATAGGTTACCACTAAAGAAAGGCTCAATCTTATTCCTTAGGTTGCCATTCGTAGACTTTATCATGGTGGTCAAAGTAGTATATGTCAACAATTTCATTTTCATGGTCTATTTTGAAAATCAGAACAAAATGTTTGTCAATATGGACTCTTTTGAACGATTGTAAGGGGGTTCTCAAGAATTTGTAATCGTGTTCAGGGTTGTTCCTTATTTCCTCAATTTTCTTATAAATTATTGCCAGCTGCTTCTTGTTTTTCTTTGAAAGCTTGCTAAATATCTTGTCTGCTTCTGGTTTGATATCAAGATTATACATCTATTTCAACCCATATCTCGTTGCAAAGTCATTGACCCTGATACTTTTCTGCTTTTCTATTTGTTTCATTTTTGCAATGAATTCAGGCCTGAGTTCAGGTTCACCTTGCTCTTCAATATACTTTTCAACAACAAAACTAATTGCCTCACTTTTGTCTTTCAATCCGTGCTGTGCTTTTACAATATTCAGAACCCTATTGGTATTCTCGTCCAAGTTGACCAGCGCATTTACCATATAATATCACCTTAGTTAGACTAAGTTTAACTTATTTATATAGTTTTCGGTTTTGAATGCAGTTAAGTGAGTATAAAAGGTTTGGCAACATCAAAAAAGTTAAAAAAATAAAAAAAATAATTTGTTAGTTAATAAGCTTCTAAGCTGATTCTATTGTCTTTTTTGCTTCGTCAAGACTAATGGCACCAACTGCTAAAGCCAGTCAGATTTCGGGAACTATAGCCCAATTATGATTAACTTTCTGTATGGACACCAGCATTTTTTTGCCTTTATAGTAATCTACAATGGCTTCAGCAGGTGTGCTGTTCTCTCCATGAACTTCTGCCAACTTTGCAAGTTTAATTATTCTAGGACCCAACCAATAGTCATAGTAACAATGACCATTGTCAGCCCATACATCAATCCCATGTTGCCCTTCATTCGAAAAGCAATCAAGCAGACTCTCAAAGCTGTCTGCTCCGGGATTCCAAAGGTTTGGCTTGCGTAAGCCATCAGCATACACAGCTACCTCTCTCAGTGCGAGTCTTGATTCCTCAAACTTTCTACCAATATACTTTCCCATTGCATCGTATACTTTCATATCAAAATCATTCATGTTAATCAGTCCTCCATCTAATTTGCATTATGTAAGTTAAATTTCGTCCATAAAACAGGTTTCTGCCAGAAGCTTTTCTCAGGTTTTTGCCTTAGAGGTTTACAAGACCAAGCAAAAAGCGAAGAAAGGCCCTTGAGTGGCAGGGAACAATGGTTTAGAATGTTGTAGTTGTAACTGTAGAAAAGAGGATATTTAATTTAATACATTCTATGTTTTTCATACAAACTTGAAAAATGTAGCTATTAATAAATATTTGCCTAAATATCTGACTTTTCGAAATTCTCGTCTATAAAATTAGAATTAAAAGAGCGGGCAGAGGGATTCGAACCCCCGAATAACCGCTTTCTCCTGCAATTCTGGTAACTGCAGGCGGTCGCCTTACCGCTTGGCCATGCCCGCGGATTTTTAACAAAAATCCGGTAAAAACAGGAGGAGCACAAGTCTTTTGGGAATTTCGCTTTGCTCAATACCTAAAACCCCATGCATAGCCATTTAATACTGTTTATAAAACTTTGTGGAAATTTATCCAAGCCGCAATCATCTGAATTTACCGTATAGCCTGTGGCCTGCTTTTAAGAGAAGGACAATCAGTACGCCATAAATCAGTAGCCCTCCGAACAGGCTATTACTCGGGGGGGAGTTCAGGATTATGCCAAGTACCACCAATAATATCAGGAGTGTTATGTGCTCCTCCTCAATCCAGGTAATGATGCGTCGCATACCGTTATCATACTTGAAAACTTATTTATATTTTTCCATAATCAGCATGGTACCTCCTGTTGACTGCTTTTATCGACCATAATATTTAAATAAGCTTGTTCATACTGCATATGGATGAGGTTCCGGCACAGACTGACACTGGGGATTCTTCTGGCAGCAGTTATTTTGCTGAGCGCGTGCAGCAGTATTAAGGTGAGCAACACTGCGCAGAATACGGCTCCTGAGCCAACGGCTCCTGAGCCGCAGTGCAAAAAGGATGCTGACTGCATGCGGGTTTTCGGCTCTACCCTTGGCGTGTGCCAATATGCCTTCTGCGAAAAAGAGATCTGCAGGAAAAGGCCTGTCCAGGACTGCTGCGGCAACGGTGTGCAGGAAGAAATTGAAAACAACATAACAGGCAGCAAATGCACTTGCCCCGAGGACTATGGCAAGTGCGAAGGCAACCTTGTTTACATGGATTCCAGGGGCAGGGAGCAAACCTCAAGCTACATCTTCTGGGCGTGCAATGCCAATGCGCAATGCGAAATGCAGTATGAAGACACGCTCCAGAAAACAGCGGAATATTTTACCACTTTTGCAGGCTCAGGCTTCTCATTCAATTTTTATGTCAGCTATCCCAACCCATTCTATCACAACAGCTCTGAATTCAGGGTTGAGTATAAGCTGACAGACCTGGACACCAAGGTTGTAGACCCGAGCATCAAATTCACTGAGATCAGGCTGATGGAAGGCACAAATATCCTGTATAGGGCAGGACTTAATCTGAAATTCAGCAAAGTTGGGCAGACCAATATCACAATGATCCCCATGTCTTCATATGATATAATCTATCCGGAAGAGAAAAAAAGCGTTATCTTGTCATTGGACTATGAATATATCCCCTTAAAGAAGACAGTGGATGCTGATAAGAATGAGATTTATACACCAATGGACCCCGAGAGGAAGAAATACCAGACCACTATAAGGGATCCAGTCATTTTCTTGGAAAAGGCAGTCGCAGAGAATTGAATTAAAACGAGCCTGGAGGGATTTGAACCCTCGACCTACAGCTTTCCTTCATTAGGTTAGAAGGCTGTCGCCCTTCCAGACTAGGCTACAGGCTCATGGCAGTATGGTAACCGCTGCCTTATATAAAGATTATTGCAGCGCAAACTCTGCCAAATCCCTGTATTCAGGCCCATCCGGAGTCAAATTGCTCTGCTTCAGGAAGATCCTGTCAACTGGAAATGCAATTGATCTCAGCTCGGCCTTTTCCAGGCTGCTCCTGAACATCTCCTTGTCATCAATAAACTTGACCCTTGCCAGAGTAATATGCGGAACAAAATCATCTTTTGGAAACATCCCTCTTAGGCAATTTTCCACATCCAGATGCAATGCTTCATACCTGCTTTCAGGGCCAGAAGCAATCCAGACAACCCTTGCATGGCTTTCATTGGGAAAGAATCCAATCCTGCCTGTTGTCGCCTCAAATTTTTGGGCCGTGATTTTTTTCAGGCGATCCACAATTTTACATGACTTGTCCTCATCAACTTCCCCAAGGAATTTCAGCGTTATATGGAAGCCTTTTGCCAAGCTGAATTTTCCATGGGAAATATGCATTTGCAGGTCCTGGCAGTATCCCTTGGCATTTTCAGGCAAGTCTACAGCTACAAAAAGTCTCATAGAAACAAAGAAAAAATAAGAAAATAAAAAATTTACCTAAAGCTTATTGGGTTTCTTCTTCCTCTCCGAAATCTTCGGAGTCTTCGCCTGCGTAATCTTCTTCGCCGCTGTCAGAACCCTGGTTGTCAGACACTTCGGAGCTTTCTCCAGCGTCATCGCTGCTGGCTCCAGCGCCGACAACTTCGGCAAAGCCAACCTTTCTGAGCACCTTTGTCACTCTGATCCTGACCTGATCATCCTTCTTTGTGTTAGGCACAAACAAGACAAAACCATCTTTCTTGGCGATACCGTCTCCCTTCTCGCCTACAGCTTCTATCTTTACGTCCAACTCATCCCCCACTTTAACGGGAGAAAATCCACCGCCTTGAGGCCTGAATCCAGAACCTCCTCTAAAATTTCTTTCCATCTGTTATTTCACCTTCTGTAATTTATCTAACTCCGTGACACTGCCACAGAGCTTTCTGTGCATAAGCACAGTATCAATTCTCTTCCTGCCCTTCATTTATAAAGGTTAGGTTTTTATTGTAAAAAAGAAAAAAACCAGGGTGCTTAAACATCCCTGAGTCCGCCTGTCTCGACATAGAATGCCGCTTCGCCTTCTGGCATGCTCGGCGAGTCCACAAGTTTTGCAACCCTGCTCCCCTTCTTGCCTTTCCTGAGGTACATCCTGTAAGTTGATGCATGGGCAACAACATGGCCGCCAATTGCCTGGGTTGGGTCGCCAAAGAATACATCCGGCTTTGCCATGACTTGGTTTGTTACGTAAACCGCAAGGTTATTCATGTCCGCAAGTTTCATGAGCGTGTGCATGTGCTTGTTAAGCTTCTGCTGCCTTTCCGCGAGAGTCCCCCTCCCTATAAACTCTGCCCTGAAATGCGCTGTCAGGGAATCGACAACCACAAGCTTGACATTCAGTCCCTGCTTCTTGATTAAATCTTCAACCTTCTCCGCAAGCAGCATCTGGTGGTCTGAATTGAAGGCCCTGGCAATCTTTATGTGCTTCAGCACTTTTTCCGGGTCAAGCCCGTGCCCTTCTGCAATCTGCTTTATCCTTTCTGGCCTGAATGTGCTTTCTGTGTCTATGTAAACTGCAACCGGATTTTCCTCGCCAGCCATTGTCTGGCATCGAACAGCCAGGTTATGGCCAATCTGTGTCTTTCCAGAGCCAAACTCGCCGAATGCCTCTGTGATGGCGCCGGTCTCTATGCCGCCCCCAAGCAGCTTGTCAAGGGCCTCGCTTCCAAGGGTAATCCTTTGGACGCTTTCCCTTTTTTTTAGAAGCTCATCGCCGGATTCAAAGCCCATCTCCATGGAGTCTCTCGCTCCCTGTATCATCTTCCTGGCAACAGCCTCGCTTACGCCGGCAACTTCAACAAGTTCGCCAGGCGAAGCCACAGCTATGGAAAGCAGGTCAGTGTAGCCAACAGCTGACAATTTCTCTGCTGTTGCAGACCCCACTCCTGGCAAATCAATGACTGATAGCGCTTTTTTTGTTTTTTCCATCTTGACCGGCTCTACTTTTTTTGTAATCTCAATCATTTCAACTACTGTTTCCATCTCTGGTTCAACCAGCTTTGCTTCATGTCTTGGCATCTTATCACCTGTTCATAATTTATATAACTATCTCTTCCTCAATGTCATCTTCAACAGCCTCCTGGCTGTTGAAGTTTGAGCCCTGTTCCTTTAGAACAAGGTATTCAAAGGCCTTGTTCAGCACAAGTGCTGCTTTGGGCAGGTCATTGACCCTTAGAGAATTAGTGCTCTGCCACTTGTCGGCCTTGTCTTTGTACCTTCTCTGCAAGGTAATTGTCCTGTAAACAGCTGCTTGCCCAGTTTTGGAAACGCCCTGGTTTTGCCAGATTGTTGCAGAAATCCCTCCAGTCGAGATTTTTTTCTCAGGCTGGTTTTTTTCAGCTGCTGTTGCCACCGGGGTTTCGCTTTGATCCCCCATCCCATATCTGCTTTGTCCCACTACACCATATTTTCTTATGCCTTTCGATTCCATTTTCTCCGCCTCCTTCCTTTCGGGTTTTGTTTCATCCATGCATCTTCCGCCGTTTCTGGCATCTCGGACGCATAGTGGAGCGTTCAATTGACACTTTTGCAAGCTTTCCAGGCGCAGCCCGGGTTATTTGCATTTGCTAATGGATGCAGAAATCTATAAATACGCTGCGGCAGCATGTCCAGTGTCCAGTGGCTGTGTCTTGTTTGGGAGAATTCCGTAAAAATAAGTTTTATCGACGAAGAATGGCAATTTGTTCAGGGCGCGCCAGCAAGTTTAGCTGTTCTTGTTTCTTGCCCCTCCCTGATTTTTTTGGCCGCCCTGCAGATTATTCTGGCCGGCATTTTCTTCCATGCTCTGCAGCTTTGAATTGAAATGGCCAATCCACCTGTTAATCTTGATGATGTTGCCGTGCAGGCTGTTTTTAATCTCCAGGAAATTTTTCTGCAGCTCCTCAATCTCCCCTTCCTCCTCTGCTTCCTGCCTCATCCGCGCATGCCATTCCATGAAATTATTCTTTTCGAGCGCCAAATCATCCTTGATCTGTATTATTGTCGTTTTCAGCGTCTCAAACATGTTCCTGTATTCATCAACTGACCTTAATTTCCTTGACACGTCCCCCTCAATCATTATAAGGTCCTCTTTCTTTGCGAGATTGCGGAATTCAACTTTGAACTGGTCAATTTCCTTCAGCGTCAGGGTAATCTTGTCCCTGAGCTTCTCAATCTCATTCTTGAAAACCCTGTATTCATCATATTTCTTGTTGAAGTCGATAAATGCGTTCTCAATCCTGTCCGCATGGCGCTCAATCTCATTTTTCAGCAGCTTTGTGCTTGCGAGGTCATGCTTAATCTCGCTGTTCAGCTTCAGCACCTGCTCAGTTCCCTTGAACATCTCAATCTTGCCGCGTATGTCCTTGAGCTCTGTGATAATGTTGTCGCTAATTGCCTTGTAGCTGTCAATCTTTGCGCCAAGAATCTGCACCTTGGCATCCTCTTTCTTTTTTTCCACCAGGATCTTCTCAACCTGTGCTGTCTCAACAAGGTCGATTGCCTTTCCGACCCTGACATTGATGTCCTTCATCTCCTGCTCCTTTGTGAAAAGCATGCTCCTGAGCTCCCCAATCTGCTCGAGGAGGCGGGAGAATTTTTCCTGGTCGTCCTTTTTCATCTCACGCAGTGTGGAAATCATTGCCTTCATTGTTTCAACATCCTTCTGAAGAAGGGCAATGTCCTTAGAAGTGGCCTGCATTGGTGCCGGAGGGGCATCGCTAGCAATGTCAGGGGTTTCCGCACTCTCCTCTTTTTTTCCGAACAATCTCACTGTCCACCTCTTTTTCCCGGGTTGCTGCAGGTTTTCCTGCCAATCAATCCAGGCAATTTACTCAATATAATAATTTTCTATCTTATATTCTTTTTTAAAATCCGTCTCAGGTCGGCCTTATCAGGTCAGCATCCTTTTTCATAGCTTCATATTCAGCGTCTGAAAGAGGGGTGCCGGACATGGGCGCCAAAATTATTGCCTCCTTCTTTGCGATTGCATTTTTCAGATAGTTCACAAACATGACCAGCTTCCTGAATTCCACATGGTTCCTCAGCCCAACGAGCCCGTCGATGACAATCACTGATTTCGGGTTCCTGTTCATAACCTCGGCTATGCTGTAGTACAGCCTTTCCAGGCTTTCGTCAGTGATGCTTCCATTCCTGTCATATGCATTGAACATGAACATTTGCGTATTTTGCAGCCTGAATTGCCTGTACAGCATGGCGGGATTCTTGTTTGTCATCAAAATTGACTTATAGCCCTTATTGGCAATGGCTGTCGAGGCCAAAATGCTTCCTTCTATCCCTTTTTCTTCTATGATATATATCCTGCCCGGCCTTGCATTGTTCAATATAGCCTTTGCGACCTTGGAATTGCCGAGGCTCGGCCTTCTCTGCTCAGCCTGCCTCATCATCACATCCCTCTGGGTCAGCTTTATAATGTCTTCCAATTTGGCCAGCTGCACCTGCTTTCTCTTTGGCCTCTTCTTCAGCTGCAGCCAGTATTTCTGCAGCCTTGATTCAATGCTTTCAAGATAAATGTCAACCATGTCGAATTTCCCTATCTTTAGCTTTTCAAGGGCAAGGTCCAGCTCCAGCTTCAGCTCAAACACATCAATCTTTTCTGCCTCCAACTGCTCCATCTGGTATCGCATGTCGTCTATTTTCCTGTTGTACAGGTCATATCTTGCAAGCTCAATGTCACCGAGCCTTGTCACGCTGTGCAGCAATGGCCTGAAGCTGACAAAGTATGGCAGGCCCTTGTTGTATGATGGATTCTCCAGCATTCCTGTCCCGGTGTCCGCCTTGACAATGCTTCTGACAATCTCCTCTCCGTATTTTACCCTCAGCCTTTCCAGGTCTTTCTCATCTGCAGTCCTCATCTGTATTTGCGTGCCTATATTCGCCTTGATTTCACCCACAAAGTCCGACAATACCTGGCTGATGAGCACAAGGCCTATTCCCCATTTCCTGAACTCCCTGCACGCCCTTTCAACCTGCACAAATCCAGCGCCGGAGCCGCCGAATTTCGGCAATAGCCTGTGGACTTCGTCGTATACCACCAGCAGCTTCAGCTTCGGCGACTCCTCCGGCGTGGACATAAATATCTGCCTAATCGTGTTTGTGAGGAACATGTCTACATCTTTTGGCTCAAGCCTGTGCAGGCTGAAGATGTTAATCTCGCCTGGCTTTGCGTATTTTTGCGCATCCACTATCTCTAGCGGGTTGTTTACCTGGTAGATATTCCCGTTGAAAGCCTTTGCCTGCTTTGTGCTCATGCCAAACTTGGCGTACTTTGAAAGCATCTGCTGCTCCTGGCACGGCCTCAGGAATCCTGACCATTGGGCAGTTGGGTCAAATACAATCACTGCTATCCCTTTCTTCAGGGCCTCTTCAATAATTACCTGTGATGCAACGCTTTTTCCAGAGCCCGTGGCTCCGGCAACAATGGTATGAGTCTGCATTTTGTCCAGCTCAAGATAGCTGGAGGTCATGCTTTCTGCAAGCCTGCCAATCTCCACATTTCTTTCAGCCTTTTTGGGCAGCAGCGCAGAATTTACTTTGAACTGGTAGCGTTTTTTCCTCTGCACTGTCTTGTAAACAGATACTGTGCCTGTTGACATCAGTATTAGCGTGACAACTGCCACGATCAGCTGCCATATTGGGACTGTTTTCAGCGGGCCAGGCAGCTCGAATTTCTGGGAGGTGATGACTGCGACATGGGTTGTTGCCTCAACCTCATCTATTCTTGTGCCTGTCCCATATTTTGCCTTGCCTTGAACAAGATAATCTCCTATCCCTGTTTTCTTGGTTGTCCTCAATTTCTTTGTAATGCTGGATGTTGTCCTCACAGAAACAGTGTCCTCAACGCTGTCTATTAGCTCGCCATTTTGCACATCAACCAGGCTCAGCTCGAATGTTATGTCATCTATCCTCTCAGTTCCGAGGTTGATGAAGTTGGCCTGTATCCTCACATTGTCGCCCTGCTGCACAATCTCCTCCAGTGGCTCTATCCTGAAATCCAGAAGCTGGGAGAATTCCAGCACCTTAATCCTAATTGGAATGCTGTTTTCTTCCCCGCCTGATTTGACAATCAAGTAGCCCCTATAAGTTTCAGCTTTTGTGTCTTTTGGAATGTCAACTGTAATTAACAGGCTTGATGACTGCTTGCCAGCCATTGTGAAGCTGTTGTCCTCAATCGAGATGAA
Organism: Candidatus Woesearchaeota archaeon; assembly: GCA_018303405.1. Classification (NCBI taxonomy): domain Archaea; kingdom Nanobdellati; phylum Candidatus Woesearchaeota; species Candidatus Woesearchaeota archaeon. The sequence goes on along the minus strand of JAGVYD010000009.1, from coordinate 35,604 downwards.
TTGTCCGGCATCTCCTTCAAGCTCCAGCAGGACATAAGTGTCTGTAAGCTGTGCATTCTGTAAAGTTAAGGTTGTTGTTGCTGTTTCACCCTGGTACAGCTCAAATTCCAGCCTTGACAGGCCGACTTCAAGCTTTTTCACAGCAGTTCCCAAATCCTTTAGCAACTCCTTTGTTTCATTGAGCTGCTGCCTGGTCTCGTTCAACTGCTCCTGCAGGGCTGTGGCATTAGGCTCGGCTGATGCAGATCCGCCACCTCCGCCTCCTCCGCCCCCTCCACCACTGCTACTGCTGCTTGATGTGCTGCTTGAGGATGAGCTTGCTGCGCAGTCCACTGCGCAATTCGACACAGTTTCGCTGTAGGTTGTTTCACAATTGCCATTTCCACACCTATTTTCTGCTGCAATGTATGCCGAGAATCCTGTTATCTGGCCGGTGACTGTATATCTGCTAATGTCCTTGCTGACATTGCCAAGTTCTGCCCATGTGCCATCGCATGTTGTCTGGCCTGATGCGAAACTCCAATTTAAGCAGCCCAAAACAGTTACATCAATTGGATCATCTATTGCCATCCCGGAATAATTGAAAGTTATGTTTCCGGTCTGGCTGCTTAAGTTTGATGAAACAGCCAACCCCTTCAATTCCCTGTACATTGGAATTTCGGTTATCACATTCAGGCCAAGTGTGTCAAAGTCAAAGAAATCCTGCAGGCTGTCATTGAAGGAAACATTTGCAAGGAAAATCCTTGAAGTGTCCTGCCATATCTCGACATCGTATCTTCTCTGGTGGATTTCATGGCTTGTGAAATTATAGCTGCCTCCTGTGAAATTGAACAGTGTTCTGTTGTTGGACGGCCTGAGAAGCCTGAAGCTTGCAGTTGCCGCATCTCCGTTGCTGTCTGTGACTTCACCTGTGATATTTACCGGGATATAGATCTCATAATAACCAGTTGCATTCCTTGTGTTGGATGCATTGTCCGTTGCAGTGAAATAGACATCATAGTCCCCGACGCTTCCGCTTAAGATTGCCCGGAATGTTACCAGGTTTCCAAGCTGTTGCATCAGGCTTGTGAAATTTGTGCCATCTTCATATACAACAGTAATTGAAACATTAGTGACATTAACATTATCAGAAGCATTCATCTCCACCATCACATCGCTGCCGTTCGCAGCGCTTGGCTCAGTCCAATTGTGGAAAACAGGCGGCGTAAGGTCAATGTAATGGACTGCCCCTGATTCTGTTGTTGTGGCTATTGCAGAGTAATTTGTGAAATTTCCCCATACCTTTATGTCATAGTATGGGCCATCATCCAGGCTTGGCGTAGTGCAATTTATTGTCTCGAAGTCCTGCGCATAGATTGGGCAATCAACATCATAAATTGTCACCCTTGTCCATGTTAAGTTTTCAAGCAGTTCCGCATTATCTACAAATCCCACAGCACTAATTGACAGGTTATATCCAGATGATGTTGTCGCTGCATTGCCGTTCTGTGGGAAGTCCAGGAATACAACAAAATTCACCACGCTTAGCCATCCTGTTACATTCTGTGTTGTCACTGTGCTGCTCGCATTGAAAATGCTGATGTTCGCATTATGCGTACCAGGGGTGTTGGGCGCAGTGTAATTTACAGTGATATATGCTGCGCTATTGGCCTGGACAAATATGCTTGTGACATTTGGTGCAGCCATGCTCATGTTGGTGCTGTTTGTGTCAAATGTCAGGTTCACATTTCCTGTGCTGACAATTGTCAGTGTGCCAAATGATCCGATATTGCCATAGCCCACTGAATTATTGAACAGAGCAGGGCTCAAATACCAGTTGTCATCTGTTGGCACAGTGATGCTTAATTCCATGGAAACATTCAGGCTGGATGAAGAGGCATTAACCTGGCCGGTGTAGGTTCCTGGCGCATAGCCTTTAGGCACAGTTACATTTATTGACAACGACCTGTTTTCTCCCGCAACCAAGTCAATGTGCGATTCATTGATGGATGTTGTGAAGTCGGTGCACACAATGCCTGAATAGCATGAAAGGTTTATGTTGCTCACTTCATCATTGCCTGTTGCATTCACATAGAATTCGACTGTGCCTGTTGTGTTGTGGCTGATTGTCTGGCTTCCTGTTGCAGCCATGCCCAGCTGCGGGTTGCTCGACACAGTGACTGTGATGTTCCTGGTTGAGAAATTGTAGGAATTGTTTGGGTTCTTCCAGCTGACATTTGCAACTGCAGCATAGGTTCCGGCAGATGTGCCCGGCGGGATTGTGATTGAATACACTGCAGTCTCATTCAAGGTTAGGTTGCCATGGGTGGTCATGCTCGGCGAAACACTCCAGCCAGCTGGCAATGACCAGGTCGTATTTGCGTTATAGCCAGTTCCCTTGCCTGATTTGTTGACTGAAACATTTATGTCTATGTCAAATCCATCCGACTGTGTGATGCCTGACACTGTTTCCGAAGTGGAGTTGAAATATGCATAGAGGCTCACTGTTTCAATCGGGTAGAAGGGCAATGATGATGAGAAGCTTATGTTGCTTTCAGTGTCATTTGCATAGATTGTGACATAATGGGTGCCGGCATTTGTTGGAGTGTAATTTAATTCATATTCAGCGTCAGAGATATTGGCCATTACCTGGATAACAAAGCTTGAGTCAGGGAGGGTTATGTTTGCCCAGACTGCATCAACTCCTCCAATATCCGTGACATTTGCGCTTATTGTTGTATGGCCATAGTTCATTTCAGGATAATCATCAGACAGGGCAACATTGGTTATGTTCGGCGGCTTGTTGGCGATACTGAAATTTGCAAGTATGGTTATGCTGTCTGAGAAATTCGCTGAGCGGAATACAGTCACGCTGTAAGTTTGGGTCCCTGCTGGGTCATCAGATGCAACTGTGGCTGTGATTGTTATCCCATTCCCAGTTTGGTTGACAACTGTGAAAGCCCCGGACGGGCTCCTTGTAATGTATGAGGAAGTATCGCTGGACTGGTAGGCATCCAGGGTATTGCCCCTGTTATTGATTGTAATATTTCCGAGCACATAATCTGTGGCGCCCTGGTCAACCTCTGTCCCATTGACCAAATCATGCGTTATGTTCCAGGTTGTGTCCTCCGGCACTGTCACGAATATTGTAATGTTGCCTCTCTGCAATGTTCCCATCACAGTTGTAATGTCAACGGCATAAAGTCCCTGGGCCAGGCCGGCCGGAAGGTTGGCATATACGCTGACATTTTTTTGTGTGCCCTGCGCCAGTGAGAATGTTCCCGAGCCAGGGCTGAAAACTATGTAAGATGATGAAAGGTTGCCGCTGTCAGCATTGAGGTAAATCGTGGGCGTGACTGTATTGCCTGTTGAATTGATTGTTATATTTGCCAATAATGTCGATCTTCCATGTTGTGTCTCAATGCTTACATTTGCCCTTGAGACGCTTATGTTCGGGTGCTCAAGTATGTTCATTGCAAAGCTGGCCAGGGTAAAGTCGCTTGTGGTGTCGGGATTTATCCATTCCCCTATAACTGAGACTGTATACAGTCCGGACGCTTCATTCCCAGGAATTGAAATCGTCACGTCCCTGCTGCATTTTGTGCCGTTTGTGACATTGCCGCATGATATGAAATTGTTAGACAGGTTTGTCAGCCAGTCTCCTGCTGAGAATGAAATTGTCATGTTCGCATCTGTCATATTTGCTGCCCCTATGTTGCTCAGATTCAGATGCAGTGTTATATTGTTCTGGACATAGCTGGCATTATACGGGAAATCGCTTCCCGGTTCCATTTCAATTTCCCCCTGCGTTGTTGTGACTACTGTGAATGTCCTGACTGCGCTGGTATTAATGTTGCCTGAGTAATCAACGCTGTATATCCTCCATGCCACAACATCCTTGTTCAGCTTGCTGTGGTTGTTCCATATGAATGATTCAATGGAGTATTCATAGGGGTAGGAATTGACAGCAACGGGAGAGTTGTAGCTGCTCAGGTTGTGATACTCAAAGACAAGCCCCGTGACTGAATCAGCGATATAGAACTTTCCGCTTCCGAAAGTTATTGCTTGAGGGTCTGCTATGTGCTGGCTGAAATTCATGCTTCTCCCTGAATAATTGCCTGAGCCATTAAATTCAAACACTGAAAGCCCCGAAGCCCCTGCCAGGTAGAAATTTGGATAGACAAATGTTAAGCCTCTTGGGTCAGTTTCAACATCAGCAACATTCCAGCTGTAGCCTGTATAGCCGCCAGAAACATTATATTCGTAAACCCTTTTGTTTGCCTGGCCGAGCACATACATCTTTCCATTGGCATAAGCAAGGCTCAGCGGCGCAGTGTCCTGGCTCCCAACACTGTAGTTGAAGCCTGTGTAGTTGCCTGTCATGTTGTATTCGTAAACTGAGTTAGTTGCATTTCCAAGCACATAGAACTTGCCGTTGATGAAGGCAATGCCAGTTGGATTGGTATCCTGTGCAGCAACGCTGAAATTGAAATTCGTGAATCCGCCTGTTTCGTTTATTTCCCTAACTCTCGCTGTATCGTTTCCTATGATATAATACTTTGAGCTGACATATGCCATGCCTGTAATATGGGTTTCATTGGCAGTGAAGTTGAAGTCACTGTAATTGCCCAATGGGAAGTTCGTAAGAGTTGTATGATTGCTCCAGGCACCTGACTCGTTTGTGGCGATATAGGCATACCACACCCCATCTTCATCCTGTGCCTCTGCCGACAAGGTTATGTCTGTAATATTGTCATAGTATCCTGAGGACTGGCTGAGCAGCCCGATTTCAGGAGCATTTGAATCATAAATAAAGTATTCCATGCTCACAGTTGAATTCTGGTAGCTGTTGTTGTCCAGTATTGTGATGTTTACTTTGATTCTCTCAAAGGCATGGTATCCTGTTGACGCTAACACTGAGGATATGTTCGTATTATATGGTATTACCCACCTGGTATCAGTAAACCTGCCTATGCCGTTTACAATCCAGTAGAATGTGGCGTTTAGGGTATCCAGGTCGTCATCCCAGGCAAGGGCGCTGGCATTAATCTCCTCGGTTGTGGCAAAAGTGCTTTGGTTCAGGCTTACAGGATTAATTTCAGGCGCCATATTCGGGTAAGTATTCGCCCCTGACGTGGTGATGAATTCTGACGAATTGTCTGTGAAATTGACAATCACGCTTGCGATCTCCAGGCCTTTTCCAGTGCAGTTAAAAACAACGCCGAAATTATTCAGCGATGAGGAATTTCTTACATAGTCGCATGTCCCGTTGCTCGTGTTTATCGCAACAACCCTTATGTCCGATGCACCGTCAAGGTCAGTAGCGTTTGCAGTCGCAAGGAATCCATGGTAGCCGGATAGGTTGGCAAATGTCACATCGCTCAATAATGTCGGGGCATTGTTGGGATAATGGTTGGTTGAAGTGGTTGTGTTTATATCGTCTCCTGCAATGTCAAGGAAGCCAATGCTCGCTGAAGCCGGCACTAATCCCAATCCTGTGCAATTATATCTCACTCCGAAATACCTCCAAGCAGAGGAATTGCCAAGCAGGGTGCACGAGCCTGATGAGATTGCAATGCTTGTTGCCACAATATCAGTGTATGTGTCGTTGTCTGACACATTTGCTGCCACAATAAAGCTGTGCCCAATGCTTGCGTTTGTGAAGTTGTTCTGGAGGTAGACTTCAGGGACATGGTTTATGTAGGTATGCGATGTTGCTGTGCTGTTGACTGTTGCGTCAAAGGCGTCCTTGAAACCTATCCTAATTGTGGTGGACTGATACGGGGTTCCGGTGCAATTGTATTTGGCGCCATAATAATTTCCTGACGTTGAATTGCCTACTAGTGTGCAAGTTCCCGAGGTTGTTGCAATTGAGGTATGGATTATGTCAGCTGCAGTGTCATCGTCTGATACATTTGCTGTCACAATGAAGCTGTGCGAGGTATGGGAGTGATTGACCACATTCTGTTTGTACATAGCAGGATTGCTGTTGCTTACAGTCCTATTCTGCTCGTAGTAATTGCCTCCATTCAGGGTGTCATTGGCGTAAACCCTTACCCTAATTCTGTCATGCGCATCAGATGCGGCAAGCACATAAGTAGCATCAGTGGAATAACTTTGAAGGCTGGTGGAATCATTCACATTGTAGAAGTCGTAGTAGTATGACAATGTGTCACTGTCCGCATCACTGGCTCCGCTGCCTGAAGCCGTCAAGGTGCTGCCGACATAGACTGGATTTGTCAAGGACAGCGAGGTTGGCGTTCCAGGGGCTGTATTATCCATATGCACGGTTATTGTCAGGTTGGTGTAGACTTCTTCCGAGTCACCATACCCATCATTTGCCTTGCAGCTGGCAGTTAAGTTATCATGCGCATTGGCTGCATGTGAACTTGGAGTGTATGTTGGAGTTGTTGTCCAACCTGTGCGATAGGCACTATCATTTACATCATAGAAATTATAATACCTCGTATATGAGTCTCCATCTGCATCTGTGAAATTGCAGTTTGCTCTCAATGTTGTTGTCATGTAGGCGCCGCTCAGGGGGTACAGTGACATGTTGATGTCATGGCCTGGCAGAGAGTTAGCTACAGCAACTTGTCGTGTATATTCTGAGCTATTGGTGTAATTATCTTCAACTTTAGCGCGAATGTATATTGTCTTGTGCGCGTCTGTCACTTGTATTGTGTAGTTTGTCCTGTTCAAGACTGTCCAGTCCTGGACAATGTTGCTCTGGGATAGTCCGCCGCTGTAAAACCTGTACCAGAACTTTGTTATTCCATCGCCTTCAGGATCTGACATTGTATTAATATTCATGGTAACATTATTTCCCACATAAACAGTGTTTGGGTAAACCGAGCCACTTGTTATGGTAGGAGGCAGATTCGGCACAATATATTCACTATAATTAGTGAATATATGATTGCCAGCAGTATCAGAGAAGTTAATCATCACTTTCACATGCGTCAACGCAGGACCGCTGCAATTGTATGTCACATTAAATACATTTCCATTGCTGCTATTGCTGCCCGGATGGCAAACAACATTGGTATTGTTTACTGTATAATTCGTAAACAATATGTCTGAAGCCCCATCGACATCAGTGACAGCTGCGCTCATATTGAAAGCATGTGCGCTAGTCCAATTGGTGAAATTTATCTGCTGGTAAATTGTTGGTGGCATATTATAATAGATTGTTATGTTTATCATATCCACACGAGCCTGATACTGCCTATCGACACCATTTTGGACAGCATATCTTACTCCAAACCAACTGTTTGTCACGTCAGATCGAGACCATGAAGTCCCCCATAAATCAGTGCTTGAGCCATAAGTCACGACTGTATCTGTCGTAGGATTCCAGTCATACAAACCTGTAGCCTTATTATCGCCCACAGGAACTGAATTTTTTAATAATTGAACTGTGTGATCACTAAATACATCGCAAGTATTGATGCAGTGTCTTTCCACAGCGACTTCAATACCCATCACAACAGCTGTACTGGGTATGCTTGTAAAGGTGAAATGAGTTAGGTTTAAATAATCGGAAACGTCATTACTACCAAGATAAACTCTCGAATATGCATTATCACTGACAGCAGCATACCTGGGATCATATCCAGTAGCAATAGTACTCCAAGATCGGTCTCCTGTATCTTCGTCCGCTACAGAATATAGAATAGGATCGCTTACTACACTGCTCACATATGAATACTGCACTACATACACACTTGTACTGGCATTTGCTTCACCCGCACTATAATCATACGGTTCATTTGTCACATTATCAATTAGGGCGTTCCATAGACTCAGCCTGTTCCTTTGTATCCCTGAATAATTGAAAACTTCAGAAGTGCTTCTCAGCCTGTAGGTCATCTCAGCCGGGGCAAGGCTTTCATTCTGCAGCAGCAAGGCAGCAGATGCTGCGACAAAAGGAGCAGAATACGATGTTCCGCTGCTGACAATTGCATTGCCGTTCAGGTCAATTGTATTTATCAGGCTTCCGGGCGCAAATATATCCACTATTTCATTGACATTGGAATATGGGGCAACTTCATCCTGCTTTGTGGTAGCAGCAACCCTCGCAACCTTGCTCGCGCACGCAGGCACCCTTAATCCTGTCTGGCTGCCGTCATTGCCTGTTGCCGAGGCAACATAAATCCCCTGCTCAACCGCGTCATTGCTCAGTGATGCAACAAGATTTGAATCGCAAAAGCCATCTGACATTCCGGAGCCGATGCTGAATGAAATGACATCAACATTCTGGTCCATGCAATACTGCAATCCTGCCAGGACATCAGATTCATAGCCATACCCGGATGCATTGACGACCTTTGCCGAGTAAATGCTGGCTGACGGTGCAACATTGAGCAGCACATTGGCAACGCTTGTCCCGTGGCCATGGTCATCCATTGGGTCATCGTCATCATTTATGAAATCCTTTCCGAACACTGTTGAATTCAGGGCCAGTCCAAATGCATCATAATTCATTCCCGTGTCCAGGAAGCAGATTTTCCTGCCTGTCCCGTCATATCCTGTATTTTTCACATCAGCTATTTTTGTGAGGGCCATGCTTTCTTCTATGAAGAGCGAAACGGGCTCATCAACAGCTATCTCACTGAACTCCCCGCTTGCTACCAAATCAGCAAGGTCAGCTGCATCTATCTCAACTGCAATAATGTCATCTGTTTCCTGCTCAATTTTCAAAATATTGGCAGATGCCAGCAGGCTGGTGACATCCTCTGCCGCTTTCTTCGAATCCGCCACATCCTTTTTCTTTTCCTTTATCTTTTCTTCCAGAAGGCCGGCATCCTGCGGTGCAAAGCCAGTTATGCCTTCCATGCCCTGCATTTCCTCAAAGAATTCATCCCTTGCGAAATTCACTGTCTTGATTTGGCCAGTGTCTCCCTGTATTGCAGCCTCCAGCACAGCTGCAAAGTCAAGCACTGAAGGCTGCACTTTTTTCTTCAGGATAACCCTTGCTTTTCCATTCCCGGAAATCTCCTCCAATACTTTGCCATCAACAGAAACATCGCCTCTATCCAATGCGCCCTGTTCCAATTCCTCCTCAACAATTTCCGCTTCAGGAATCTCTTCTGCTGCATCAGACGCATTTGCTGCATCATATGATTCATTGATGCTTTGATTGCCTGAAACCACTGTGCCAGCAATTATTCCATCATCCTTAAGTGCGTATTCGATGCTGTCAATGCTCACAGCTGCATTATCAAGCTCAAAAAGCAGGAAGTAATGGTCTGAGGCAAGTGACATGTCGCATGTTTCCCGGCATTGCCTGGCAAAGGTTATCTTGTTTGCAGACTCAAACCTGGCATTCAACTCCATCCACCCTGTTGAATGAATACCCCATCCATCTTCAGAGACATAGACCAGCTGCGACCTTACCTTATTGTTCTCAGTCGCTGTGTATTTTCCCTTGAAGACATAATACCTTTCATTCCAGTCATTTGCAGCAGGTATCAGGCCGATGAAATTGCAGCACCTTTCAGCGCCATAGCATTCAAAGCTCGATTCCTTTTCATCCTCTGAGTAAATCTCCCACCTTGTGCATTTGCCATCATCAGCCATGCCCTGCCCAAAATCGCTGTTTTCAACAGTAAAGTCAACAACGCCATTTTCAGCCTCAAGCCCATCATTGTCAGTGTCAAATTCACTGTCCTGCGCATATTCCATTATGGCTGAAATATTGTCATTGTAGTCTTCTGCATATGTTGGCCAGCCGGGCTTTGCGCTTCCATCAGCCAGAGCCAGCTTGTCCCCGGTTGAATCATAAATCAAGTATTTGCTACTGCCGTCTGCCAGGTACACCCTGGCTGTTCCTTCCCCAATCACAGTGCCTGAAAGCCTCACTGCGGTAATTGTTCCTGCCTGGTCAGGCTGCCACATGTATTGGTTGGAATCAACGTATGAGATTCCAATGCTCTCGCTGTAGCCAATAAAGCCGCCAAGGTCTGAGTCATATGCCTGCTCACTCACAACGAATCCGGTAAGATTTCCATTGCCCAGGAAAAGCGCAACAAAAAGCAATACAACCAGATACGCATATGGGAGCCCAGCAGCCCATTTCTGCTTTCGTTCTGCCTTTTTGACCTCGTCTTCGAGGCTGGCAATCCTGTTGTCAGCATGTTCTTTCCAGTAATGCAGGTCCTTGTCCTGGATTTTTTGGTCAGGATTGCTCTCATAATGCTCTTTCAGCTGCTCCTTGAACTTTTTCCATTCCTCAAGGTGCTCCCCTGGATTTGTAATTTTCTCTTTCCTAATGGGTTTCCTGCTGCTCATGCTTTTAGCTTCACCTTTGCATTATGGTAAGTTGCCCAGACTGTTCCATTGGACCTATTGACAATTTTGGAAATGTCGGCCACGCTGATGCCCTTTGTTTCCTTTAGATAGGCAACAAGGTGCTCAAAAACGCTTAATTTGCGGTCAGAAAAAATACCGGCATCAATTGGGATAACCGCTAAACTCTCCAATCTTGCATCTGCCTTTTTCTTTTTGGATTCTTTTGCATATGCCGACAGCGGATTTTTTATTTTGGCAATTGCATGCCTATAACTGCTCCAGATGCTTCTATTGTCCCTGCCAAGAATGCTGGCAATTTCACTGAATTTCAAGTTGCGTTCTTCTTTCAGGAATTTGACAAGGGCTTCCAGCGGCCCTAAAGGAGTTGAAAAAACATAAAGCGGAACAGTGGTTCCTTCCTCTTCAAGCAACCCCAAAAGCTCATCTTTTGTCAGGCCTCTTTTTTCCTTGATCTGTTGAATTAGAGTCCTCAATATATCAAGAAGTTCATTTTTGTCGTTTTTATTATCCTTGTCCAAAATTGCCACGACCAATTCTGCTTTTCAACGACTAATACACTAATTATGTAAAGTATTATACACAATCACTCCTTATCTTATATAAATTTATCTGTTTATATATGAAAATAATAATATAAAATAAAGACATATTACACATAAAGTAATAAAATTACAATATTACAGAATATACACTAGTATTAATTAATATTTTTATCATATAATCTAGGAAATATATAGAAAATAATACCTATAAAATAAAGTGAATATCCAATAAACTAATGTAATAATAACTCCATAAATAATATAATGTGACAATCTAATAATAAACTCATATTAGATAAATAAAATTCTGATGAACTAATGATTATAGTCTTATAAAATAAAGAAATCAATTATCAATGCTTAGAAATCCAAATTAGATATCCTCTATGTTTTTTATGTCCTTTTCTTTTTTTGTGGCCTCAATCTCAGCTTCAAGCCTTTTTATTTCATCTTCTGGATTAATGTCTGTAAACACCATATTTGCCACAAACTCGAGCCTGTCAAACATTTCATTCTTGTTGACCCTGCCAATGAACTTAACCATATTCCCGATGAGGTCGCGCTTTACATTTTCAAATTCTTCAGGCGCTTCCCTGTACAGCTTCATTTCATCCGCGCTTTTGCCCAGCAGCCTTTCCACCTGGTTTCTGAACATTACTGACCTTATGGTTCCAGTGCCATCATCCAAAACAGTGTTGAGCACATAAGAATACTGCGGCTCAACCCTCGCATGCTGGTCGCAATAGAATCCGTCTTCGCCCCTTTCCTTGGCCCTTCTGCCGCAGCTTGGGCATACTTCAAAAAATCTTATATTGAAAGCCTGGACTATAGTGCCTGCAATTTCAACATTGTCATCATTTTCAGAAAGGTCTTTCAGGCTTTTCCTTGTCGCTTTTGGCCGTTCCGCTGCCGAACTCACAGCCTCAGCCACCCTAATCCCCAGTGGATTCACAACAAGCTTGCTCCTGTCATTTATGTGAAGCTCTTTTCTCCCCCTGTTGTCTTTGGCATATGCGCTTTCGAGCTTGACAATCTGCCCCTGTTTCAGGCCATCCATGTTGCTGACCTGGTCATTCCACAGCACAACCCTTATATTCCCAGTCTCATCAGCGAGAACAAACGAGCCTACTTTCCCCTCCCTGCCATTGGCATTGAAATTCCTGACTTCATAAACCTGCTGGACCCTTCCGGCAGTCTCAACGCTTTTCATGCCGGCCATTATGTTCTTGATTTGCACAGGCCCGCTTGAAGGCACTTCGAAAAGCCTGACTCCAAGCTCATTCGCGATGATATGCGCAGCCCCCTCCCTTGAAATTAAGCCAGAAAGCTGTTCCATCTTCTTCTCGATGCGGGTGTCAATTTCAGCCTCGGAAAGCTTGGCCTGTTCAGAAATTCTTTTTCTTATGTCTTCGATAGGAACCTTAATCATCAATCAACCCCCTATATCCATATGCGCTCCGGAATCCATGTAATTTGCGAATAAAAAGGTGATTAAGGGCCAAAAAGCCTAAATCTTTTTTAAATTTTAGCTTTAGGTTCATTTTTCTGACAATAAAGCCCAACAATCGGCCTTTGCATGGCATCGCTTCTGGTTGTTTTCAACGACCGATTTTTTTTCTCCCTTTTGGCAACCGAGGGGGGGGGAAAATCGCCATGGATTTACCCATGGCAGAAGCGGCTCAGATAGTTTGCGGCATATATCACGATGAATGCTACGGAATCTCAACGCTGTTGCTTTCAATTTTCAATGCAGGAGTTGCGCTTTTCCATGTTTCATCGACTGCTTCCAGCTTCCAGCTGTGCGTCCCGCTTGAAACACCTTCAACTGTATAAGTTGTGGCTTCCGCATTAACAATATTTGCCACAAAACTGTCGTCGCCATTGTAAAGCCTGTATCCCTGAAGGTCCCAAACCCTGCTTCCATCATTATTTGTATCCGGCTTGTTCCACAATAAAGTCACTGAGCCTCCGCTCGCCTGCGCAAAAAACCCGGGTATTATCACAGGCCGTGCATCATCTATGTCATCAATTTCCGCATTGCCGCCAGAGCCATCAGGGCCTGGCGCGGCCCCAATCATTTTTTCTTCATTGCCAACATAATCAACTGCTGTCACAGCTATGTAATATCTGTTCCTTTCAGCCAGGTTGTCATAAAGGCTTAATCCTCGTATAATGCTGCTCTGTGTTGTCTGAGCATCATCCAGATTCTTTTCCACTTCATCTGCGAGGAAAAGCACTGGGTTAAAATTGCTGATTTCAGAAAACGGCTCAGTTGAATAGTAAATCCTGTACCTCATTATATCCTCTTCGCTGCCCTTGTCCCATGTTATTCGCAGCGCATTCTCTGCACCAGGGGCGTCTTCAGCCAGGATGTTCCTGACTTTCGCAGGCGGGATATTGTCAGGGATGTACACAGCATACCCGACTTTGGCATTCCTATTTTTGACCTCTTCATCATCAGCGTCATAGGCGACCAATTCAGTTTTAGTCCTGACGCAAATCTTTGTCGTCCTGTCCGGGCCGCATTTTCTTGCAAGGTCTGGCCGTGCAGCATCACCTGGCTTCACAAAGGATAAATTATTGCCCATCTTGTAAAGAAGGATAACATCATTTTCCTCACTAAGCTTGCTGTTTTCATCATAAATCCATTCGGTGCCGTATCCTGTTTCGCTCCCGCTAAACACTACCCTGTCAAATCTGTCCGAGCTGAAAATTATCTGTATTTCCAGGTCTTCTGCATTTTGCATTGGCTCCTGCTCATCGCTTAAGGCAAGCAGGCTCACATTTGCATTTTTCATGTTGTATCCTGCCTTTCTGCGCGTCCCGGTTTCCTGGCTTGCATCCTCATCTTCCAGCCTTCCATAATACATGTCAAGATTGCCAAGCCTGTTCTTCATGGAAATGTAGCTCTCCGCTATTATCGGGTCATCCTTATGCGGAAGCTGAACCAGGCATGTGCAATTGTCCTCAATGCTGCTCCTGCAGTCTTCCATGCCTTCAGCAATCTGGCTGACCAAGGTATCCGGGTATTGCCCGCATTCTCCAATATCCCACACAAGGTTTTCACCCCATTTTGAATTCAATCCTGCTACAAAGTCAGCAACACATTTTTCAACCTGCCCAGTGTTGTTGCATGCCGCAATCATCTTCAGGCTTTCCTCCATAATGTTTTTGTAATCCTGGAAGCTGAAGGGGATTTCAACACTGAATGACGGCTTTATTGCATATTTTCCAGAGGCGCCGACTATTGTTGACGAGGAATATTTCTTCTGTTCTATGACAACTGGCCTTTCAGGGTCAGGACTGGCACTGCCAGGGCTACTTGGATACAACTCAAGATATTTTTGCCTGTAGCCAAGCACGCTTTGGGCATAAGCCAAAAGGTCCCGGACTTGCCTCTGCGCCTCAGCAGGCCGTGTCCTGAAGTATGGTATAAGCTCTGCAACAAGCCCTGCATCAATCTTGCTGGCAATCTCTGCCCATGTCAAATCCTTCTTATTGGCCCCGCCAGCTGATGCCTTTTGTATTGCCTTGTCCAGCACGCCTTCTCCTGTGTTGTATGCCGTTATCCCAAGAATCAGCTGTTCCTTGTATCCATCATAATGGTCCAATGCTGATGAGAGCCTGTGTGACATAAGCTTTATTGACGGATCAACCTGGAACCTGTCATCATTTCCAGGATTGCACTCGCAAACCTTGGAGTTGCCTGTCCCAACGCAATTGCATGTCTTGAGCTTCTGGTATAATTCAATGCCTGTCTTGCTGTATCCTTGGCATCCGCCGCCCTTTGGAAGCGAAGAATATGCCCATGCAGTGCAGTAGCATGCCTGTGCAACCCCGAGGCACCCTGTCGGTGATATGGCATCATATACTCCCCTGCTTTCCTGTGCAATCATTGCAGCCATAAGCGAAGTGTCAATCAGGCCAGAAATCCCATCCTCGGCCAAAGCCTGGCTAATTGTGCCGGAATAATCTGAATTAATCCTTTCAAGGGTTTCCTGGGCATTCTTCGGAGGCTGGTAAACTGCGGAATAAGCAGTATAAATTTGTTCTCCACCAAGAGTCCCGGCCTGGAATTGCGGGGTTCCGATTGGCAAAACAACATCCGTTGTCGCTATTCCTGCAAGGACATTTTTGGAAGCGTCAAAGTTATAGTCATAGTTGTCAACAGAGATCATCACATCATCATAAGTCGCGAGGATTTTTTGGAAATCCTTATTGAACATTAAGGGAAATTCAGCTGTGGAGTCAGGCATGCAGTATCCTGTTTTTGAATTCCAAAGGTTGGTTCCGAGGTATTGCCCGCAATTGCTAATCTCACCGAAACCGCCGTTGACTCCAAGGTCATAGAAAGCCTGGTCCACTGCAAGCATCGCAGACAGGTCGGTGTAAAGCAGGGCCCTTTCGCCTCTTTGAATTGCCTTGAAAACCTGCACCTGCCTTTCCCCTATTTCATGCTTTTCAGGAGCATTCTTGGCCTGGATTATTATGAATCCCCAAAGCAGGGCAGCAAATGCTATCAGGACTATCGAAGGGCTGAAAATCAAGCCTTTTTCCCTTCTAAAAAATCCCCGTGCTTGCTTATTTCCTTGCATATTTCCTGAGTCTCCTGGTTTTTATTCACATCCTAGCATTGGTCAGGCGCGCCCGGCACTGTGCTGCAGAGATAGGTCCTGTAAACTTCAAATACAACGTGGAACCTGTTGCCCTCTGTTTTCTCCAGGCCAATTTTCACAGGAACCTTTACTTCTGTCGATGCCCAAATGTCATGCTTGGCATTTCCCTCTCCCCGGACCGCATTGCAATAATGCATTTCCCTGAATTTGTCAACAAGGACAATTTCCCTGTCCTCGCCTATCCTGACCGTGACCTTGGCCCTGCAGGCGTCTTGCGCACTGCTCTCGAAATTATAGCTGTTGACAAAGTCCTCTGACGCCATTTTCACGGCCTTGAAATACCCGCTGTTCTCATCATCAAAATCAACAATTGGGATAACTTCAGTTATGCTCGCGTACTTTCCATTTTCCATCTGGACTGATTTTGCCCTCAGGAAGCTCATGAAGCTTGTCTCCGCATTGATTTTTCCATATTCTGCGCTGATGCTGTACTGTATTCCTGTCCTGGTGAAGAACATCAGTATCAGGAATAAAATTGCCACTATCACAAAGACAATGAACGCCCACATGTCTACAAGCGGCGAGGCCAGAAGGCTCCCTTTTTTCCCTGCCCTTTTTCGATTTGTTGCCTTAAACATTTTGCATCAGTATCATTACCTCAAGCAATCCCTGGCGCGCCTTGCCTTTCTCCATGACTGTCACCAAGACCTTTGTCAGGCTCGCAGTGACTCCTCCTTTGCCTGTCTGGAAACCCGCACCTGCACGGAAAAGCTTGTCCTTCTCCACAAAAAACCCCTTGTTGTAATAGACAACGTAGTCCTTGTCGCCAATCCTTGCCCCGTCTTTTTCCAGAAGCGTTAATTTCGCGCCTATGATCCTATTGTCTTCGCTGTAGAAAATTGCAGGCTCGACATTCTGGGAGAAATATTCCTGGCTGAAATCCTCCAGCCGTATTGTTCCCGGGTAAAGCCTTTCAAGCTGGCTGTCATAATATGAAATGCTGTTTCTTCCATAAATCATCCTTTGTGTAAACAGCTCCATCTCAGCGCCCTGCACATCAATATTGTTTACAATCTGCCCCCTTATTGCAAAATAAATGAAGAAAGTCACTATCAGAAGGAATGGAATCCTGATAAAGGCATGAACGAGCGTTCCAAAAGTTATGTCTCCTTTCTTTTTGCCTCTTGATGTTTTTGCCATGGTATTTTTCATGCTGTAATTCCTCAATTTAATCGATTCCATAGTAAAATTTCAGTGCGTCATAGATCGCCTTTGCGGTTTTTCCAGGAGCCGACAGCAGCTCTGCATCAGGGCTGTTAATGTTTCCAAGCTCCAGCTCAATTGCCACAACGCCTGGCTCTTCCTTCAGGTTAAGCAATGGGTCAATTTTTTCAATCGGCGGGCTTGCTGAGGCAATGTCAGGGACATTTTGCAGGAGCATGTTGCCGATATTGCACCCCATTTTTTCATTGAGCATGTTCCTTATTGCAAAATCCGGGACCCAGACCTTTACAGCAGTCCTGTCATCGCTGTATTCGCCAATGCTGATTTTCACCAGCACGTCATAGCTTGTCCTTGAAAGCAATTCTTTTCTGTCGTCAATTGTCATGGTTTGGTCATCAGCAAGGTCAAAATTCAGGTCCCTTGTGGGAATAATGGTAAAATGCCCTGCCACATCATAATTTTGAAGGGAAAGCGCTATTTTTCTCGCAATCTCAGCCTCCTTGGCGGTGCCATCAGGGCTTGTCTTGCCTGTCTCTGCCCCTCCAAACACCGGGTCCAGCATGATTACAGGCTTTCTGTCAAGCTTTGTCTCAGCCTCGGGGCATTTTGGCAGGACAACGCTCAGGCATTCTTCTTCACCAACAACCACTTCTCCGCCAGAATTGCATACCTTGATTGTCGCTGGCCCGTCAAGCTCCTTGTCAAGAAACGACTTGCTGATTTTATTGTCGGCATACCAGTAATACAGGCTTCCTTTCTTCTTGTCGGCTTTTTCGCTGACAGAAAGAATTTGCGATTTGAAAAAGAAATTATAGTCAGACAGGTTGACGAGGGTCTGCGCATATTCATATTCAAGCCCGCCCGGTGAAGAGTAGGCTGCGCCAACAACCAGGCTCAGGTCCCTGGCCAGGTAATTCTTCTCAAGGGTAGTGTCTTTTTCCAGCGAAGAAAGCCAGGTGAAAACAGCCACCCCGAAGGTTACCACGAATAGCATTTCCCCAAGTACCCAAAGTACCTGCTCATTGGCATCCCCTTTCTTGCCTTTGAGGCTTCTCAGCGCCATGCTTTGGCCCTCTTTTGCATAGCCGGATTCTGTTTATGCACTATATATACTTTTTGTTGCGCGTGCCAAACAATGCTCCAGAAATTCAGTTAAGTGAATTAAAGCAAATTCCCTCATCAATTGTTTTTCTCATAATGTATGAGCTCGAAGAAGGAAGCGTGACGATGTCTGCCTTCAATGGCTGCCCGCTGCAGACACTGCCATGAATTATCCGCTCGTCCACTGCAAAGCCATTGAGGTGCAGGCCAATCCTAATCTCATTAACCCCTTCCAGCTGTTCAAGCATTATGGCATAGCCAGGAGCGTTAATTGCTTCCATGTCATCACTGCAGTCGCCAAAGGCAGCTCCTTGGCACTCATTAAGTTTTGTTATTATCAATTCGAGCCTCTCAGCCATTTTCGGATTTATCTGCCTGTAATTGCACACAGGGAGCTCCTGGCCAAGGCTATCCCTGATCCATGTGCCGCTGCCATCTGAAGCGCCAATAAGCTCAAAGCATGACCTGCCATCCTTAAGGAAAAATGTGGGGAAGCCTGTCAATGAAGTGTCATCGGTATAAACCCCGAAGCTGTGGAACATGTCAACATTGCTCAGGGCCAAAGAACTGTCAATAACGCACGGGCTGTTCGGCAAAACAGACTTGTCAGATTTGATTACATTGTCTTCATCATCCTTAAGCTTTATCTCCCTTTGCCCATCCTCGTTCAGGAGCAGGTTGTATTCCTTGTCCAGGCTTTGCAGAACTTCAAACGCAGACCTTCCCATAATGCACGGGTAATCTGCCGGGGCATCATCGGGAAGCTTGAAATTGGCCGGATAGTAATATCCAATCGCATCCTCGAATGAGTGATAAGTCCTGATGGCCATTTGTTCAGCTTCTTTTCTCAGGGTGCATTGCTCGCTGACGCTCAGGCTGTTGTCGCTTGCCACTATGCTGCCATCAACCCTATGCATGTGGAGGCTATGGTAGCCTTCGAGCTCCAGTTTAGGCTGGTCACCTATAATTATTATCCTGTTTTTTGCTTTGCCCAGCATGGGCACGGTAAGCGGCTCATTCATGATCTCTGTCAAATCATCAGGATTTTCAGGGTTTGCCTGAAGATACAGCCTTGCCCAGCCGTTTTCGATTTTTATGATATAGCCAGGGGGCAGATTGATATTGGCATAGCCGCATTGGCACAGCCTTTCATTATAATGTGGCTCATTCCTGCTCCACCAAATGTCTCCTTCACTGGCCTCGCAGTAATTTTGTGCTTCGATGTATTCCTTGAAGTCCATCCTGGCATTGATTTCGCTGTAACGCCTCGTTGTAGTGTCAGATTCCTTGGCTATGTAAATCTGTGTGTGCTTATCACCGGATGGCGTTGTAGCTGTGAATTTTTCAACATAGACATTCCTGACTCCCCAGCGTGTGCCTTCCCTGGGCCAGCATTCTCCAAAAAGCATAAGGTATTCCGATGCATAAAGATCATTAAACTCGTCGCTTCCCTCATTTGGCAAATCAAGGTAATGGTAAAACTGGTCATCGTCAGGTTTCATCTTTCCCCAATTGTCAAACAAAACGCTGTCTTTCTCTGCTGTCCCTGAAAACTGCTCAACGTCATCAAAGGTCACATAGGCCACAACTGCCTCGTCTGTGAGTGCCTGGATTGAGTCCCAATCCCCTCCCTCACTTCTGACTCCCTTGTCCCATGGTGTCACAATGTTTTTTGAAAACAGGACAAGGCATGCCTTATTGCCGCATGCCGTTGGCTTGAGATATGTCCCTCCTATCAGGTCTACGTTGTCATTGGTATTCCCATAACAAGTTGTTGTAGCCTGCAGGTTGTTATACTCCCTGTCAAAGCCGATTATTGCAAACTGTTCAGGTATTGTAATCGGCTTGCCGAACCTGGCTGCAAATTCATCATCTTCCTCCATGGCTTCATTGACGTACGTGACCAATGCATTGAAATTGCCCCTTGCTTGCTCAATTTTTGGGTCCTTGAGGAAAATGCCCAGCATTTTCCCGCCAAAATCCACAAATGCAAAGAATACAACCACTGCAAGAAATAAGCCTCCCAACTCGAGCAACATCCTTGCTACCTGCGCTTTCTTATTTTTATGCCTCCCAAGCTTCACCGCTTTTAGTATTGGAAAAATTCCCATGTTGCTCAATCTTTTGCCTAGCCAAAAAGACCAACTTTCTCACATTCTATATAGCCGACTGCAGAAGCATACAGTTCCACATAATCCTGCGTGCAGCACTGTATTGCTCCACTGTCAACAGCTTCAAAATCCTTGCACCTTGTAATCTTGCTGGTTTCAGGGTTGCTTTCGCACAAGTCAGGCATATTGTCATTGTCAATGTCAGCAGTATTTCCAAGGCCATCTCCCAGGCATGCGTCAAACCTGTCCACACATAAATCCGCATCAAGGTTTGTAAATTCATCAGCAGCATACTTCTCACAATTTTCTTTCTGGACCTGCAACTGTACCCTCCTGGTCTCTTCCATCTTTCCAGGCTTAAAATAATTCAGGGGGTCGCTGATATCAGTCTTGATGTACCACATTATAATCACAAGTACTACAATGCCTATAATCATTATGCCCAAATATTTTAGAAGCTGCCCTCTTTTTCCTGAAATAAATCTGTGGTTTTTTCCCATTGGCTTGCACTACCCCCCTCCAATTTCCTGGCTGCAGCATATTTTTCCGCTGTCGCATTTCCCGGTGTAAACCCTTGTGGAATCGCAGCTTTCTTCAGTCTGGCATGTGCCGCCCTGCGCCTCACAGCTTGTATTCTGCCTGAAAAAATCATATTTGTCCATCAGGATGAAAATGACCACAAAAATCACAACTATCAGGAGTGCAAAACCAATCAGGGTTTCGATTGTCATTTCCCCTTTTCTGTTTTCCATCTTGTTTCACCGGATTATCCGCATTAATGCCCTAATCACTGTGTTGGGCGATTTCATCATCCCAATGCCTGGCAGCAAACCTGCTTGACCTTGGTCTCCCCTTCTTCAACATCCGGGCAGTCTTTCGTGTATACCCTCAGCATTCCGGACGACGGGCAGTCCTCTGTTGCCTTTATGCATGACCCCTTGCAGTCATCAGGGGTATTCATGTTAAAGAAATTAATTTTTCCCATGAATATGAATATCAGGAATATCAAGACCAGCAATCCAAGCGCAGCCCAGATAAGCACCTCAATCGAAATATCCCCTTTTCTTTCCTTTGAGATCATGCCCATTCTTACCACCTAACATCCCAGGTTATTCTTGTTGCAGTCCGCAATAATATGCTCCTCAATATATTTTTCTGCTTCAATCTTATATATGCTGCTGGAATAATCCTTGACTATTTTGTTGCACATTTCCTTGGCTCTCTCATACTCTTCCTTGTCTGTCTTTATATTATTAGCTAATTCATGCTGCACTTTGCACTGTGTCATCTTTATTGTATCAAGCCTGCCATCTTTCCAATCATCGACAACCCCTGAGCTTTCAAGCCGTGCATACACCTCAGTCTCATATTTGCCATACTCATCAACTGATGTCCTCAAATCATTGATTTTGTTGGCAGGCTCATTCCTGCTCCTCAGGAAATACAGGTTTGCTATCTGGCTTTGCGCATCAAGCGCAAGGATTGTATTGTCACCCGAGACAACCACATTCAGCCAGTTTATTGCATTGTCATAATCCAGTCCCTTGGAGTAATATCCGGCCAAGAGAAAGGCCACAGCTGTTGCTTTTTCATCGCCATAATGTTTTGAATAATACTGCTGCAGGAGGCTGATTCCGGTTTCCGTATAGCCCGGATAAGTCTCAGGGTCTTTCTGCCCAAGCATAAAATTTGCCTTGGCCAGCATCAATTCTTTCTGGTCATCTTTGTCTTCGCTTCCCAGGCTTCCGGTTACAGACGTAAGCATCTGTGTGACGCCCAGCCAGTTTCCGCTGTCAAAATAAGCAGTGGATATCCCAAACCTGGCATGGTCAATGTAGCCTCCTGTTGGATAGCTCGTTATATAAGTGAGATACAGGTCAACTGCCTTTTGCTTGTCAATTGCAGCCACGGCCTCAGCCAATTCAAAGTTCTTTTGCTGGTCAAGGTTGAGGCGCTTAATCCTAAAGCATGCATATGAATCAGCCATGAACTTTCCTGCTTCCTGGCTTTTTCCCTGGTCAAGCATAGTGTCCATGGTATTAATGTAATATTTCTCTGGCTGGGGGCAGTTGGGGTCCAAGTTCCTGGCAGCAATCTCTGCCCAGTCATAATATCCAAACTTGATAAAAGGCACAATCACAATGATAAGGAGTGCCACTACAATCAGCTTGATGACTGTGCTCCATCCAAGCCCTTTTTTTCCAGGGAATTTTGCCATATTTAATGTTCATTTGCCCGCTTTGCCAGGCAATTTGCGCTGATCTTGTTTTCTTATCCAAACTTGAAAAATTTGAAAATATCATTGGTTGCGGGCTGAAACTTGAAATAGACAAATGCAAGCCCTGCCAGGAGCAGCAGCACGGCAAATATTATCCAGAACAACAGGCTTGTACTCTGGCCTTTTCCACAGAATTTTTCCCGTTTCATACATGCCGTCAATGCCGTGTGAGTATAAATTTTTTGTGTTTATGTGCGGGATTATGAAGGCACTTCCTCAGCGGGGCCGGGGACAAACTGCTCAGCAGGCAATTCTGTGCATCCCAACTTGACCAATTCCTCAGGCACATAAGGCATGAGGATAATGCCTGCATCCCAATCCTGGAGCTCACCACAGCCTGCATTATAGCCAATTATCGCGCCTGTGGTGCCTGTTGTGCCAATGACCAGTGAGGCCATCAAAAGGCTGCCCCCCCAGGTAAAAGGAGTGAGTATTGCTGCCACAATCCCTATAGCTCCAAAAGTGAAGCTTGTCATCAGCTTTCCCATGTAGCCTTTTTTTCCATAGGTAAAAATTGTAGCATATTCCAGCTCAGTGTTTATATCATAGCTTTGGTCATGAATCTGGCCGTAGCCTTCAACTTCCCCGCAGCCGCTCTCTGTCTTGTGCCCAAGCAGGAATGTCTGGTATTTGTAGCTGGTGCCTGGCACTGTTGTCTGGGCAAGGTAGTCATTGAAGCTCTTTGCAGATATCTTCATTCTGGCGTCAAAGCTGATTACATGGCAGATGATGCAGTAATTGCCATCGCCTTTGCCGGTGAACAAGGCATATTTTCCCTGGCCAAACTGGTCAAAGCAGTCATACATTGCATTTGCCAATTTGGCTTTAATGTCTGCCTCATCCTTATCCACAATTTCCAGCTTTTGTGTCGGGCATTTAAGCTCACTAATAAACTCCTGGCCCTGGAAATTTGCAGCGGCATACTGCATCACGCTTGTTTTGCATATATCCTTCTGGTTGTCCATTTTTTTCAGGTCCCACACTTTCTGCTGGAACACAAGAAGAACTCCCAGCAATATCAGTACAAGAATAATGACAGTTGTCAATTGCTCGGCAACCTGCCCATTTTTTCCCGGCATTTATTACACCTGCTATTGGTAGAGAACATCACACCCGTGCTCTCTCAGCACGCTGCTCTGCAAAAGCATGACTTTCGAGTCCCCGACAAGGCTTGTTTCACCGATTGCATAGCCATAATATCCTCCAATCACAAAACCGCCGCCACAGCCTATGACCACTCCGAGAGGCCCCAGGAAAGGGGTTAGCAATCCACCGAATTTGCAGCCAGCATACGTGCCTACAGCAGCGCCTCCAGCCCCTGTCATGCTCTGGACAATTGTGCCAGGCTTGTCAATGGTGTACAAGATTGCGTAATCCTTGCTTGTGTCAATGCTGTCAATGAATTGCAGCTTCATTTCCTGCGTAATCTCCCAAGTATGGTTGCTGTTAGTAAGGTAGTTGATATACCTGGTGCCGCCGTCAGGGACATTATATTGCGCCAGGAAGTTAAGAAAATTGTCCAGCTTTGCGTATTTCCTGCTAAACGAGTCATCAAATTTTACATCATAGCACACAGCGCAGAATTTATTTTTTGAGTCAAAAAAGCTCTCGTCAAAAGGCGATAATTTGCCCCTGCCCCATTGGTACCAGCATAGCCGCATGGCCTCGGCAATATGGTCCTTGGCCCCAAATTCCTTGTCTTCGTACGCGCTTGTCATCTTTGTGTCAATTAACAATTTTCTTTTTGGACATTCAATTGCAGCAATTTCAGAAGACGGGATTTCAAGGCCAATGAATTTCTTGGCCAGTATTTCTGCCCTAAGCTCAGAGTTCCTGAAAACGCTGAACCTGCATGCCTCAACCTCCTTGCTTTCCTTTGCTTTCAGGTTAAAATTGGCAATATAGATTGACCACACTAATATAAACACAGTTGTCAGAATTACATAAGGCATAACTGCAATATTCCCCTTTTTTTTCTTTGTCCGGACAAAAATATTCATTTTTCCTTTGTCTCGTGCACACATCAATCTTGCATCTGGGCACAATCATATGGGCAAGTTCTGATTAGTCCAATATCCCTATTATCTTGGCTATTATGAAAAATCCCAGCACAAGCACTGTCCCGACAATGATCAGGCCAGCTGGCGACCAAAGCCCTGAACTGTCCTCGTCGCCTTTCCGCGATTTCAGGATTTTGTTTGCCAAAATCATTAACTTCATGCCTGAATTCAAGCCCAAAGCGTATATAAAAGTTGCGGTCATAATTGCTTAATGCGATCTTATCACACCAGCCAAAATTAATTGGCCTATAGCAACATGATTCGCGGTCGTTGTACCAGCGGCTTAATCTTTCTCCGCTCTCGGTTTTGCGATGGGGGAAAAGAGAAAATTAACCCTCTCATTATCACAGTTGAATGAGGGCCGAATTAAGCCCTATGCCTTCCGCATACTGCCAATTCAATGGTTCAAAGAACTCTAACTGCCCGGCCTGCAGCAGATTTCAGTGCCAGTTGCGCAGTCTATCCAGTCCGCTCGTGAACTGTCCTGCGTCAATGGGAATGGGCAGTCACCTTTGACGCACCTGCCCCCCCCGACACCGCAAATAGACCTCTGAGCAGCCGTTGTCTCAGTGTCATAAGTCTTGCCAAAAAGGCTTATTCTCCCGGTAAAAATTGCAATTAGAACTATGAGCACAAGCAGGGCTATTGCTGCCACAATGATTGTTGTAATTGATATATCCCCTTTTTTATTCATTTTAACAACCAACTATAAAAACTATAATAATAAAACAAAGAAAATTAAAAAAATGCCTGTCAAGCCTTTATGTTGGCTTAACACAGCATTGCTGCCCTGTTGGGCACTCATAGATGTCAATTGGTGTGGGATATTCCCCTCCGCAGGCTTCCATGCATGTACCGGCTCCGCCTGTTGCAGATGAGCATTCCTTGCTCTTTGTGCTCCAAATGCCCATCCTTCCCATGAATATCACTGAAAGTATCACGAGAACAAGCAGGGCAATCGCTGCAATGATTATAACATTAAGAGAAATTCCCTGTCCTTTTTTATTCATAAACCTCACCTCTTTCAAGGCTTTCATTGTATGGGGATTTAGTTACAAGTAGTATTTAAATTTATCGTTGGCTTCTGCTCAGTTGAAAATCTCAGCTTCGCTTCGGCCAGCATCGGCTCTGGTGTAAATTGCTTTAGTGCAGGAGTTGACATCCCCGTAAGGGACATCCCCCTGTCAACTTGGCCAATCTGCTTAATAACCATCGCATATTGATGCTGGCTATATTTTCAACTGAGCCATTGGCTTCATATCTGAACAATCCCATCAGCTGCACACATCCAGCTGCACCAGCATAGTTCCTGTGCCTGTCTGGAAGAAAAACTGTCCATGCCTTTTTTCCCCTGCGCATTTTCCATATGCGCGGCCATAGACCGGGAAAACACTGCTCCCGCTCAGGGTAGTCACATTGAAAACATAATTCTTTTCCCAATACTCAAGCGTTGATGAAAGCATATAATCCATGGTATGCCTAGCATAGCTGCATGACCTGTTTTCTACCCCTCCTGCCGTATTGCACACAATGTCACCGTCGCTTGAATAGAAATCTGCGCAGTCTATGATAATATCCAGCAGTTTCAGGTTTGAACAGTCTGCAGCAGTTGTCTCGAGCATTGCGCTTATTGTATTTGAGGCCAATTCACTTTGCGTATAAACCTTCTTGGCTGATTCCGGCTCGTTTAGGATGTTGAACTTGACAATGAAGAATATGCCGAGGGCCAGGAAAACAACTATCACCGCAATCCCCAATATCTCCATTTGGGCCTTTTTATTTTTTAGTGCCATTTGCATTTTCCTCAGTTAGCATTATTCTCACCATTGGCTGTTCTCATCATTTGCTGAAAACCTCCACTTCTAGGTAGCCGAATGCATAAAATGGCGGCCTCCCGGCAACAGGGTCACCGGTTGCATTGTAAAGCGAAACAGGAATCTGCGTGGCGGCGCTTTTTGTCCACTCCCCTCCAGGCGGCTCCAGGTCATATATCACCATCTCCCCTGCATCAGGGTATATCTGCCTGACTGTTAGCTTGCTCATGAGAAACATGGGGTAATAGTATTGCTCGACAGGATTGGTTCCTGCATTGTCGGGGTCAACCCAATGCCTCAGGCTTTCAAGCTTCATAAGGTCAAAGCAGTTGTTTATCACAATATTCTCTTTTGTGCACTGCACTTCAGGCAGGAATGAAAACACCTGGGCAACTTCAACTGCCTTCAGGTCCTGGCTGCTGGAAATGGCAACACCGATGTTTCTTCTTTCTATTTGCGAATAGAATACAATCCCGAATACCAAAAGCACAAAGAACACAATCATGATTGCTATGCTTTCACTCATCCTTATTTGCGCTTTTTTTCCCATTGCTTCCCCATTCATTTTCCCATCAATAAATCAGCGGGCAGCTTTTTTGCAGCAATTCCCTGTTCATGGTGGCCAGGTTGCCGGCTTCCTTGTAGGCTTTGTTGTAAAGTTGTTCAAGGTCAGGCTGGGGCATCTTGTTCATTTCAGTTTTCATGCCATCAATTTTTGACACTGCGAGTGTATAATGGCTCGGAATTGCGCAATGCCCTTCATAAGGCGCAGCAACGCCAAACTGGTATAATCCATCAAGCGATTCTGATTTTTTTCTGTAAATGTCCGAAGCCATGTTGAATTTTGACTTTACCCTCTCAAAAACGCACCCAAAGGTTTCATGGTTGTCAGTCACAATGGCGCCGAGCATGGTCTCTTTTTTTACATATCTGTATTCCTTGTCAAGCACAAAGCCTGAGCCGTCCCAGGAGTAGAATTCCAGAATGCCCCACCCATTTAATGGATTTCCGCTCGGGGATTCCATCACAACCACATGCAACGCTGTTACATCTTCCTTCTTCATATCCACAATCCATCCTGGAACGAATCCCCCATAGGCAGACGGCCTTTGTCCTCCAGATCCGCCTTCTTCAACCGAAATAAGCCTCACTTTGTAATTATTCAGGTCATCCATGCCGCCCAAGTCTGCAATATTAGTGCCGCTGAAATATGTGACACTTATGTTATCGGGCAATAGCCTCCTCACATCATTAACATATGCTGAGTCCGGGGTAATAACATACCTTACATCGGGCGTCAGGATATACTGGAAATTGGAGATCCTGTATGGAACACTCCAGTCCAAAGACTGCAATACGAGGGTATTGTCGCTGGACTTAATCATGCTCGGTGAGAAGCTTTCACCGAGCTGGAAGGGATTTGTGCCTCCAACAGAATAGCCGTTGCATCCAAATGTTATTTCAGTCTTTGGGATAGAAATAACAAACTGCGTTCCAACGCTTTGCTTGGCGCTCACCAGGATGGTATTCAGCTTTCCCCTGATATCCACATCCCTTTTTTGGTTGGAAATTGTTCCCTGTTTTTGCACAAGCCCAACAAATAGGGTTAAAATGAGTGCTCCTGCTACAAGAATGAATATCCAGTTGAACTGTACCTCTATAACCCCTTTTTTTGATTCCATTGTCCGAGATTAAGGATTAATCAGGTATCCTTTGATTGCCTTAGGGAGCATCTGAAATAAGGACAAACCTGCCTTTTGCTTCCAGCCTTAGCCTAACCTTGCCGCCCACGCTTCTCCAGCACTTGAATCCCTGGTGGGCGCCATTGTCCACACTTATTGGCCCAATATAATGGGGGTCAAAAATTCCGCTGCCCAAAAGAAACATGTTGTTTTCAACACTGCTGTACACACTGTCCTCAATTGTCTGATACCCATTCCAGGCAGGGTCTCCTGCTGGCGGCGGCGGATTCACAGTGTCGCTCGGAAGGCTGGTAAAGCAAATTTCAATAATTTCACCGGGCATTGATAGCGACTTTATCTCAACAGTCCCGAATTCATACCCCAATGACTCAACTGCATTCGTAATGTCAGTCTTGAATTGGAGCGTTGAAACAGTCTTTGTCTGCTCCCTCATCTTGCCTATAGCATCATAGCCATAAAGGAGAATAAGCGACGTTACAATCATTGCCAGGATGTAGATAAATATCTGGCTGTTCAGCATTTGCGCTTTTGTCGCTGCACTTCCTGCCATCTTTTTGTTTCCCATTTTTCAGCCCTGCCATGCCATTATGATTTCCAAGTTAATGCATAATTTCAGCAAATATACTTTCAATAAGCACAATCTCAATAATTGTATCAGCCCATCACTTTTGATCCTTGCCCTCAGCAGTTTTTCTCAGTTCCTCAAAAATATCCTCATCTGTTCTTTCTTTCTTGCCCTTCTTATTTTTCTCTGCCTGTTCTTCGGCTTCGGGCTTTTCTGGTGCTTCACTTACAGGCTTTTTGCCTTCACTTTTTTCCGGAGCTGCCTGTGTTTTTGGCTTCTCCTGCGCCTCTTGAGGCAGCTTTGTTTCCTTTCCTATTCTGGTTTCGCCTTTTTTTGGTTCCGCTGTGGACAACCCTGCAAAGTCTGCGAGCTGGTCAAATATGTCCTTGCCTTTCTCTGTAATCTTCGCAACAATCTTTCCAGGCGTAAGTTCCCTTAGGTCAAGCCATTCCTGCTGCTGGTCAATTCCCTGGTCCCATTTTGGCGCCTCTCCTTCTTTGGCCTTGCCTTTTTCTGTTGGCCCAGCTTCCACTCCCTGCTTGCCCGCATCGACTGGCCGGATTTCCCCTGGCCGCGCCTGCGTCTTTGTTGCCTGCCCTTCAGCGAATGCCTGGAAAACTCCTTTTCTTTTTTGCAGGCGCTCCTGGGCTCTTCTTTGCATCAGGGCTTTCATCTGCGGTGTCAATGGCCTTTGCCCCGGCAGCATTCCCGGCCGTGCCATGCCAGGTTTCAGGATTCCAGGCCCCATGCCCTGCCTTCCTGCTCCAGGCAGCATGCCAGGCCTTTGCCCCTGCAGCATTCCCGGCCTTATTGGCGCCTTCTTTTCCTGGAAGTAAGTTGTATAAACATAATAGCCTCCTCCGCCCAGGAGTATGACCAGCAGCAGCAACAGCAGGTATGTCATGATGCTCCATCCCTTAACCGGCTCTGGCGGCGGGACTTCAGTTCCTGCTCCTCCCTGGTTCTCCTGCCTTTCCTGTTCCAGGAGCAGATCATAGTCTTCCTTGTATGTTCTGCCTGTTTCCTGATTTATCTCATCAGCGTCATCCAGGTTCGGGTTTGAGCCCATTTGTATTTCTATCAGGTCAGGTATCCCGTCACCATCTGTGTCCACATCCTCGGGAGGCACTTCACTGCCTGGCTCATCAGGCTCAGGCCCGCAAGTCCTTGTTTCTCCGCAATAGTCTGATTCACAGTCATCATCACTCCTGCACGATTCTCCTTCCTCGCATTTATCGCAGCTTCCTCCGCAGTCAATTCCAGACTCATCGCCATTCTTGATGCCATCGGTGCAGCTTTCCACAGCGCAAATTCTCAGCTTGGGGTTGCAATAATTGTTGCTGCAGTCGCTGCTGATGCTGCATGCCTGGCCGAGGCTGCATTTCTTCTGGCATGAGCCGCCGCAGTCAATTGCTGTTTCGCCGTTGTTGGTGTCCAATACTCCATTTTCGCAGAGTGATTTTGCACATTTGCCTTCGCTGATATCGCAGTAGCCTGAAGCACAGTCACCATTGCTGTTGCATTCGCTGTCCAATGGGCACTTTCGGGAGCATGGCCCTGCACAGTCTATTCCTTTTTCTCCCTGGTTCATTATGCCGTCGGTGCAGGTAGGTGCAATGTATGGCTGGTATGAGGTGTCAACAACAATGCCGTCGCTCAATGCAACAGTGCTCAGGCCGGCCTTATTTGTCGCATTGACCCTGAACTTGTAAGTCCCATTGGTTAGCTCAAGGTTGTCAACCTCAATCCAGGTGTCATCATCTGTTGTCTTAATCCATGCAATAATCATGCTGTTTGATCTGTTTTCAATTGTATACTGGTAATAATCAATTCCCGATTCCTCGTCCTCCGCGAGGAATTTGACCCTCAGCTCATCGTCAAGATTTGTTTTGCCAGGGTCACCGGCAGCTGCGCTGTCATTCACATACTTGAAAACAGGCGGTGTCTTGTCGCTCACAAAGGAAATTTCAGCGTGCGCAAGCTCAGACAGTGTCGAGCAATTTACCTGGAAGGACATGGTTCCGCTTTGCGAATTTGCGTACACAACTGAGTGGCTTGTCCTGCCAAAGCTCTTTGGCGAGACCAGGCCGCCTGCATGGGTGTAGAATGCGCAATCAGCGGCTTTGTTGGTTCTGGCAGTCAATGTAACAGAGCCTGTTGAGAAAAATCCTTCTGGCCCGGTTTCAATTATTGTAAATGGTATTGATGTGTCCACTGCAACTGCCAGCGGTTTTGTCATGCTGTCCAAAGCCGGCCATGTCTGGTCTTGGCATGAAACAAAATAGTCATAGTCCCCTTCATCCGGGAAGGTAATGTTGACCTTGTTTGTCAATGAATATTTGTTGAAGCTGCCGAAGTTATGCCTCATCTGGCTGAAATCCTGCAGGTCCTCATCATACCTGCATTTTGTTGGCTCATCTGTAATTGCAGTCACTTCGGTCATCAGCGTGCAGCCGCTCCAGCCGGTTGCAGTGCATTCGCTTACAGGGTTTGGCGTAGCATACAATTCAGTAATTGTAGGGGGCACGCTGTCCTGCGTGAACGCAAACCTGTATTCCCCATTGCTGCCTCTTATCCCGCTTGTTGTATTGCAGATTACAAAGAAATTATCCCCGTTGAATCCTGAAGTGCCGAGGCTGAAATTGTACAGCTTATGCTGGTTGAAATTAGTATAGTCAAACATTTCCTGGGATGCAAAGGGCCTGCTGGTTATGAAGCCATACCTGCATGAAGCATTCTGCGAGGTCCTGAATGTTATGTTGAATATGCTTGTCTGGCTCCTGCCATTTGGCGGCTCCTGCAGCTCAACATTGAAGCTGAAGTTGACTGCCATTATGCTTTCAGTTTTTCCTGGATTTCCAATCTCATCCCTTGCCCACATGTTAAATCTATACTGCCCTTCATTGAGGTCATTGTTTGGCCTGAACACAAAGAATGTGTTCCCTGAATTCTCAACCAATGACAGTCCAATTGGCGCTCCGGGCGGATAAGGGGCAAAGCTGGCATTGCTGTAATTCGCTAATTCCCCAAATGAAACCTTTATGGCTGGCCTCGGATTGCTTGTTGTCATCGGCTTGTCAGTTCCCGGCTCCAGAGCCTGCATGTCATCAACTTCAACAGTGCCTATTGGCCCGACAGTGTCGAGCATGACTGTGTAAGTGCCAATTCGCGGGAGCCTTCCCAGCTCACTGCTTGCCATTATCGTGAATGTGTTAACTCCTTCCCGTAATGTGCTGGGCACTTTGAATGACATTGTGCCGGTATTTGAATAATTCAGAATGTCAATTGCTGTGCCACCGTTCAGGGTGAGATTCGCTGAGTAAATCCTTGATGAGCCGGTAATTGTTCCTGCAACATTTACATTCGGCGTATTAATTGTAACGCTCGCGCCTGTTTTCGGGCTTGTCAGCTGGATAATCGGGCCGCTCAGGTCAACACTGAACGGATAGCTATAAGTTGTTGTCCTGCCTAAAACATCAGTTGCAGTTATTTCAACAGTGTAATTCTCTTCTGGCAATGGATCGTAAGCCGAGGACAACACCAGCCCTATTGTGCCATCGTCGCCTATCAAAACCGTGCCAGCATCTGCAATGATTCCATGGCTATTGTGCAATTTAATGCTTGACAGGTCGTGGTTCAAATCAATTCCCCAATCCGTGTATGCCCACGCCATAATCTCACGGACAGTGAGGCCGTTCACACTTTCCTCATCTGGGTACCCGGGCCAGATGACCGGCGCCCTTGTGGTATAAACAACAGTGGTGCTTGCAGAATTCCTGTTTCCTGCCCGGTCTGTCACTTCGGCCATGATTGTGTTCCAGCCGTCCCACGGCAGCCCAACCAAAAGCGTGAATTCTGTGCCATTCACATCTGCCCATCCAACAGCAATGCCATTCACAAATATCCTGACGCTTGAGTTCACTTCCACTATGCCTTTCACTTCAACTGCATTCTGGTCAGTTGGCATATCAGGAGTCGGATTTGCAAATATTGGTGCGGGAGTCTGCGTGTCAACAGTAAACCTCGCCTGTGAGCTGGCAGTCTTTGCTGAATTTGAAGCATCAGTGCACGTGATTGTGTATTCATAATCGCCGTCGTCCAGGTTGCTGAGGAATGCAGTATGGTTGAATGCCTCCAGTTTCAATGGGCCTCCAACATACCTGCTTTGCATGGAAACCCTTTCAAACAGGCTCTTTATCCCGTCGCAGCTTGCATTGATGTTCGTGGAAGCATATAGCGTTGCATTTTTCTTGTTAATCAAGCCAGCCGGCCCCTGCGACATTATTAGCAGCGGCCAGTCAAAGTTAATTTCAATGTCCGATTTCATTACATTGGAAGTTATCCTGCCTGAAATGTCCTTGCAGACAACATAGAATCCAAAGGTTCCATTCAGGGTTGAGCCGAAGTCATCTTCGGCAATCATGCTCCTGACATTTACCGAGGTATAGCCAAGCGTGTCAAACTGCTTTCCGACGCTGTACGCATATTCCTTTCTCACAGGATTGTCAATTGGCTGTATGCCTGATGTCAGATTGGAAACATATCTGCACCTGACTGCCTCATGAGCAATTGCAGTCATTGTTGTCAATGGCTCTGTGAACTGCATAACAGGATTTGGAGCCACTGCCACGCTGTTTATCTTGGGGTCAGAAATGTCAACATGCAGCCTCATCAGCTTGGTATTCACATTGTTGAAGGTATCGGCGCAAGTCATGTCAAAGGTGCTGATTCCAGCTGGCAATACATATGGGTATTCAAACTTGTGCTCAGTTCCTCCCGGCGCAAATTCTGCAATGCTCGATGCCCCGGTCACTCTCAGCTTAATTGCGCAATTTGCATTTTCATCAGTCTTCAGCTGGATTGGTATGTTCCTGTCCAGGCTTGTGTACGCGTCATAGCTTCCTTCAGGGTAAACAGATGGCTGTACAATCTGGATAACTGGCCCTGTTCGGTCGCTTGTCACATTGAAGGCAAACATTCCGGTCTGGCCCTGTTTGGTTGCTGTTATGAGCATTTCATTGGCGCCATCGATTACTGCAATGTTCATGAAGCTGAACAAGCCATCCTCTGTCAGGGTCTTGCTCGCTTTCTGCCCTCCATTTACAAACAGCTTGACAATTGTCCCGGCAGTATTGTTGGATTTCGCGCTTCCGGTCACATTGACCATGCTTGAGCCTGTAACATATGGCAATGGGGCCGGTGATGTTACAATTATCACCGGAGCGGATGTATCCTTGACAATAACCATTTCTGCAGAATTCACATTGCCTGACCTGTCAGTCACTGTCGCCCTAATCCTGTTCGGGCCTTCAACAAGGCTGACAGATGTGCGATAGGCGCTATTGGACGATAAATCTGCCTCAACAGACTGGCCAGTCATGAGGTTTTTCACAATCACAGCATTGGGCAGCAGTGGATAATTATCCCTGTAGGCTCCATAAATTTCAATTGTATCAACATTCACAACTGATTCCCTGTTCAGTATGCTGATTGTTGGCAATGCCATGTCCTGTATTGCCTGTCTCAGCACGCTTGCTTCAATATTTGTGCTGTCTTTTGCATAGATAACTACATTATTCTGTCCCGCAGCCAAAGCCAGGGAATAATCAAATGGCGAAGTGATTGGTGTCGCAGCACCATTGTGTAGCACAGCACTTTCAAGGATTGTCTTGCCTATGGAGGCATCCACCCTTCCTGCAATCCTGATGTTGCTGGCATTTGTGTAGGTCAGTGCTTCCGCTGGCATGTCTATAATTATGTTTGGCCCGGTTGAGTCAATGCTGAAAGCTGAGGCAAACTCTGTTCCGGCATTTCCAGCTTTGTCATAAGCAACAACACTGATAATATAACTGCCGTCAGCAAGCAGCGCTGATGGTGCAAAAGACACCCTCGAATTTCCGTCGTTGCTGAGTGTCCCTTCTATTTCCACTGCGTCTTTTGTCAGGATTATTTTGCTTTTGGTGAAATCCAGGCCGCTTCCCCCTGTCTCATCTGACAAGTAAGCGCGTATGGCACTGGCATCTTTTCGGACTTCACCTGCAGCAGGTTCAACAGCATCAACAATCGGCACGTGTGTATCAAGCCTTGCTGTTTTTTCTGCATAAGCCTTGTTGCCAGCAGCGTCAAACGCAGCAATGGCCACTTTATGGATTCCATCAGTTGGCAGAGTGACTGTATCTGCAAATTCATTGTCAATTATTCTTAATTCCTTGACGAAATCACCATCAACATACAGCTTGATAATCATGCCGTCGGTTGTCCCGGCAATTGGAATTTCAGCAATCCTGGACAGGGTTGGGATTGTGAATGCCAGGCCAGGAGGTGTTGAATCCTGCTCAATATTGAATGTGTCCTGGTATGTTCGTCCTGCTTTGTCTGTAATCCTGACAGCAATGGCATTCAGCGTGTTTTTGGGCAAGGCAATGCTGTCAAAGCTGAAAGTTCCCTGGTCATCAGCGTCAACGCCATAAGTAATCTTTCTATATTGCGACGCTGGCGACACCAGCTCAATTTTGTCAACATATCTGTCAGCATACCTGCCATTGACTGTTATCGATGTGGCATTTGTGAGCAGGATCCTGTCAAGTTCCACAACAGGCAAGTCCATATCAACATAGAACCTTGTTGCATAAGGCGCAAAATTGCCTGCCGTGTCGGTCACTCCTACCATCAATGTGCTTTCTCCCTCAAGGGTTAAGCCATCATTTTTGAATTTAAATGACTGCGATCCTGTATTTTCAATCATGGGCAATGAAGTCACAGTGTCATTGTTCTCTATCCTTACATCTATCTGCTCTATTTTCTTGTTGAATGCAACAGACACAATCGGGCTGGGCTCCATTATAAATGACTGGTCTGCCGGATAAACAGATGTCATGATTGGTGCATTGGGATCATAGAAGAATTTCCATGCAACGCTGCCCAAATTACCCGCGTTGTCCTTCATCAATGCACTTAAGTCATAGCTTGCGGCTTTCCCATCAGGCGAAGCCAGCAATCCCATGGAATAATAGAACGACAGGTTTCCATAAGTCGCATCCCCCTCGAACTTGACACCTTCATTAGAGCTGAATGTTGCTCCCCTTATTGAGAATGAGCCGCTTGAGCTATTCAGTCCGGTTCCATAGTCCGAGGCAAAAGCCTTGATTGTTGGCTTTGGATTATTAATGCTTGTCGCAGCAACTGGATATATTCCTGCCATGCCAGGCTTCACATTATCATGCACAACCATTATGCTGTCGGAGACAGCATAATTCCCGACATCGTCGTAGGCATATGCCCTTATCACATTGGCATT